>JAPOJR010000022.1 GCA_029978325.1 Alphaproteobacteria bacterium | reverse complement strand
CGATGAGTCCACTTCAATTGCCGTTGGTATTACCCTACATCCGCTCCCACAATTGGTGGGCCATGATGCCGACCTGGTCCTCGACCACCTGCATCGCATCCAGGATCATGTCCTCGCGGAAGCGCTGGCCGATGATCTGTACGCCGGAGGGGCGGCCTTCGATCAGGCCGATGGAGATGTTGCCGGCGGGCAGGCCCATGTAGTTGATCGAGTATGAGTACATCATCGCGTCGAACACATCGCGCACGCCATCGAACGTCTCGTCATGGTCATAGTCGTACATCGGACGCATGAAGAAGGGTGAGAGCACCAGCGGCCATTCCTCCAGGAAGGTTGCCCAGGCGCGCACCATGGCGCTGCGGTTGGCAACGGCCTGCATATAGCCCTTGTAGTCGACCATTTTGCCAAAGCGGTAATAGGCGTCGAAAATGTCCTGAATGGTCTTGCTGCCGTGCTGGTCGGCGACGGGGCCGAGGGTCTCTTTGAGTTCCAGCGTGACGGCGTCGAGCCAGGCATCGACGGCGGGCTTGATCGACGGGGTTTCGACCTCCTCTACCTGATAGCCGGCGTTGCGCAGATAACCGGCGGCGCGGTCGATGCTGGCGACGATCTCCGGATGGATGGGGTAGCCATAGCTCTCCTTGGTCACGGCGACCTTGATCGGCCCGGGCAGCGCCGGGCCTTCGAACGGCACCGGCGCCCACCAGGGGTCGCGCACGTCGCGGGCGGCCATGACCTTGGTGGCGAAGCGGACGTCGCGCACCTCGCGGCAGATTGCGCCCTGCACGCTCATCAATTGGCTGAGCAGGCCGCGCTCCGCCCCGGCGCTGGGGTTGAAGGCCGGCACCCGGCCCAGGCCGGACTTCACCGTCGCCAGCCCGCAGGCCGAGGCCGGGATACGCAGCGAGCCCGCGATATCGTTGCCATGGTGGATCGGCCCCATGCCGGCGGCACAGGCCGAACTCGCCCCGCCGGAGGAGCCGCCAGGTGAGGCGCGCTCGTCCCAGGGGTTCTTGGTCAGGCCGTGCAGCGGGTTGTCGGTCGTCCCGCGCATGGAAAGCTCAGGCGTGTTGGTTTTGCCGAAGATGATCGCGCCCGCGTTCAGCAGGTTCTGCACCACGGGCGAGTTGCCCGGCGCAATATTGTGCGCCAGCGCCGGCAGGCCGTTGGTGTTGGGCGTGCCCTCGTAATCGACATTGACCTTGATCGTCACCGGAATGCCGTGCAGCGGCCCCCAATGCTCACCCCGGGCCAGGGCTTCGTCGGCCCGTTCGGCCTTGGCGATGGCCTTGTCGGAATAGTCATAGACGACGGCGTTGAGCTTGGGGTTGGTCGTGTGCGTCCGGCCAATGACCGAGGTCATGACCTCGACGGCGGAAAAGTCTTTGGCGTCGATCCCCTTGCGCATGTCGGTGGCGGAGAGTTTCCAGAGGTCGTCGGTCATGGGTGTGTCTTTCGCAGCGGGTTCGGATCGGTGCCGGTGACGATAGCCGGCCTGAAGGCCGCTATCAAACCCGATGATCGGCGCGGGTGCCATCCAGTTCGGAGCCGCAGACGGCCTCGAAATAGGCGGAGAGGCCGAAATGGTCGATGATGCGGGTGGCGTAGACGGTGGGTTTGCTGGTGGCGACCAGCAGGCGGTGGCCGGCGGCCTGGCTTGCGGCCAGCACGTCGGCAATGCCCGGATAGACAGCGTTCTCAAACAGGCCGATATCGCCGAAGCGCTCGCGGTAGAGCGCCAGCGCCCGGGTTGCGAGGTGGTGGTCGCCCAGCAGGGTCTCGAAGCTGCCCAGCAATGACGGACCGATGCACCAGGTGAGGTCGTCTGCGGCGGGGGCGGGGCAGTCCAGCCGCTCCAGCGCGTAACGAATGCAATTGGTGATCCCTGGCTTTGGGTCGGTCAGGGTGCCGTCGAGGTCGAAGCAGAGGGTTTGTGTCATTATTCCATCCCTCGATCCCCGGAGCGGGTATCCCGATCCCCGGAGGTGGCGGAGCCGCCATCCGGGGCCGGTGTCATCCTTCGAACACCGCCCCGCCCGTGTTCGCGAGATAGGGCGATCCCGGCTCACCGCTCCGCGGCGGCCGGGAAACAGGTTAGCTCCAGCCCAGGTCCTCGCCCTTGACCCAGGCGCAGTGGAAGCCGGTGGGGATGCGTTGGGGGATCTTGATCCGGGCGATCGGCCCCTGCTCGATGTCCTTGGCATCGAACACATGGCACTCGCTCTGCCAGTCGCCGGTGTCGGTCACGAAGGTGACGAGGTAGCCATCGTCCTCCGGGTCGTCCGCAGTGGCCCCCACCTTGGGCGCGAACGGCGTCTCGTTGCCATAGCAGCCCTCGCCATAATCCCAGCGTTGGCGCGCGCCGGTCTCGGTGTCGTACTTCACCAGCGCGTCGAAGGTCTGGCAGTGGCCGGTGATGCTGCCCGGCGTGTGATCCACCAGGGGCAGGTATTGGTTGAACGAATAGCGCGATTTCAGCCCCAGATAGTTCGGGTTCACCATCGGGAATTCGGTGTTCAGGTCGTCGATGGCGTGCTCCCGCACCTCGCCTGTTTTCATGTTGAAGCGCCAGCGATAGAGCACATGGGTGCGGTGCCGCTGCGCGATCATGCTGGCGAGCGGCCCGTTCTCCGGATCGCGCTTGTAGGAGGAGGGGTCGGTCTGCCGGCAGCCGTCCATCACCACCCAGTCGCCATCCTCCCAGCAATTGACCACGTGCAGGATGTAGCACGGCTCCGCCTCGAACCAGCGCACATCCTCGCTTCGGCCATAGCGCGGGATCACGCCGAAGCGCGCCGGCACGTCATGGTGGAAGCGCAGGCGGCGTTTCTTGGTTTCGGCGAAAATCTTCTCGTCCTGGAAGAAGGGCAGGTCGTGCAGGATCGCGTAGTTGGGTGTCAGGCCCATGTCATGCGGCAGGCGCGGGCCGGGCAGGTCGATGGGCACCTCATGCACCAGTTCGCCCTTCGCATTCGCCACGCCATAGGTCATGTAGGGCGGCTTGTTGCCATAGTCGAAATAGATCAGCTCACCCGTGCGCGGGTCGGTCTTGGAGTGGGCGGAGAGCGTGTGGCGCAGCCTGCCGCCGAAATCCTCCGCGCCCTTGGTCTCCAGCGTGAACGGGTCGATGGCATAGGGCACGCCCGCCTGATACCAGAGGCTGAGAAGCTGGCCGTTGTAGAAGATCACGTCGGTGTTCGAGTTGTCCTTGATCGGCGAGCCCGGCAGCGAGAAATCGAACGGCCCCGCCATCCCCGGCCAGATCGCGTGTCCGGCCTCGGCCTCTTTCTCAAACGCCATGGTCCGCACCCATTTGGAGGCATACCAGGCCTTGCCGTCGCGGAAATAGATGGCGTGCAGCATGCCGTCGCCGTCGTAATAATGGTACAGGTTCTTCGGCGGATGCGCCTGGTTCGGCCCGTTGCGGTAATACGCGCCGCAGAGATCCTTCGGAATTTCGCCCGCCACGACCTCCAGCCGGTCCGCACTCATCTCCGTCTTGATTGGCGCGAAATGCCCGTGCAGGTAGGGGTGATCGACCTGCCAGATCCACTCCGGCACATCCGTCGGCGGCCGCCCCTTGGTCCCGAGCGGCTGCACGTTGCGGCAGGTGATGGGGAGAGTCTCTCGCAGAGAGGCATGGTCCAGCGGCATGGGGCGGTTCCTCAGATAACGTTGCCCGCCAGCCTAGGAGAGCCCCGCCACCTTGCGCAAGGCCGCGTTGATGCGTGTCTGCCAGCCGCGGCCCTGTTTCTGGAAGTGTTCCAGCACGTCAGGATCCAGCATCATGGTCACCTGCCGCTTGCGCTCGCTCGCCGGCAATGGCGGGCGTCCACGCCGTGCTTCGCGAAAGAACTGCTCATCCAGTTCAACCGCATCGCCGTCGGCATCAATGTAGCTCTTTTGCTCGCTCATAGAGGCCTCCTTCTCTCGCGTTGGCCTTGCGCATACTGATCAAACGCTGCCGGCCCTCTCTGACCGTCCAGACAATGACGTATAGCCGCCCATAGACCGGCCCAATCGAAACATATCTGACCTCGCTGTATTCGAGGCGCACATCTTCGCGAGTGACCGCGGCATCCGATTCGAAGTCGTGAATCAGCTCGAAATCGACATCGTGCTTGGCGCGGTTCCGCTCGCGTTTGTCGTCGTCCCACTCGAAGGCGTCATCATCCATGGCAATTTAATATAATTATGTTAAATACCGATGTCGAGAGGTGACTTGGAAGCGATGTCGAGGATTGCACTGCCTGCTATCCGCGCATAACCTCGGCGCGAAACCTGCTGCGAAAGTCCTTTATGCAAACCGTACTCTACGTCGTACTGCCCGTGCTCTTTATGACGGCTGCACTAGTGGCCGCGACGATGTTTGGTGACGGCGCCGGCGCGAACGGAATGACCGGTCTAACCTGGGCGGCGTTTCCAAAAATGTGCGGGTTTTAAGCCGCCCCTAACGCCGCAACCTCGGGTTCAGCACGTCCCGCAACTGGTCGCCGATCAGGTTGATCGACACAATCGTCACCAGCAGCGCAATCCCCGGGAAGAAGCTGATCCAGTATTTGCCGGTCAGCATGTAGTCGAAGCCGTTGGCGATCAGGAGGCCAAGCGAGGGCTCGGTGATCGGCAGGCCGATGCCGAGGAAGGATAGGGTAGCCTCCAGGGCAATGGCGCTGGCGATCTGCACGGTGCCAACGACGATCAGCGGCGGCAGCACGTTCGGCAGCAGATGGCGCAGCAGAATTCGCCAGGAACTGAGGCCCAGTGCCTTGGCGGCCGCGATGTACTCGCGTTCGCGCTCCACCAGGGCGCTGGCGCGGACAGTGCGGGCGTAATAGGCCCATTGCACGATCACCAGGGCGATAATGATCTTGTCGACGCCTTTGCCCAGGATCGCCAGCAGCATCAGCGCCACCAGGATGGCCGGAAACGACAGTTGCAGATCGACCAGCCGCATGATCGCCGCCTCGATCTTGCCGCCGAAATAGGCGGCGGTGAGGCCGACGATCGCGCCCAGCATCAGCGCGATGACGCCGCTGAGCGCCCCGACCGCCAGGCTGATCCGCAGGCCATAGAAGATGGCGGATACCATGTCCCGGCCTTGATCGTCTGTGCCGAGCCAGTAGGTGGTCGCGCCGTCGAACGTGGTATCGCCCGGCGCGAGGCGCCCGTCCATAATGTCGATCTGGCCCAGGTCGTATGGGTTTTGCGGTGAGATAACGGGGGCAAAGACCGCAACGAACAGGATCGCAAGGAAGACGAAGAAGGCAACAACCGCGATCTTGCTTTCGCAATATTCGGAGAGAAAGCGCTGGAACGGCGTTTCCACTACGGTCGCGGGCGCGAGCCGCGCGGGTTGGGCCGGTTCGGCTGAGGCCGGCGCGGGCGTTGCGTTGGGCTCGGGAGTTTTGGTCGGTTCGCCGTTCATGTCATCGGGCTCCCGAAACGCGAACCCGCGGGTCCAGCAGTGAATAGATGACGTCGACGAGGAAGTTGATCGAAACGAACAGCAGCACGGTCAACATCAGGTAGGCGACGACGACGGGGCGGTCCAGCACCTGGATCGACTCGATGATCAGCTTGCCCATGCCGGGCCAGGCGAACACGGTCTCGGTCACGACGGAGAACGCAATCAGCGAGCCCAATTCCAGGCCCAGCACCGTTACCACCGGGATCAGGGTGTTTTTCAGCACGTGCACCAGGGTAATGCGCCGCTGGCTCAACCCCTTGGCGCGGGCGAACTTGATATAGTCCTGCAGCATGACTTCGCGGGTGCCGGCGCGGGACAGGCGGATGACCAGGGCAATATTGGTCAGGGCCAGATTGACGGCGGGCATGGCCAGGTGCGTCAGGCCGTTCCAGGTGAGGAAGCTCCATTCGATGCCGAACACCAGCACTGTGTCGCCGCGACCGGTCGATGGCAGGATGCCCAGCATCACGGCAAACACCATGATCATCATGATGCCAACCCAGAAGGTCGGCAGCGAGAAGCCCAGGATCGAGCTGGAGACGATGGACTTGCTGACCCAGGAATGCGGTTTCGAGCCGGCATACATGCCCAACGGCACGCCCAGCACGATAGACAGGAACATCGCCGCGCCGGCCAGCTCCAGCGTCGCCGGCAGCCGCTGGGCGATGAGTTGCAGGGCCGGTTCTCCCCAGACAAACGAGATGCCGAGATCACCTTCCAGCGCGTTGCCAAGGAAGACGAAGAACTGCTCGTGCAGGGGCAGGTGCAATCCCAGGGCGCGGATTGCCTCCTGGTATTCGGCCTCGGTGAATTCGGGGTTGATCAGGATGTCGACAGGGTTGCCGATGACGTTGACGCCAAAAAACACGATCACCGCCATGACGAACACAACGGCGATGGCTTGGGCAAGCCGCCTGGTCAGGTAGGCCCACATGCGTTTGGCCCCTCGTCAATCAGGAATGGTGGGAAAATCGCCTGAGGGGAAAGGGGCGCAGACCCGGATGGCATAGGGTCCGAGTCTGCGCCCAATTCGGCCTACTCTTTTACCAGGGAGCCAATCTGGGTCCGCTCATCGGTGCGCGGCAGGTATTTCAGGCCAGCCGCTTTGCGCGTCGCCCAGGTGTTGACCTGGTAGTGCAGCGGGATGATCCCCAGATCGTTCATGGCGATCTCCGTCGCCTGCGCCAGCAACATCTCGCGCTTGGCGTCATCGACGGTCGCAAGCGCTTGCTCGATCAGCTTGTCGACTTCCGGATTGCTATAGCGGCCACGGTTTGAGGCACCGAAGCCAGCGGCGGAATCCTTGGTATGGATCAATGATTTCAGCGCTGACGATGCTTCGCCGGTGCCGGAGCCCCAGCCGACCAGGATGAACGAGTATTTCGGCGTTTTGTCCGGGCCGCCGCTGCTGGCAGAGCTGAAGAACACGCTCTTCGGCATGGTCTCGACCTTCATGTCGATACCGACGCGGGTCAGCATCTGGCCGATGGCCTGGGCGATCTTGGCGTCGTTGATATACCGGTCGTTCGGGCCGTGGATTGTCATGCCGAAGCCATTCGGATAACCGGCTTCCGCCAGCAGCTTCTTGGCGCCTTCCGGATCATAGGGCTCTGGCTTGACTTTGTCGGACGTGCCGAAGAAACCGGGCGGCAGCAACTGACCGGCGGGGATGGCGACGCCTTCCATCACGCGGGCGACGATAGCCTCGCGGTTGATCGCCTTGGAGATTGCCTTGCGCACGCGCAGGTCGTTCAGCGGGTTCTTGCCGTTGGTGCCGGTGATGTACGGAGAATCATCCCGGAAACGGTCCATGTGCAGATAGATCACACGGTTGGAAATGCCGCTGGAGAGCACGATATTGCTGTCACCCTTCAGGCGCTCAATATCCGCGGTTGGCACGTTGTCGATGAAGTCAACGTCGCCGGCCAGCAAGGCTGCGACACGCGACGGGTTCGATTTGATCGGCTTGACTTCGACCTTCTCAAACGCGGGCTTTCCACCCCAATAATTGTCATTCCGCTCGATCAGGATGGTATCGCCGGGCTTCCATTCGACGAACTTGTACTGGCCTGTGCCGATTGCCGCCTCGCCGGAATTGAACTGCGAGGTGGTAACGTCTTTGCCCACTTCGTTCGAGATGATGACGATCTGGCTGAGATCGACAGGCATCAGTGGGTACGGCTTTTCCGTGATCGCGTGCACGGTGAAATCATCTATTTTTTTGAAGGACTTGCCCTTCAGGTACGTGCCGAAACTGGATGGGCTGTTGGGTACGTTCGGTGCGCGCTCATAGGTGAAGATAACGTCGTCGGCGTTGAATTCGCTGCCGTCGTGGAACTTCACGCCCTGGCGCAGTTTGAATTCCCAGGTCGTGTCGTTGATCGGCTTCCAGGACACAGCCAGACCCGGCATCAGCTTCTGGTTCTCGTCCTGGAGGATCAGGGCCTCATAGACATTGCTGGAAAATGCGTTGTTCGGACCCAGGTTGTGATAGTGCGGGTCCATCGCCGAAGGTTCGGCGAACAGGCCGACCTTCACGGTTTGTGCGCTGGCGGATGCGCCGGCGAACACGATTGCCGCGGCAGCCAGAGTTACGATGCGTTTCATTGTGGTCTCCCGTCTCCCAGATATATTTCGTCTGACGGGCTGAACTCTAAAGCAGGGATGGCGCGAGCGAAAGCACCAATGCTCGCGCCTGGACGGCTTTATTCCGCCGCTGCCTTCGTTGAGGCTTTTGCCCGGAAATAGGGCAGGATTTCCTCTGCGATTGCCGCAGCATTGGTCCGTGCCTGAGAGCTGGGCATGGTGCCGAACTGGGTCTTGGTCAGCGAGGTGTTGAAGCCGGCCAGTTCCTGATATTCCTCCAGCTTCTCCCGCACCGTGTTCGGGCTGCCGACCAGCACGACACCGGAATTCACCAGGTCTTCCGCCGTCTGCACCTTGCCGACCACTTTGGCGGCGCGGATGCGCTTCATCGACTCGACGCTGGTGTATCCCGGCGGCAGCAGCATCTCGATCGGCATTTTCAGGAAGCGGTTGGAGAGCGCCTCCAGGTGCGGCTTCGCCTCGCGCAAAGCCTTCTCGTCCGTCTCGGCGATGTAGATCGAGTTCGACCAGGCCAGTTGATCGTTGGTGGCCGGCTTGCCTGCCGCCTCCGCCGCGTCGCGGTACATCTGGAAGAAGCCGGCGACGACGGCGATGGGCGAGAGGGTCTGGCAATAGGTATAGCCCATCTTCGCCGCCCACTTGATCGTATCGGCGGAGCCCTGGCTCGGCACCCAGATCGGCGGGTGCGGGTCCTGGTAGGGGCGCGGCCATGGGTTCACATAGCGCATGTGATAGTGCTTGCCGACGAACTCGAACGGGCCGGGCCGGGTCCAGGCCTGCATGATCAGGTCGTGGGCCTCGTGGAAACGCTCGTGACTGAAGCCGGGATTGACGCCCATGGCGTGGTATTCCGCGCCGATGCCGCGCACGAAGCCGGCGATGAAGCGGCCGCGTGTCAGGTTATCGAGCATCGCGTACTCTTCGGCGATGGTGAGCGGGTTCGAGACCAGCGGCAAGGCGCGGCCCAGCACCGCCAGCTTGATCTTCTTCAGCGAGCGCGCCAGCGCACCGGCCAGCAGGCCCGGCACCGGCATCATGCCATAGGCGGTCTGGTGGTGCTCGTTCAGGCAGACGCCGTCAAAGCCCAGCTCCTCGGCGTATTCCAGCTCGTCCAGGTAGTTGTGGTAAAGCTCCGCGCCCTTCTCCGGATCGTAGTGGCTGTTGGAAAAGGTCACCCAGGCCGATCCGTTCTTCTCGATCGCGTCCAGGTCGGCGGCGGCGTAGGGCATCAGGTGGAAGTTGAAGAACTTCATGCTGCGTTCTCCTTCACAAAACCGGTGAGCGTTTGCAGGAAGGCCTGGGTCTGCTCCATCGGCGGGATGTGGCCGCACTCGTCGAGGACGACCTTTTTCGTGTTCGGGATCAGTTGCTCATAGGCGTCGGCGATGGCCGGCGGCGCGACCTGATCGTTCGCACCCCACAGCAGCAGGGTCGGCACGTCCACGCGGTGCAGCCACTTGCGCAGTTGCGGGTTGTAGTTGCGCGGCTGCCACAGCAGCTTGGCGGCGATCTGGCTGTTTTTCAGGTTCAGGTCCAGCAGGTCGGGGTCCATCGCCCGCTGCAGCATCATCTCCTGATGCTGTTTTGCGTGCACGAGCGACTTAACCCGCTCCTCCGGCTGCAACAGGAAGCCGTCCGCCGCCAGCATGCCATCCACGTGCAGGCCGACGGCACAGAGCAGCGTCAGGCTGGCCAGGCGCGAGGTGTTGCGGATCGCCACCTCCGCCGCTGTCCAGCCACCGAGCGAATGGCCGACCAGATGCACGTTCCGAAGGTCCAGCGCTTCCATCACGTCCAGATAGAAAAAGGCGAGGTCGGTGGTGTGGTCGAGCCAGTCCGGCGTCTCCGCGCTATCCCAGCCCGGATGCTCTGGCGCGATCAGGTCGACGTGTTGGGAAAGTGCGTCGTGCCAGGGCGTCCAGCCGCTGGAGCCGCCGGCACCGTGCAGGAACAGCACGGTCGGGCCGGCGCCGGCGCGGCGATAGGGCAGCCGGAAGCCGCGCATGTCCAGGTGTTGCGTTTCGGGGGTTGGCATCGGTCCTCCACGACAGCTTCGTGTGTTGTGTTTGACCGATACTCTAAGGCGTTGCGACCCCCGAACCAAGGATTTTGGCCAGCTCACCTTGCGCAAAAGCAAAAGCCCCAGTTCCGGCAGTGATCGCCGCGAACCAGGGCTATAAGGGCGGCAGGCAAGACGAACCCACCGCGCTATCGGTCAAAAAGCGAAGGCTTAGGCCGCTTCGCTTTCCTCGATCGGGCCAAGCGCGATGGCTTCGACAAAAGCTTCCGTGAACTCAGCAAGGGCGTCTGTTCCAGCGCTGGAAAACACAGTGCCATCGACAACGACGGCCTCGTCCTTCCAGATGCCGCCGGCCTGATTCACCGCATCGGCAACGACCGGATTGCCGGTAACGCTGCGGCCCGCCGCGCATTCAGCGGCGATCAGCAGGGTTGCGCCGCGGCCAAGCAGGCCAACCGGCTTACCGGAATCGACCATGCCCTTCAGGATGCGCTTGGCGTGGGCGTTCATCCCGAGCGATTGCAGGCTGCGCTCACCACCTGGCACAAGCAGCGCGTCGTATTGGCTGGGCAGAACCTTGTTCAGGCCACTGTCGACGAAGAAATTGTGACCCCAGGAATCCTCGTGCCAGCCGTTAACGACGCCGACTTCATTGGAAATCACGGAAGACGCTGCGCCTTCCTGCGTCAGGGTTTTCTGCACTTCCGTCATGTGGGTTTCCTGGAAACCATTTGCGACGATGATGGCGACCTTCTTGCCGCTCAAGCGCTTTTCCGAATTCATGATAAATCTCCTTTTCTATCTGTAGCGCCAGCCCGCTTTATTCCGGTCCAATTGGACCGGGATGAGCCGAGGAGCGTTGCTGGCATAAGCGGCCAACAACGGTTTGCGGCAAACCCTATTGCGGGGGCGCTGGTTAATGGGCCGACTCCTCCGGCTGCCAACCTCCCTGCGGGGGCAGCTGCGGATCAGGTCATTCCAATCTGGATGCCCTAACCTAGGGCCGTCGCCATCACGATGCAACGCGCGTGAATGGCGCAGGCCAGAGATTGAGGCTAACCCTTTTGCACCATGCCCCGTAGCCGCAGGCGCAGGGCGTTGAGTTTGATAAACCCAGCCGCATCGCGCTGGTCATATACTGTGTCCGCCTCGAACGTGGCGAGTTCGGGGTTGTAGAGGGTGGTGGGGGATTTGCGTCCGACCGTGCGCACATGGCCTTTGAACAACTTAACACGCGCCGTGCCGCGCACTCGCTTCTGGCTTTCGTCGATCAGGGCCTGCAACATTTCGCGTTCCGGCGAGAACCAGAAGCCATTGTAAATCAGTTCGGCATAGCGTGGCATCAGTTCGTCTTTAAGATGCATGGCGCCCCGGTCCAGGCATAGAGATTCCACGGCTCGGCGCGCCTCTATCAGGATCGTACCGCCTGGCGTTTCGTATACGCCGCGCGACTTCATGCCGACAAACCGGTTTTCCACCAGGTCCAGCCGGCCGATGCCGTGCGCGCCACCCAGTTCGTTCAGCTTGGCCAGCAGGGATGCGGGCGACATGCCCACGCCATCGATGGCGACCGGGTCGCCATGCTCGAAGTCGATTTCGACATATTGCGGGACATCAGGCGCGTTCTCCGGCGCGACCGAGCGGGTGAACATGTCTTCATCCGGCTCAACCCACGGGTCCTCCAGGACCTTGCCCTCGTAAGAGATATGCAGAAGGTTGGCGTCGGTGGAGTACGGCGCCTCGCCACGCTTGTCCTTTGCGATCGGAATCTGGTGCTTTTCGGCAAATTCGATCAGCTTGCTGCGCGAGTTCAGTTTCCATTCGCGCCAGGGTGCGATCACCTTGATGTCGGGTTTCAGGGCATAATACCCCAACTCGAACCGCACCTGGTCGTTGCCCTTGCCGGTTGCGCCATGGCTCACGGCATCCGCGCCTACCATGTTGGCAATCTCGATCTGGCGCTTTGCGATCAGTGGGCGCGCAATTGAGGTGCCAAGCAGATAGACCCCTTCGTACAGGGCATTGGCCCGGAACATCGGGAACACGAAGTCGCGCACGAATTCCTCGCGCAGGTCATCGATGAAGATCTGGCGCACACCGGCCATTTCGGCCTTCTTGCGCGCGGGCTCCAGCTCCTCGCCCTGGCCGAGGTCGGCGGTGAAGGTCACCACCTCGCACCGGTATTCTTCCTGGAGCCACTTGAGAATGACCGACGTATCCAGTCCGCCGGAATAGGCCAACACCACGCGTTTGATCTGATCTGCCATAGGTCCTCACAACTTGCGCCCTCCAGCTTGCGAAATGACTATGGGGGCGGCTGACTGTTAACGGTTGATTTACTGGTGCGGTTATACCGTTGCGCCGGTGGGCAGTACGCGGGCTGCATCCCGTTCGTCAAGTACTGCCGCTTGCACCAGGTCGAGATTTTCGCTGGTGCAGCATAGTGTCAGCCACGGTTGCGCCGTCCAAGGAGGAAAGCGATGCCTGACCTCGAGCCTGCCGCGCGGATGCTGCAGCAAAGCCCGTACGATCATGGTGCTACGGCAACAATCGCCGGGGGGGCGATCAGCGCCGATCCGGAGTTTGCGGGGTCTGTTCGCGATGCCGTCTGCGCGGCGAATCCGCCCGTCGCGGTAATAGCCTTTGGGTCTTTGCCGGAGGCGTTGTCCGCCTGTACGGATTCTCACTCTGCGGGCCAGGGGGGCCTGGCTTTTATGATGATTGATGCGCGGCGCAGTCCGGAGCGGGCCTGTGTCGATGCGGCCAATCTGAAGGCGAACATGCCGGGCATCCCGGTTCTGATTGCGGGCGAGGCAACGGCGGTGCGCCAACCGTCCTATATCCGGCAGGCGTTTGCCTTTGGCTCGGATGACCTGTTGCCCGGGCCGCCTTGGGATAGCTCGGTGCTCATCCACGCCCTGCATCGTGCGGCATGGCAATGCCAGGCAGCATCTGAGGACGGCATAGCAGAGCCGGGGCGGCCCTGGGGGCTGCCACCTGACCGGCAGCTTATGGCCGAAGTCGGTCATGAAATGCGCACACCCTTGGCTGCCATGATCGGATTTGCCCGGTCAATTGAGCAGGAGGCTCTGGGGCCGATTAACCATGCGCCGGAGCAATACCGTGACTTTGCCCGCGCTATTCGGACCAGCGGCGAACATCTGTTAACGGTGTTCGATGGTTTGCTGGAAATTGGCGCTGCCTGCGCGCTCGCTTTGGGGGCCGGGGAATCGGTCCGGCCGCACGACATAATCTCGCAAGCGGCAGAATGGGCTATGCCATTGGTGATGGCCAAAAACCTGATCCTGCACGTCGGCCGCGAAAGCGCGCCTTCGGCGACGCGCCAAGACGATTTTGTCGTTCCTGGAAGCGCCAGCCTGCTGCAGCAAGCGGTGGTCGATCTCGTTCACAATGCTGTCAAATTCACGCCGCCAGGAGGTCAAATCTGGTTGGAGGTTGCGCTTGGCCCGCTGGTTGTCATTACGGTGCGGGATGACGGGGCCGGAATGGATTGGGCTACCCTTCAGCGATTGCGCCGCACCAGGATCCAACCGCTGACACCAACCGAGCAGGGGCATGGGTTCGGCTTGGCGTTTGTTCAGCGCGTCATCGCCGCCCACAATGGTGAGGTGACGATAAATAGCGTCCTCGGACGGGGAACAAGCATTCAATTGCGGCTCCCGTCCGTCCATGGCACCGATGGCGGTGCGGATGGTTGATGCCTCGGCGGCCTATTTCGCTTTGCCGGCTTCTTCGGCAGCCTTAAAGGGGTCAACGCCTTTGTTGGCGGGGTTGTCCATGCCGTCGACAATGTCTATCCGCCGTTTTTGGGCGTAAGCGGACCGTACGGCCGCGTAATAATCGAGCGATTGATGCAGCGCGTCCAGCGGCTCCAGCAATTCTTCGCGACGGACCAGGGTAGAGGCGCCGGTGCGGCCATACCGGAAGGCGTCACCACCGTGCTTTGGAATGCGGGTGACAACATTGACCGGATCAATGACCCAGTCGATCAAGTCGCCAATACCGTCGCGCGCGCTGGATGGACCCAACAACGGCAGCACCAGGTATGGGCCAGCGCCGGACCCATGCACCGCCAGGGTTTGTCCCATGTCTTCCTGATGGAATTTCAGGCCATGTGGCGTCGCAACGTCAAAGATGCCTCCAACGCCCAAAATGGTGTTCATGAAGAACCGGCCAAATGCGACCTGGGCCCGATCCGGTTTGCCTTGCAGCAGGTCATGGATCATGGTCAGGGGCAGGGTCAGGTTGCTGAGAAAATTGCTGACCACCATCTTGGCCGGGCGC
This sequence comes from Alphaproteobacteria bacterium, assembly GCA_029978325.1. Taxonomy (GTDB): domain Bacteria; phylum Pseudomonadota; class Alphaproteobacteria; order Bin95; family Bin95; genus JACKII01. Next base: position 16,603 of record JAPOJR010000022.1, on the reverse strand, counting down.
GGCGCCAAATCGCGGTAAACCACGGCTATGGGGCGGGCGATAGCTGTATCGACGGCGTCGTTAAACGCGAACACGTGACGGTTCACGGTTTCGAACGGGTCAAACACTTGGTTGGGCTTGTCCGCGGCGCAACCGCCCAGCAACCCGCCCACCGCCGCGACCAGAAGCCCGCGACGCACTGTACCATGCAGCGATTGGAACCAACCCATCCCTAACAACCTTTAACAGGACGTATCGTCGCCGACACGAAGTAATCCGAACGGCAAACACGATAACTCGGAAGTATTGGTAATTTGCTATCATACCCAGGGCCATTTGCCAACGCTGGGCCTGCTCGGAGCGCCAGCCAGCCCCACTAGACTTTAGGAGGGGACAAATATGTTGCAAGGACAACACACATAATGATATCTTTATATTGTTATGTGCTTTTCTGTTTGTCCTGGTGACGCGGTTGTGACGAAAGGTATTGCTGGTTGATGATGACGCTCGTCGATTCGCTGAAGGCGGTTGCCGAGCCGACCCGGCTGCGCATCCTGTGCCTCTGCGCCGAGGGAGAACTAGCGGTTTCCGAGATCACCCAGATTTTGGGGCAAAGCCAGCCGCGGGTGTCGCGGCACCTGAAGATCCTGGCGGATGCAGGGCTGTTGATACCGATGCGCGAGGGAAACTGGACGTTTTACCGTCTTGAGCGTCTGGAGAATCCGGTGACTTCAGCGGCTTTGTCATTGGTGCCTGCGGACGATCCAACCTTGCTGCTGGACCGCAGCCGCCTGGAACAGGTCCGCAGCAAACGCCGGGCCGAGGCCGACGCCTATTTCGAAGCGCATGCCAGCACCTGGGATGCGATCCGCCGGTTGCACATAGACGCCAGCCAGGTGGATACCATGCTGTTGCGCCAGGTGCCGAGCGGGGCGTACGATAGCCTACTGGATATCGGCACCGGCACCGGCGAGGTGCTGGCCCTGCTCGCGCCGCGGGTCCGGCAAGCGATCGGCATCGACAACTCGCGGGATATGCTGGCCTTGGCGCGAGACCGAATTACCGGCGCTGGCCTCTCCTCCGCCAGCCTGAGGCTCGGCGACATGTACGCACTGCCTCTGGCAGACCAGTCGGTCGATTTGGTTACTGTGCACCTGGTGCTGCATTTCGCGGACGCGCCGGAGCGTGTCGTGGCGGAAGCTTCGCGCGTGCTGAAAACCGGCGGCCGCACAATCATTGTTGATTTCGCGCACCATACCCGCGAAGAACTGCGGACTCGCCATGCGCATCGCCGGCTGGGGTTTAAAGACAGCGAAGTGCGGACGTGGTTCCAGCAATGCGGGTTGCGGTTCGTATCGGGCGAGGAGTTGCCGGGCGACCCGCTGACCGTCAAGATTTGGACAGCTGACCATCCTGCCGACAGCAATTCCCTGTCACCTCGCCGCCGGGTCGGCACCTCGCCCTGGCTCTAGGCTGGCTGCCCAAGCAATCGGAAAAATGCAAAGTTCGACAGAGAAGCCAATGTCACCAACGGATCCTGCAAAAATCGGTGTTTCCTTCGAGTTCTTTCCGCCAAAGACGGAAAAGGCCGAGGAGTCCCTGTGGGCGACCATCAATCGCTTGGCGCCGCTGGCGCCACGCTTTGTCTCGGTAACATATGGCGCCGGCGGGTCGACGCGCGAGCGAACCCATGCGACGGTCACCCGCATCCGCAGGGAAACGGACTTGGAGCCAGCGGCGCATCTTACTTGCGTCGCCGCTACCCGCGCGGAGATCGATGAGATCGCGCGATCCTACTGGGACGCTGGCATCCGCCACCTGGTGGCCTTGCGCGGCGATCCGGCGACGATGGGCGCGGCGTATGTGCCGCAGGCGGATGGATACGCTTATGCGGTCAACCTGGTTGAAGGGCTGCGCAAGGTTGCGGATTTTGAACTCTCGGTTGCGGCCTATCCCGAGACGCATCCGGCAGCTCCGAGCCCGGCGTTCGAAATCGACTACCTGAAGCGCAAGATCGACGCCGGTGCATCGCGGGCGATCACCCAGTTCTTTTTCGACGCCGACGTATACCTGCGTTTCCGCGACCGCTTAAGCGCTGCAGGCATCGACGTTCCCTTGGTGCCGGGCATTATGCCGATTACGAATTTCGCCACCGCCAGCCGGTTTGCCCAGATGTGCGGCGCCAGCATTCCGGGCTGGATGGCGCGGCTGTATGCGGATCTCGACGAGGACGCTGAAAGTCGGCAACTGGTCGCGGCAACCCATTCTGCAGAGCTTTGCCGGCGCCTGCAGGCGGAAGGCGTGCGGGATTTCCATTTCTATACGCTGAACCGGGCCGAATTGACTTGGGCGATTTGCCGGTTGCTGGGCGCTGCGCCGGCGTTACGCTCCGGCGTGTCGGCGCTGGCGTCCGCCGCCTAGATGTGGGCTGGCTGCCGTCTGCGGTTGAAGTCTAAGCCTGGATGATCGGGTGATACGCGCCTGCGTCCCGGCGCGTCAGGCCCGCCAGCCGCGGGTCCTCCATGATCTCTAACTCACGCTTGAACGCGCGGAAGCCCTGGGCCTGATAGAATTCGACCGCTGCCGGATGGTCCAATGTGCAGGTATGGAGCCAGAGCCGGGATGCGCCCGCGGCGAACGCCAGCCTTTGCACCTCTGCCATCGCCCACCGGCCAAGGCCCTGGCCCAGCCTGTCCGCAACCAGCCCGAAGAACACGATTTCGCAGTCAGGCGGCGCACGCCAGTCGAGTTCGACCAACCCGATCTCGCGCTCGCCTTCGCGAATGGCCAAGACCGAAACCAGGGGGTCACGGATAATCGCCAGCAGGTCCACTTCCGCCAAGAACAGGCGTGAGCCCCAGAGCCAATCTTCGCCTACCGCCCGGTAGAGCCGCAGGTACCAGTCCGTCGCCGGATGTCGCACGCGGCGCAAAGCCAGTCCCGGCCGTGGCGGCGCGGGCGGTTCGCCGGGTGGCCGAGCGGTCATTTCCAGGTGGGTCACCACGGCGGCGATGCAGCCGTTGGGAACGGGAAGCGTGGTCATGTGTGCCTATCTCCCCTCCGCCCGCCAATTCTCGACCCAGAGCGTCGTCGGCGCCTGGTGTCCGGTGGGGCGGATGCCCTTCAGCCATTTCGGCACCACATAGGGGTTAGCCCGGAAGTACAGCGGCAAAGCCGGCAGGTCCGCCGTGTAGATGCGCTGCAATTCCGCCCATTTGGCGGCGCGGGTGTCTCGGTTCAGGTCGGTTTCGATGGCGTCCAGCAAGGCGTCGACCGCCGGGTTGCGATAGCCGGTATAGTTCTGCCCGGCCCAGTTGTTCGCCTCTGTCGGGATCATATTGGTGGCCAGCGTCGAGCGCGGCAGGCTTTCCGGCGCGCTTATCCAGGCGAACATGGCCATGGCGTCATACCGGCGCTCGCGCACGGTCTGGCCGAAGAAGACGCGGGCGGGTTCATTGTGGATGCGAATTTCGACGCCAATCTGCTTCCAGTAGTGCTGCAGCACCTGCTGCACCTGCTCGCGCACGCGTGCGCCGGCAGTGGTCATCAGCGAGAGGCTGAGCTTTTCACCCTTGGCATTGATGCGGACGCCGCCTGGCCCCGGCTTCCATCCGGCGTCTGCCAGCAATGCCTGTGCTTTGGCTGGATCATAGGGATATTTGGCGACGTCGTCGCTGTGCACCCAGTCCAGCGGCGAGACATTGCTATCGGCGACCGGCTGCTTGCCCTGGAACAGCTTCTGGCTGATCGCCTGCCGGTCGATGCCATGGAGCAGCGCCTGCCGCACGCGCCGGTCGGCCAGTATGGGGTTGTCGAGGTTCAGGTCCAGATGCTCGTAAATCAGGCCGGCCTCATAGACGAAATCGAAGTCGCCGCCGCGCCGCGACTGCAAGGACAGCGCCTGGTCCAGTGTCAAACCCAGCGCGCCGGCGATGTAGTCGATGGCCCCGGAAAGCAGGTTGGCTTCCAGCGCGGCCGTATTGGGGATGACGCGCACGACGATGCGGTCGAAATAGGGCTTAGGCCCGGACCAGTGCGGATTGCGCTCCAGCGCCGTGAACGCTCCGGCGGAGACCTCCACCACGCGGTAGGGGCCGAAATACAGGCCTGGGTTGGATGTGTCGGTATCGTACAGCGTGCGCTGCTTGTAGGCGCGCGGGTCTGCTGCGAACACGGCGCGTTCCAGGTGCGCCGGCAGCGGCTCTACATTGAAATTGTTGTAGTTATAGGTAACCCGGTCGGTGTGCAGGACCACGGTGCGGGGATCCGGGGTCTCCACCTTCCAGATGCGCTGGTAGACATCCGCGCCGGTGACGCCACTTTCCGGGTGCTTGCCGACCTCCCAGGTAAAGCGGATATCGTCGCCGGTAACCGGCTGGCCATCGCCCCAGGTTAGACCGTCGCGGATCTTATAGGTGACGGCGATACCGGCCTTGCCGTCCGGCGTCGTCTCGCGAACGGCTCCGCCATTCTCCAGCGTTGGCAGTGTTACGCAAACGAGGCAGGACAATTGCCAGTCATGGCCGTAGGTCGTGACGGGCCGGAGGGTCATGCCCAGCACGTAGCTTTTGGCCAGCATGGCGTCGATGACCGGGTGGAACGTGGAGGGGAATTGCGTCACGCCGATCACCAGCGTGCGCTTGTCTTCAGCGCGGGCGGGGGTGTTGGCGAGGAGAGAGAGTGCGAGCAGGGTCAACCCAACCGATACCGTCATTGCGAGGCGCCGCAGGCGACGAAGCAACCCAGGGGTGTCAGAGCCCAGACCCCTGGGTTGCTTCGTCGCCCCGGCGCAAGGCCGGGGCTCCTCGCAATGACGGCAGGGGAGAGGGATCGCAATAGCGGAGGATGGGGGCGACTCTGTCATGCCCTATCCCTTCGGCGTCCAGCCGTCTGGCGCGTTCAGGAAGTCGCGGACGACGGCTGCTTTCTCCGGCGGGAAATAGCCGCGGGCTTCGGCTTCCTCGATCACGTCCCACCAGGTGGCGAGACCGTGCAGCTTCACGCCCATCTCACCCAGTGTCGAGGTGCTGGCCGGGAAAATGCCATAGTGGAACAGCACCATGCAGTCGCTGATCACGCCGCCCGCCTGGCGGATAGCGTTGATGAAATTGACCTTGCTGCCGCCGTCGGTCGCCAGATCCTCAACCAGCAGTACGCGCGCGCCTTCCGGCATGATGCCCTCGATCTGGGCCATGCGGCCAAAGCCTTTCGGCTGCTTGCGCACATAGACCATGGGCAGGCCCATGCGCTCGGCGATCCAGGCGGCGAAGGCGATGCCGGCGGTCTCGCCGCCCGCAACCACGTCGATGCTCTCATGGCCGATGTCGCGCTCGATGGTCTGGACGGCCAGGTCCATCAGCTTGCGCCGTGCGCGGGGAAAGCTGATCAGCTGGCGGCAGTCGATATAAACCGGGCTGCGGCGGCCGCTGGTGAAGGTAAAGGGCTCGTCGTCATAGCAATACGCCGACTTGGTCTCCAGCAGGATGTGCGCCATGGCGCGCGCGGCAACGGCGCGCTCGATCTCATGCGCCTGGGCAACGGAAATGGAATAGACATCATCGGACATCGGCGAAGCAGCTTCTCTTTTGCGGTGGGACTCCTATGGTGAGGTTTCTCTTACCATCGGACGCGGCATTCGCCCACCATTCATGCTGACAAACCTGACGCAAATCTTTGGCGACCTGCACGCGGGTACGCTGGTCTATATCGCGCTTGGCGCTTTTTTCTCGGCGGCGTTTCACAGCGTCGCTGTCTTTGGCGGTGGCCTGATCCTGTCGATCCTGCTGGCGCCGGTGATCGGCATCAAGGCCGTGGTGCCGGTCATTGCGGTATCGCTGCTGGTGAGCCACACCAGCCGGGTCTGGGCGTTCCGCCGCGGATTTACCTGGAATGTCTACCGCGACCTGATGACAACGGCCTTTCCGGGCATCATCGTCGGCGCTGTCGTCTATTCCTACCTGCCGAACAGCGCCATCGCGCTGCTGATGGGCGTGTTTCTGCTGGGCATGATTCCGCTGCGCCGCCTGATGCATCGCCGCAATGTCAGCGTTGGCAAGCGTACAGTGATGGGCATCGGCATACCGTTTGGCGTGTTGAGCGGGTCTACCGTCGGGGCAGGGCTGATTCTGGCGCCGTTCATGCTGGCAGTCGGATTGGCGGGCGAGGCCCTGGCCGGCACAATGGCCGCGGTGGCCTTGACGGTCAACGTGACCAAGGCGGCGGTGTTCGGCGGCTTTGCCGTGCTCGACCCGGGTTTGGCGATGGCCGGGTTCCTGGTCGGGCTCTGCACGGTGCCGGGCAACCTTACGGGCCGGTGGATCGTGCGGCGGACGGGCGTGCGGGTGCACATTCTTATCGTTGAAGCGGTCATCGCGACCGGTGGATGTTACTTTTTCTATGCAGGCGGCCGTGGCTGGGGCTGGTGGGGTTAGGGCGGGGCGCTATAGTTTCGCGCAATGCTCGGAAACATCCAAGGAACCACCCGATGCCCACCACAGAAAAGCGCGTCGCCCTGATCACCGGTTGCGGCAAGGAGAACGGCATCGGCGCGGCAACGGCGCAGCGCCTCGCCCGCGATGGCATTATCATTGCGGTGGCCGACATCGCTGCCGCCGGCGTCGAGAATGACAACACGCTGGACCGCGCGCCAACCGCCTGGCAGGGCCTGGATACGCTCGTCGCCCGCATCGAGGAGGCCGGTGGTGAGGCGTTCTCCCTGACCGGCGATGTCAGCCGCGAGGACAGCGCCAAATCCCTGGTCGACCGCGTCGTCGCAAAATACGGCCGGCTCGACATCCTGGTGAACAACGCCGGCGCGCCGCATGGCAAGGACCGTGGCCAGATCGAGGACGTGCCGGAGGAAGGCTGGGACGCGGTCATGAACATCAACGCCAAGGGCGTGTTCCTGATGACCAAGGCCGCCGTGCCACACATGAAGGCGCGCGGCTGGGGCCGCATCATCTCCATGTCGTCGGTGGCGGGGCTAGTGCCGCTGCCGGAGCGCGCGGCCTATTCGGCCTCGAAGGCGGCGGTGATCGGGCTCACCCGCTCGGTCGCGCACGATTTGGCGCCGCTGGGGATCACGGTGAACTGCATCTGTCCGGGCTCGATCACCACGGACCGGGCGATTTCCTCGACCCTGCGTGCCGGATGGACGGATGTGCAGGCGGGATTGGCCGAGCGCGCCAAGTTGCTGCCGGCCAAGCGGCATGGCCAGCCGCAGGAGATTGCGGCATTGATCGCCTATCTCGCCAGCGAAGAGGCCAGCTATACCACCGGTCAGGCGATTGCGGTCGACGGCGGGGGGCTGCCTGCCAGTGCTTTTTAGCGGGCTCGCCGTTTTGATCCCCTGCTGGGCTCAAGTCCGCAGGTTCCATCGCCGGCTGGTAGCGCTATAGTCGGCTGAACGCACCAATTGCATCTTTGAGGATCTTTCACCGATGGCCACCCCCACCTGGAATCTGTACGCGTTCTGCTATGGCCGGCATGAAAACCGGATGATGAGCGACACGTTCGTCGGCGGCAATCCGAACGAATTGTGCCGGGGCCTCGACTATTTCATGTGGGCAATTGTCGGCAATGACCGGGTCATCGTCGTCGATTCCGGCATGAAAAAGGACAAGTTGGAATCGATGAACCGCACCTGGCTGGCCGACCCTATCGACCTGCTGGGCAAAGTCGGCATCGACGCGGCGCATGTGGACGAGGTCATTCTGACCCATGCCCATTTCGACCATGTCGGCAATCTGGGGCGTTTCCCCAAGGCCAAGTTCACCATCCAGGACCTGGAGATGCAGTCGATCACAGGTCGCGACATGACACACCCGTTCTTCCGCACGGCCTATCATCAGGAGGATGTCGAGGAGCTGGTCGGCCTGCTGTACGACAATCGGCTGAAGTTCATCCATGGCGACGGCAGGTATGCGCCTGGAATTGACTATCACCTGATCGGTGGCCACTCCCGCGGCCAGATGGGGCTGACGGTCAACACCGACCGTGGCCCGGTGTTTTTGGCCAGCGACGCCATCCATCTGTTCCAGGAAGTGGACGAGGAACGACCGTTCATCGTCTTCTATGACATGGTCGATATGCTGGAAGGCTATCGCACCTGCGCACGGCTGGCCGGCGAACGGGCCTTTCTGGTGCCGGGACACGACCCGATTGTGACGGATATTTACCCGGCGGTGCGGCCCGATCTGGCGGGGTTGGTTCTGGACCTGGGCAAAGAGCCGAAAGCCGGTTAGGCCCGAACGCAAACGGGACCCGGTATGGCCGGGTCCCGATGAGTATCAGTGAATAAACGAAAGTTTGCCGCGGCTGCTGAGCGATACGGCAGCGAAACAGTCGCCAGGCGCCGTGGTCTCGCCCGTGCCCACGCACTCGGTAATGTCGTTCAGCAGCACTTCACCGACCGTGCCACAGTCCAGGTCCGGCATGTCGAACACGTGGATCGATGTTTTGTGTGCCCGCAGCGGCGCCAGATCGATCAGCGCCCGATCATTGATAACGCCGGACTTATCGAAAAACGCGAGGTCGAGCTTGAAGGCGGAATAGGCAGCATCCGTCTGGTTTTGGACCCGGAAATAGACCTGGCAGACATTGCTCCGCGCGGCGACGTTGTTCAGCTCAATGTTGATGGTTTTTTCCTGGGCGCTGGCTGCCCCTGCCCAGAACAGTAGAACAATCGCCAAAACGTACTTCACTTCGTCAAACTCCTCGACGGAATTATCATCATCAGGGATCGCCCTGCTTCCCAGTAGGTTCATCGCATCGGATAGCGTGAGATGGCGGACAGCGCAATGGCGAACACGCTATGAAACAGAGTATTAGGGCCTGCCCTGACAATTGTCTCGGGCGACATGCGCTCTGCTGTAACTCTCTAGACATCGGAAGTTTTTGGCGTTGCCGCCCATGCGTCTGGCCGGACGACCGAATTTACTGATTCTGTCGCATTCTTTTGATAGATCAGGCATGTACGGTCTCAATCTGCCTGTGCTAGGCGCGGGGGAGAAGGCGCATTAGATTTTTTCGGATTTCAGGAAAGCTTTGAGCGATGGCGTATATGCACTGGCCAAACAATGCCAAACTTGCCCTCTCTTTGGTGGTGAATGTCGAGGAAGGGGCCGAGGCACGTATCGACGAGGGCGACAAGCGGCCGGAGCCGGTGGACGAACTCGGCATCGCCATTCGCCACCCGATCCGCAACTATGGCAATGAGAGCAACTATGCCTATGGCATCAAGGCGGGGGCGCCCCGCGTTATGCGCTTGTTGCAGCAGCATAGCATGCGCGCCACTTTCACCGCCGCAGCACAGGCGTTGGAGCGGGCGCCAGAACTGACGCGGCAGATCGTGGCGCAGGGCCATGAGGTCTGCTCGCACGGCCACAAATGGGTGCACCAGTTCGGCATGGACGAGGCGACGGAACGCGAATTTATCCGCAAGGCGGTGGAGTCGATCGAGCGGACTACGGGCGAACGCCCCTATGGCTGGCTGTCTCGCTATCTGCTGACGGACAACACCCGCCGGCTGTTGATCGAGGCCGGCTTTACCTACCACATGGACGATTATTCCGACGACCTGCCATTCTGGAACGATCCGGCGGCGCGGGATATCGTCATTATGCCCTATGCGCTCGATTCCAACGATATGAAGATGTGGACTGACCCAGCGATGACGCCGGCGCAATGGCTCGACTATGCGGTGGATACGTTCGACTGGCTCTATGCAGAGGGCGCGGCGGGCGAGCCGAAAATGATGAGCCTAGGCGTGCACCTGCGCATTATTGGCCGGCCTGGCCGCATCGGCTATCTGGCGAAATTCCTGGACTATGTGGCGGGCAAGCCGGATGTCTGGATCGCTACCCGGCGTGAGATCGCCGATCATTTCCGCGCCCAGACTGTCTGAACTGATTAAGAGGACATTCGCCATGGACGGCATCGCCCGTTTCGCATCCCACGTCGCCGACACCCCCTTCGATGCGCTGCCGCCCGAGGCGGTCGCGGCGACCAAGACCTACCTGCTGGATAGCCTCGGCGTCGGCATGGTCGGCAGCATCGCGCCCTATGCGGCGGAACTGACCGGCCTGAACGGCGGCACCGGCTCTGCCGCCGGCATGGCGCGGGTGCTGGCACAGGGGGCGGAGCGGTTGCCTGCGGCGGGCGCTGCCTTCTGCAACGCCTACCAGATCCACAATTCCGAGTTCGACTGCGTCCACGAGGAAGCCGTGGTGCACCCCATGGCGGTGATGCTGGGCGCGGCGCTCGCCCATCTCGACCGCACCGGCGGCCAGGCTTCGGGTAAAGAACTGCTGGCCGCCGTTGCGACCGCCATCGACCTCGCCGCCGGCATCGGTGTCGCCAGCAAGGCCGGCCTTCGCTTCTTCCGCCCGGCCACCGCCGGCGGCTTTGGCGCGACCATGGTCGTCGGGCGGTTGATGAGCTTCGACGCGCAGACGCTGATCGACGCCTGCGGCAACGCCTACAGCCAGATGGGCGGCACCATGCAGGCGCACACCGAGGGCTCGCCACTGCTGGCGATGCAGGTGGGATTCAACGCGCGCAACGCCGTCATCGCGTGCGACATGGCGGCGGCGGGCATTGCCGGGCCGCAAAACGTGCTGGAAGGCCCCTTCGGCTATTTCAACCTGTTCGAGGGGGAGTATGACCTCGCCCCGGTGGTCGAGAGCCTGGGCCAGACCTGGCGCATCACGGAGGTCGCGCACAAACCCTTCCCCTCCGGCCGGGCGACGCACGGGCTGGTGGATGCGGTGCTGCAGATGCAGCGCGAGCACGGCTTCGCGGCAGCGGAGGTCGCCAGCGTCTCGGCGGATGTGCCGCCGCTGACGCAGCGCCTGATCGGGCGGCCTGTGAAGAATGACATGGCCGTCGGCTATGCCCGGCTCTGCGGCCAGTATGCGGTGGCGAGCGCGCTGATGACCGGCGGCCTCGGCATCGCCGATTTCGCGCCGGCGGCGATTGCGGACCCGGCCCGCCTGGAACTGGCCGGGCGCGTGACCATCACTGCGGACGGCAACCCGGACCCGAACGCACTCTCGCCGATCACCGTGACCGTGCGCCTTGCCAACGGGCAGGAGCATGCGCGCACGCTGACGACGATCTACGGCAACCCGGCCAATCCGATGACGCGGGAGGCTCACCTGGACAAGTTCCGCACCAATGCCCGTGCCGCCGCCAGGCCGCTCACCGACGACGCGATTGCCGCCCTGATCGCCATGGTCGATGATCTTGAGCACCAGCCGAGCACCGCCCCGCTGCTGGCGCTGGCGTTTGGAGAGAAGCCATGACCGTCACCGACATCCCGCCTGCACCGGAGGTGGAGTTGCCACCCTACTGGGCCGGCTTCGACCCGCAGCAGGCGCTGACCGACTACCCCATCGGCGAGGCCTTTCTCAACGGTCCCGCCCGCTGGTCGACGGACGAACTCCGCGCCGTGCAGGAACGGCGCTTTCAGCGCGTCGTCGCCCGCGCCTGGAGCGTGCCGTTCTATGAACGCCGCTGGCGCGCCGCCGGGCTGGAGCCGTTCGACATCCAGACCCTGGAAGACCTGACCAAAATTCCGTCCTTCTCCAAGGCGGACCTGATGGCCAGCATCGAGGAGCACCCGCCCTGGGGCGATTATCACGGCCTGGACCACAACCACCCGCACAGCTTCTTCCACACCACCAGCGGCACGACGGGCGTGCCGCAGTCGCTGTTCTTCGGGCCCAAGGACCGGGAGATGCAGAACCTGCTGCTGGCCCGCGCCTACCTGCTGCAGGGCATGACCGGCCAGGACGTGGTGCACTCGGTCTATGGCTTCGGCATGGTCAATGGCGGCCACTACGTCCGCGAGGCGGTGACGCACTTCACCAGCGCCCTGTTCCTGCCCGCCGGCACCGGCCGCGACATGCCGAGCGTGCAGCAACTGCAGCTGATGCAGCGCTTCGGCGCGACTGTCATCGTCGGTTTTGTCGACTACATCAAACGCCTGGCGGAGGTCGCGAAAGAGCAGGGGCTCGACCCTGCCAAAGACCTGAACATCCGCATGATCGCCGGCCATCTGGGCAATGAGGACCGGGAGGCGCTGTCGGCCCTCTGGGGCGGGGCAGAGAGCTTCGACTGGTACGGCGTCGGCGACACCGGCATCATCGCCGCCGAGGGCCCCTCCCACGACGGCCTGCACATCTGGGAGGACGCGCACCTGGTCGAGGCGCTGGACCCGGAAACGCACGCACCCGTGGCCGATGGCGAGCCTGGCAATCTCTGCACCACGGTCCTGTTCAAGGACGGCGTCTACCCGATCATCCGCTTCGACACCAACGACCTGACGACGATCCTGCCGCCGGCGGGCGGCATCAATTTCCGGCGGATGGCGGGCTTTCAGGGCCGCAGCGACAACATGGTCAAGCTGCGCGGCATCAACGTCTACCCGACCGCCATCGGTGCGCACCTGGAAGGCGTCGGCGAGGCCACCGGTGAATACGTCTGCCGCTGGACCCGCGACGGCTCGCGCGAAGAACTGACCGTGGTGGTGGAGGTGCACGCCCGCAGCGAGAGCCTGGAAGGCATCCTTCACGCCCTGCTGCGAGAAAAGCTGGGAGTCGAGGTGCGGGTGGAACTTGCCTCCCCGGGCGAAACCGCCCCGCTCACCCAGATCGAAAACCGCCAGAAGCCGATCCGCCTGGTGGATGAGCGGGGATAGGGCCAACCGTTCCCATTGTTAACGACTTGTTAAGGATTTGCGCCGACATTGTTGGAGGGCGGTTTTGGGCCCGACGTGATATTCCCGGCGCTAATTTCCAGTCGCAACCGTTCAGCCGAGCGGCGACTGGCGGAGGTCGTAGTGGGTACCTGTCCGAGACGCCTCTTGTGGGTCGTGATTGTCAGCGCGGTGTGGCTGCTCGCAACGCCTGCGCGTGCGAACCTTTTGCTCAACAGTGGGTTCGAGTCGGGAGATCTCGCGCAGTGGACAGTGTATACGACGACGAACGGTACGGTCGGCACGCCGGCGGTGGTGCTGTTCGACACTGGCGGGCAGGGAGTGTCGCGGGCTGCCCAGTTTGTCGTCGGACAGGCGCTGCCGATCGGCTCTCTGCCGCGTGGCGGCGGCATTGTGCAAAGCTTCGCCATGCCGGCCGAAGATAACCTGACGATCAGCGTCGATGTGGCCTCGGCGGGCTCCGCGATTTCGGGCAATGTGGATGGCGGCGTCGTCCGTTTGCTGCTGGACGGGTTTACGGTGGTGACGCACGATTTCGGCGCGATTGCGATGAATGCGGTGGAACGGATCACGCTCAGCGTTACATTGCCGGTTGCGGCGGGGCCGCATCAGGTCGGTCTCGAAATGGTTCGGCGGTTCGTGACCAACGGCGCGACGCCGCGCCTGTATCTGGACAATTTCCGTGCAGTCACGGACGCACAATTGCTGGACGCGCCGGGAGGGTGGCAGCTGATTGCAGGCGCCATAGTTGGCATGGCAGGCGTTGCGTGCCTCAACCGGCCACGCACCGGTAGGCGCAGTCTCGACCGCATGCTTGCAGGCGCGTCCAAGAAAGGTCAGACTTCCGGCTAGGTTTGCAAGGAGCCTGACGCATGGATCTCTCCCTCGACCAACGCTATCTGGATTTTCGCGATGAGGTGCGTAGCTTCATCGCCGCCAACCGTGGGCACGCGCCGCCCGCTGTCACCTTCCGCGACCGCGTGAAACCGGGTCCGGCGGAGTTCGCCTGGCAGGCCAGGCTGATCGAGGCCGGCTACGCGGCGCGCACCATCCCCAGGGAATATGGCGGCTTTGGCGCGGAACCGGACATGCTGGAACAGTCAATCATCGCCGAGGAATTCTCCGCTGCGGGCGTGCAGGGCGGCTTGCAGGGGATCGGCATCATCATGCTGGTCCCCACCCTGCTGGAGGTTGGCACGCCGGAACAGAAAGCGCGCTACATCCCGAAGGCCATTACCGGCGAGGAATGGTGGTGCCAGGGCTATTCCGAGCCGGGCAGCGGTTCGGATCTGGCGTCGCTCCGCACCAGGGGTGTGCTGGAGGGCGATGAATGGGTGATCAATGGCCAGAAAATCTGGACGTCCGGGGCGCACTACGCCCAGATGATGTTCTGCCTGGTGCGCACAGAGCCGGACGCGCCAAAGCACCGCGGCATCAGCTACCTGCTGATCCCGATGAATACGCCCGGCGTCACGGTCTCGCCGCTGAAAACGATGACGGGCCGCAGCGAATTCAACCAGGTGTTCTTCGACGATGTGCGCATCCCCGCCACCAACATCGTCGCCGGCCGCGGCGAGGGCTGGAAGGTCGCGAACGTCACCCTGAAGCATGAGCGCGGCGGCCTCGGCGACCCGGCGAAGTCGATTGCCCGGTTCGAAGGCCTGCTGAAGCTGATGAAGCGGGAGACGGTGGACGGCAGCCGCGCTATCGACGACCCGCTGCTCGCCGACCGGCTGATGCAGCTGGAGGCCAAGGTGCTGGCGCTGAAGTTCAACAACATGCGCGTGCTGACGGCGGACCTGGAAGGCAACGACCCCGGTCTGGCGCGGCTGGTGACCAAGTATTATGGCACCGTACTGAATCACGAGATTGACGCGCTCGCCATCGATGCCATGGGCGAACTGGGCGTGCTCTATGAGGACGGCGAATATCTCCGCGACGAGGGCGCGTGGCAGGCCTGGTACATGCACGACCTGGGGCTGATCATCGGCGGCGGCTCCACCAACATTCAGCGCAACATCATTGCCGAACGCGGGCTCGACCTGCCGCGCGAGCCGAAGGCGGTGATCCCGCCGCAAGGTATGGGGGGAGGCACCGCCTCTGGGGGACGCGGCTGATGCGGTTTGGACTCTCTTCGGAACAGGAAACCTTCCGCGACCAGCTCCGCCGGCTGCTGAACGAGCGCTCGCCGCTGGAGCGGGTGCGCGAGGTAGCGGCGGGCGGCTCCGGCTATGACGAGCGGCTCTGGACCGGCCTTGCCGAAATCGGCGCCATGGGCGTGCTGGTGCCGGAGGAATACGGCGGCCTCGGCATGGGCGCGTTCGATGCCGGGCTTGTGCTGGAGGAGTTGGGCCGCTTCACGGCCCCCGCGCCTTATCTCGGAACGGCCTTTGTCGCGCCGCTGGTGCTGTCGGAAAGCGGCAGCAACATGCTGGCCGCCGAATGGCTGCCCCGTATTGCGGGCGGTGAGGCCCGCATCGGCTTGGCACTGGCGGAGGCCGTGGGCGCGCGCGCCGGAGCCGGCGTGCGGAACGAGCACGGCCGCCTGTCCGGCACGGCGTTGATGGCGCTAGAGGCCGGCACTGCCGATGCCTTTATAACGGCGGCTGGCGGCGAATTGTGGCTGGTGCGCTCGGAATCGGCGGGCCTGACTTGCACGGCGATGACCAGCATCGACCGCACCCGCGCGCTGGCGGAATTGCGGTTCGACGGTGTGGAGGCAGAGCCGCTCGCCGGCGGCAAGGCGTTGACCCGACGCGCGCTGGACCTGGCGCGGGTGGCGCTGGCGGCGGATACGGTGGGCGCGGCGGATGCCATGTTCGAGCAGGCAACGGCCTATTCCAAGCAGCGGGTGCAGTTCGAGCGGGTGATCGGCTCGTTCCAGGGCGTGAAGCACGCGCTGGCCGACATGGCGACGGCGCTGGAGCCGGCCCGCGCCCTTACGTGGTACGCCCTGCACATGCAGACAGAAATGCCGGGCTCAACCGAGGCGCACCGGCTGGCCTGCCACGCCAAGGCGCACCTGGCCGAAGTTGGCCGAATGGTGGCGCGTGGTGCTACGGAGGTGCATGGCGGCATGGGCTTTACCGACGACCTGGGCCTGCACTTCTGGTTCAAGCGCATCGGCCTGGATCGTCAGCTTTTGGGATCGCCCGAACAGATCCGGGCGGAAGCGGCGGCCGCCATGGCCGCTTGACCGCAGGCCGGATTTAGGCAGCGATCTTTGCCAGGGTCAGTTCAAAGGTCAGCGCTTGGCCAGCCAAAGGATGATTGGCGTCCAGGCTGACCTTGGCGTCGTCGAGTGCGACGACCGTGAGTTGCATTTGGCGGCCTTGTGGGTCGGTTGCAGTCAGCATGCCGCCGACTTCCAGTTGAATTTCTGCCGGAATCTGGGACCGTTCGACCTCGTGCACCAAACCCGGTTGTTTTTCGCCATAGGCTTCGGCTGGGGGCAGCGTGACGGTCTTGGAGTCGCCTTCCGCCATGCCGATCAAAGCATTTTCGAAGCCGGGGATCACCTGGCCTTGGCCGAGGGTCACCACAAGCGGATCACGCCCGGCCGAGTTATCGAATTCGGTGCCGTCGTTGAGTGTGCCGCGATAGTGGACATGCACCGTGTCGCCGCTCGATGCTTGTTTCATGGATCAGGTTCCTTTAGTGCCGCAGGGAAAAATCGGCGCAAAAAAAAAGCCCACCGCCGTTCCCGCAGCGCATTGGCTTAGCGGGAACGGCAGTGGGCTTGATCTCGCGTCAGTCTAGAGCCTTGAGGTTCTCGGCCGACAGACGTTGGCGTTTATCCGGGATCAGGTCAAATTGGACCTTTTGGCCTTCACGCAGGCCCGTAAGGCCAGCCTTCTCAACGGCCGATATATGTACGAAAGCGTCTTTGGTGCCGTCGTCGGGCTT
>JAPOJR010000229.1 GCA_029978325.1 Alphaproteobacteria bacterium | reverse complement strand
GCATTTGTGTTATCGTGGATCCGAGTAATTCGGACTTTTGTTTCGATGAAAACGGCCTGAATCCATCCCCGATATATTGAAACCGCAACGGCTCGCCTGGGCTATCCGCAGCAACAACCATCAGGCGGTAATCCAATCCGTATTCGATGATAAACGGCAACGTCGTGTCGTCGAAAATACCACAAGAAACCTTCCACTTTTGGTACAGCGGCTTCATGGGATTGCTGTCCGCGTTGCTCAAGCGCTCCATACCAAGGGGTTTCAGGCCGAATGTCGGCTCATCAGGTCCATGCGGCCGGTCGCAAAGTTCAACGAGGCGATGCAGCAATTCCGAGGTTTTGGACCAGGCCTCCGATGTCCATTCCTGATCGAAGAACTGGATTTCGCCATGGGCGAATTTCTGCCCGATCAGGTGCCGCATTGCACTGTCCAACGCAAGCTTGCTGACCAGGCTTGGCCGCAGCCGAACCATCACGCGGTCATTAGACCTGCGGTAAATGACAATAAAGCCCAGATGTCGAACGACATAGTCGCCGACGTCGAAATCCGGGTTTGTAAAACCTAGCCGCTCGTAGAACGTTTCGGTTCCCGACGCATAGGCCTTGCCTTCCGGCGAGATGCTGACCTGCATTTTGCTCGGGCCGTGGATTCGACGAACCCCCCGGGCGATTTCGCGCGCCAGCATCAAGCTATCCAGCCCCGCGTGAGGCCACTGTACTTGGCCTTGTTGGTTTGCTCCCGTTCCGCAAGTTACCCACGTTGGTGCGGTTTGATTTCCAGGCCGAAAAGCTCCGCAGCGTTCAATCCGAGGATCCGGCGCTTTTGCATTTCGTTCAAGAACGGCATGTCATAAATCACCCGCGGCGAATCGAAATCGAAGTGCGGCCAGTCGGTCGCGAACAGCAATTGTGTTTCGGCTTTGATCATGTCGAACGTGCATTCCACTGCCTTCATGTTGCCGGCCTCCAGCGGCTGCGACGTATAAAAGCAGTTGGTATTCATGTATTCGCTCGGCAGTCGCTTCAGCAGCGGCGCTTCGGACTGCCGCATCAGGAATTGTTCGTCCAGGCGCTGCATCAGGAACGGTACCCAGGCCAAACCGCTTTCGATCCAAATTGAGTTCAGCTTGGGAAAGCGCTCGGGAATGCCATTCAACACCCAGTTGGTCATGTGCACCATGTTCGACCAGACAAAGCCCAGCGCATGCATGCCCAGGAACGAGTTGCAGGAGGCAAGCGACGGGTCCTGCCAATGATAGCCGGCGTGGAAGCCCAATGGCTTGCCTGTCTCCTCGATCATCGCATAGAGGCGCATGTATTCATTGGCATGCACCGGTTTGTGCCGCGTCGACGTGATGGAAAACCCGATCACGCCCTGCTTGTCCCCGAACCGCTCGACGGTCTTGCAGGCTTCCTCCGGCGAGTTGTAGGGCAACACCACCATTGCCTTCAGCCCAGGATCGTGCGGCAACACCCGCTCGCACAGCCAACTGTTGTAGGCGTTGCACAGCACCACTTCCATATAGGTCTGCGGGTGCAGGCCGAGGAACAGCATCGGCGTCGGGAATATCACCATGTAGTCCAGCGCGAAAGCCTGCATGGCCCGGCGCGACAGGATCACGTCGCGATGCACACTCTTATCGTCGACAGCTTCGCTCACGCCGGCCTGGTGGGGAATACGGCCACCGACGTCCTGGTACCGCAAACCGAGGTCGCCATTCAGGCCATAGGGCGGCGCGCCGATTTTCTCGGCATGATAGAATTTGGCCTGGTCGCGCAATACCGGATCGTCAATGTGGGTGACGATTTCGCTCCAGCTTGCAGTCTCGACATGGTGGGCGTCGATGTCGATGATCAGCCAATCGGCATACCCGGCTTTTTCCGCGTGCTTGCGGGAATGGGCCAGAATATCGCGCGTGTCGGTTTTGGTATCGATTTCCTGAACTGGCATCGGTTGGCCGGGGAGGATTTGCGCATCCATGGGACTGGCTCCTTTTCTGAAACGCTCAGGGTTTCGGATTGGCCGGCGCGGTGGCCAATGGCGGCGCGTCAGGCTCTAACTCATGATAATCTTCAGGACGGCGGCGCGCCCAGAGGCCGAACTCCATCGGGCCAAGGCGCAACGCACGCAGCAACTCGGTGGCGGCCGTCAGTGCTTCCGTCGGACTTACCACCTCGTCGTATTTGCCAAGCAGGGCGCGCGGGCTGCGCTCGCCTCGGTCGGCTTTCGCGGCGTAAAGCTTAACCGCCGCCGTAAATAACTTGGCGACCGCGGCATCCGAAATGCGGTCTTCGTCGCCGTCGGTGACAGCTTGGGCGGCCAGCCGCCACGCCTCGTCCGCCAAAGCTTCGGCTTCGGCGTAAGGGTCGTTGCGGCGGTCGTCGGCGTTATCATTCGACAACGATATGCACCTCGCCATTTTGTACCTGCACCGTAACCGGCGTCAGGGCGATATCCGGCATTCCCGGATGCTTGCCGGTGCGCACGTCATATTCGAATCCGTGCCAGGGGCAGACGATATGCAGATTGTCTTCGTCCCAGGTGCGCCCATGGCTGGATTGATCGGTGCCAAGCACCTCCAATACGCGATTGAACAGGCGTCCCTGACACACCGGTCCGCCCTGATGCGGGCAATCGTTGACCCAAGCAAAGAATTCGCCATCCAGGCGGAACACGCCCACTTCCATATCGCCGACCGCAATGACTTTGCGACCGGGATCCTCGAACTCGTCTACACGACCGACACGCACGGTTTGCATGAGCGACGGTTACTCCTTGCGCCAATGGGTGAGGCGGCTCGCAATGGCCGAGCCAGCCTGGATTTGTGGCGAAAGCATAAACCCGTGGCTGCACTGTGCGCAATGCATACGCCAAAGCCCAATGTCGAAATTCTGACGGACGGTCGCCGGCAGGTCATGAAAAAGGCCGGCCTCTCACAGGGAGAAGCCGGCCCTTGTAACAGGCGATCCGTCGGAAAACGGTCAGATGCAATAGGTCTGCAACGGCGGCAGGCCGTTGAATGCGACCGAGCAATACGTGGTGGTGTAGGCGCCGGTCGACAGGATCTGAATCTTGTCGCCAACAGCCAGGGAATCGGGCAACTCGTAGTTGCAGTTGCGGTACAGCACGTCAACTTCGTCGCAGGTCGGGCCAGCGATGATCACCGGCGATTTGCCGACGGATTCGTCGTCATGCGGCGTGCGCAGGCGGTATTTGATCGCCTCGTCCATGGTTTCGATCAGGCCGCCGAACTTGCCGATGTCCAGGTAGACCCAGCGCTTTTCGTCTTCATAGCTTTTCTTGCTGATCAGCACGACTTCAGCCTGGATGATGCCAGCGTCGCCGACCATGGAGCGGCCCGGCTCGACGATGACTTCCGGCATGCGGTTGCCAAAATGCTTGTTCAGTGCGGCGATGACCGCCGTCGCGTGGTCGTTTTGGTTCGGAGCATCGGTGCGGTAGGTGGCCGTGAAGCCGCCGCCGATATTGACCATGCGCAGGTTCACGCCGGCTTCCGCCAGGTTGGTGAACAGCATAGCGGTGCGGCCGACCGCCATGTCCCACTGGCCGACATCGCGCTGCTGCGAGCCGACATGGAAGCTGAGCCCATACGGGTCCAGGCCAAGGTCGCGCGCCTTCAGCATCAGGTCGTAGGCCATTTCGATTTCGCAACCGAACTTGCGGGCCAGCGGCCAGTCGGCGCCGGAGCCATCCATGACCAGGCGGCAATAAACCTTGGCGCCCGGCGCGACTGCGGCGAGCTTGGTCAGTTCGGCTTCGCTGTCGAAGGCAAACATGTCGACGCCCCAGGCGCGGGCGCGGGCGATATGATCCTGCTTTTTGATCGTATTGCCGAACGACAGGCGTTCCACCGGCGCACCGGCGGACAGCGCCTGTTCGATCTCATAGATCGAGGCACAGTCGAACG
This sequence comes from Alphaproteobacteria bacterium, assembly GCA_029978325.1. Classification (GTDB taxonomy): domain Bacteria; phylum Pseudomonadota; class Alphaproteobacteria; order Bin95; family Bin95; genus JACKII01. Next base: position 848 of record JAPOJR010000229.1, on the reverse strand, counting down.
AGGAACCCATCCCCGCCAACAGCTGCAACACCGGCTGCGCCGGGTTGGCTTTCATAGCGTAGTAGATCGTTGCCATCGGCAACGCGCGCTGCAAGCTTTCATAAGCCGCGGCAACCGCTTCCAGGTCGACGACCAGGCACGGGGTCTGCGGCTGTTCATCCGCAAGGTAACGTTGAATACGCGAAGTCATCCCACAAGGGCCCTTCCACCAATCAGTTGAGACCAGTAGAGTGCCGTCGCCAAAGCCATGAGGACTTGACATGAGCGTGCCGTAACACGCGCTGCAAGGCCGACTCTCACGCCGACACCAAGAGCGCACATGTTACCTCGTTACCGGGTCACCAGACCGTCCTCGCGAGACGGCGGGGAAATCCTTCCCCCGGGTGCTGCTGAGACCCGCCGGCACGTGGGCTTGCGTGCGAGCCGCGCATGTAGCCGTCATCCGGCAGGATCGCAAGGGAAAAAATGGCAATTTTGCAATTTTTTTCCGGTGGCTCGCAAACCCGCCGCAAAGGTTATTTTTCGTTCGACTTTGGGCGGAGTCAAATCGGGCGCAATCCTGTGGAAGGGACGCCTCTTGTGTTGAGTGGCGGTAATTCAATATGCAGCAGCTATCAGCGCCGCAGCTCTGGATGTTGCGCCTTATGCAGCGCTCGCCTAATGGACACTGACCGGTCTCCGCCCCAAAAGTAAATACGTCGATGGCAAAACCGATCTTCATTCTGAACGGCCCGAACCTCAACATGCTGGGGCTGCGCCAGCCGGAGATTTACGGGCACCAGACCCTTGCCGATGTCGAAGCGAGTTGCAAGTCCTATGCGGAATCGCTGGGGCTGGAAGTCGACTTC
>JAPOJR010000228.1 GCA_029978325.1 Alphaproteobacteria bacterium | reverse complement strand
ATCACGTCCATGGCGAGCGGCGCGTCATCGGCCAGGACCTTGGCATAGTAGGCGGTCTGCTCGCGGCTGGTATAGGCGTTGATGATGCCGCCGACATTCTCGATGGCGACGGCGATTTCGGCTGGGTTGCGCCGGGCGGTACCCTTAAAGGCCATATGCTCCAGCAGGTGGCTGACGCCATTGACAGCCTCCGCCTCATGCCGCGTACCGGTCCCGACCCAGACGCCGAGCGAGGCGGTCTCCACATGGTCCATCCGGTCGGTGATAATGCGCAGGCCGTTGGCCAGGGTGGAGACGGTAATGGTCATTGAGGGGTTGCGGTCCTTTGGGGGGAGGGCGTGTGCGCCCGTAAATGGGATGCATAGCACGGTTAGCGAAGGGATGGGGAGGGTGCGCACGCACGCACGGATGCCGCTATCGAAGTGCGACTTGCCGGCTAACCAATAGAGGCTCGAATGCGAACGATGACGCCGCAATTCAGATGAGCCCAACCTATTGCAAGATCACATCTAGTGATGGCCTTTGTAATTCCGCAGGAAATGCGCCGCGCCATTCTTGGCGTTGATCGAGGGCGCTTCACCGAAAATACGTTCCTTGGAGTCGCTGAAAAGTTCCCTGTTAGCGCCGAGTGGAGCCAGGCGCCGAGCCTCGGCCATCGCCACATCGAACAGCTCCTCTGCCGTCGCGGTTGCGGCGACGAAACCTGCGGCTTGCGCATCTGGCCCGGTCCAGCGGCGCGCCAATTGGACCGTATCGAAAAATGCGCTTCCGGACATTTTGTGCCGGAATAACGCCAGTTCCTCGTCCGGAATCCGCATGCCCAGTGCAATTTCGTTTGCGCAGAGAAAACCACGGTCAGCGCGCATCATCCGAACGTCATGACAGAGCGCAAGCATGAAGCCTGCGCCGAAGCCATGCCCATTCACCGCGCAGACTGTCGGTACGGGAAAGGTGATCAGCCGCGCCATCAGCGCCATAAATTCTTGGGCAAACACCGCTTTCTCGCCCCCGTCGCCATCGCCATCGCTCCGGCGCCAGTCGAGGTCCAGTCCATTAGAAAAGAATTTTCCGTTGGCTGAGGTCGTCACCAATGCGGCTGGCCCCGTGGATGCGACGACCTCATCCAACCGCGAGTCAAACTCCCGGACAAAGTTCGTGTTCCAGCGGTTTTCGCCTGCATCCATGGTTAAGACGAAAATTTCATCCTGACGATCGATTGTAATCATACTTTTCTACCTAAGCTGGGATATTTGCCGGGAACAAGCCGGCCGCCTACCCCGCAATCCGCACCGGCAGCTTGCGGATGCCGCGGATGAAGTTGGAGGCGGTGCGGGTCGGTTCCGCCAATACCTCGATCCTGAGGTCGCGGTGCAGGATTTCCTCCCAAAGGATCTGGAGTTGCAGGTCGGCCAGCCGGTCGCCGACGCAGCGGTGGATGCCGGCGCCATAGCTCAGGTGCTGGCGCGCCCGCCGGCGGTCGACGATAAAGTCGTCCGGCCGGTCGATCACCTCCTCGTCGCGATTGCCGGAGACATACCACATCACCACCTTGTCGCCCTTGCGGATCTGCTTGCCGCCCAGTTCCGTATCCTTCAGCGCGGTGCGGCGCATGTGGATGACGGGGGTCTGGTAGCGGATGGTCTCGGCCACCAGTTTCGGCAACAACTCCGGATCGGCGCGCAGTTTCGCCCACTCGGCTGGGTATTTGTTCAGGTAATAGAGGCCGCCCGACATCGAATTGCGGGTGGTGTCGTTGCCGCCGACGATCAACAGGCCCAGATTGCCGATGAACTCACGCAGGCTCATGTCTTTGGTCTCGGGCCCATGCGCCAGCATGGAGATAAGGTCGAAGCGCGGCGGCTGGTCCTTACGCTCGTCCCAGAGCACACGGAAATACTCCGCCATTTTCTTCAGTTCCTCGAAGCGCTCCTCCTCGGATCGGACCAGGGCGTCTGGCGCATCGAAGTCGGTGAAGATGGCGACGTCGGACCAATAGGTCAGCTTGCGCCGCTCCTCCCACGGGAAATCGAACAGGGTTGCCAGCATCATGGTGGTAAGCTCGATCGAGACCTTATCGACCCAGTCGAACTCCTCGTTGCGCGGCAGACCATCCAGCACGAACTGGGTGCGCTGGCGGATCGTGTCGGTCATGTTCTTCAGGTTGAAGGGGGCGACGATGGGGGCCACCGTCTTGCGCTCCACCGTATGGCGGGGCGGGTCCATGCGGATAAAGCTTTCGGTTTCCAGCCCAGGCTTCGGGTCGCGCACCTGGATGCCGCCAACCTGGTTGGAATAGGCCTCCGGATCGAGCTCGACCTGCATGATGTCGTTGTACTTTGTCACCGACCAATACGGCCCGAACTCCGAGTCCGGACAGTAGTGGACCGGGTCTTCGCGGCGGAGCCGGGCAAACGGCTCGTGCCAGGTGTCGGTACGATACCACTCGGGATTGCTCATATCGAGCGTGGCGAGGTCGAAAGTGGGGATCGGGGCGTTCATGGGCGGTACTACTCCGTCAGTGCTGCAGAATTTTAGCACAGAATGTCCGCAGCGTTCTAGCTGCCCACGCGCATCGACTTGAGGCCGGGCGTGGCCAGGCGTAACGTCTGTGGCATCGTCAGGTCCCCGCAGCGAGGGTGCTGACTGGAAAGATAAGGAACGATCATGGCACATCTGGCGATTGACCCGCGCTTTGCAGCAATCATCGATCCTGCGGCAGAGGTCCGCCAACTCGGCACAGGCTTTGTCTTTACCGAAGGGCCGCTGTGGCACCCGACCGAGCACTATCTGCTGTTCTCGGACATGCCGGGCGATACGCGGCGGCGCTGGTCCGCGAGCGGCGGGGTCACGATTGCGGCCAAACCCTCGAATAAAGGTAATGGCCTGACTTACGACGCCGCGTTGAACCTGTTGGTTTGCGAGCATGCAACGTCCGCCGTTGCCCGGTTTCGCCCCGACGGAACGCGGGAGGTGCTGGCGACGCATTTCGAGGGACGCGAGTTGAACTCTCCGAACGATATCTGCGTTGCCGCTGACGGCTCGGTCTACTTCACCGACCCGATCTTCGGCCGGATGGAGCACTATGGCGTGCCACGGCCGCTGCAAATAGGGTTCCAGGGTGTCTACCGCCTGCCGCCTGACCACCGGCCAGGCGACGAGGCGCAACTGGTTTGCGACCGGGGCCTGTTCGGCCAGCCGAACGGACTTTGCTTCGCGCCGGGCGAGCGGCTGCTCTATGTCAACGACACGGCGCAGGCCAATATCCGCGCCTTCGAGATTGCCAGCGATGGCAGCCTTGCCAATGGCCGGGTCTTTGCCGAAGGCATCGCAGAGGATGGCCGCGCCGGGCGTCCGGATGGGATGAAGGCGGATGCGGACGGCAACCTCTTCGTGACCGGCCCAGGCGGCGTTTGGGTTTATGATCCTGCCGGCGTTAAGCTTGGCGAGATCGCCTTTCCCGAGGGTGTCGCCAATCTGCACTGGGGCGGGGAGGGGTGGCGGACCCTGTTCGTCACCGCCACGACCTCGCTCTATGCCGTCGACCTAAAAGTGCGCGGGCGGGCCGAACCGTTCATGGGCTGACCATTGGCGGCTAAAACCCCTCCAACCGCTCCCAGGTGAAGGGGGAGAGGGCGGCGGGGATGTCGCCGGAAACGATCAGGTCGGCCATCAGTTCGCTCACCGCGGGCGAGAGGGTTACGCCGGAGTGGGTGGCGACCACATAGAGCCCTTCGCTGCCGGGCCATGCTCCCGCCAATGTCTTGCCGTCGCTCGGATAGGGCCGGATGCCGATGCCGACGTGGCAGGCGTCCAGCACCTCCGGGCCGGGGAAGCCCGGCAGCAGGCGGCGGGCGCGCTCCAGCAATTGGATGGCGCCGTCGCGGATGCGGTCCGGGTCCTGTTCGTCCGCGCTGGCGAGGCCGTCGGTATCGTCCGCGCCGATCTTGATGCCGCCATTGGGAAGCGGCAGCAGGTGCACTTCCGGGTTGCAGTCGGCATAGATGACGTGGCGGATCAGTTCCGCCGGCGCGGTGCTGGGCGTGCTGACCAGCAGGCCGGGCACCCGCTGCACCGGGATGTGGTTGGCGAACCCGGCAAATCCGGTGAGTTCGCTCATGACCGCGGCGGTGTCCGGGCCGGCGGTGACCAGCACCCGCCGCGCCTCGATCCGGCCCTGTTCGGTCTCCAGGCCGGTGACCGTGCCGTCGTCGTCCATGACCAGTTCGCGGGCCGGGCAGTTCTCGAAGACCTGGCCGCCGCCGCGGCGGACCTGGTCTGCCAGGAAGCGGGTGAATTTCGGCGCGTCCAGGCAGGGGTCGGCGAGCGCAAAGATCGCCTCCGCATCCGCCGGAAAGGCCATGTGCGGCTCCAGCCGTTGCAGAGTCCGCGTGCCGATCCACTCCGCCGGATAATCGAAGCCGCGCAGTCGCTCGAACTGGTCGCGGAGGGGATTGTAGCGGGCCGTGTCGCCCCTGCTTGCCCAGCGCAGCATGCCGCAGCGGTTCAGGCCGATGTTCTGCTCACCGAACTCGACGGCGAGCGCGCGGTAGCCCTCCTGGCCGCGGGCGTTGAGGCGGTGGTAATCCGCGTCGGCGGTCTTCGAGGTGGCGTTGACCCAGGCAAAGCTGTTGCTGGTGGTGCCATGAGCGACGACGCCCTTCTCCACCAGCGCCACTCTCAGGCCGTGGTCCCAGGCCCGCATGGCCGCCGCATAGCCGGCGGGGCCGGCTCCGATCACGCACAGGTCGTAGGAAGGCACCGCGCGAGCATCAACCA
>JAPOJR010000227.1 GCA_029978325.1 Alphaproteobacteria bacterium | reverse complement strand
GTTTTCGAGTGAATACCCGGCGTCGGCGGATCGATTGGCAATCGGCCGGGGAGCCTTCTGAAAATGCTTGTGATTAGGGCCGCGATGGTATGACGGCTTGCGCTCGGGGAGTTTCAAGGGGTCAATCCGGCCTCCCATGCAGCATTCGCGTCAAGGTCCCTCCCGAAGGAAATGTCGTCAACCGAGCCAACAACGCATCCCTACCGCTGGGCAATTCTGTTTGGCGTATGGCTGGTCTATTTCAGCTTTGGCCTGACCACCGTTTCCATGGCGCCGCTGGTGCCGCACATTGTCCGGGACCTGGGCATGAGCCATGCCGAGATGGGCTTTGTGCTGGGCGGCTGGCAGTTAGTCTATATCGCTACCGCCGCGCCCTGTGGCTCTGTCATCGACCGCTGGGGCCCGCGGGCGGGGCTTTTGCTGTCTGCCTTGTTCATCGCCTCCAGCGCGACACTGCGGGCCAACGCCGTCGATTTCTGGACGTTGCTGGCGGCGGTGGGATTATTCGGCGTCGGCGGCCCGATGGTCTCAATCGGCGCGCCCAAGCTCATGAGCCTATGGTTCAAAGGGCCGGAACGCGGCATGGCCATGGGCATCTATGTGACCGGGCCGGCGATGGGCGGTATAATTTCCTATTCACTGACGAACAGCGTGCTGATGCCGTTTTTCGAGCAGGATTGGCGCAGCGTGTTGCTGCTGTTTTCGGCGGTGGCGCTGATCTGCGGGGCAGTCTGGCTGGCGATTTCGGCCCATCCTCACGCCCGTCAGATCGAACGCGAATTGAAAGCCCAGCCGAAAGAGCGCCAATTGGCCGTGTTCGCCAAGCTGTTGGCAATGCCATCGGTGCAAGTGATGCTGGTCATGAGCGTCGGCATCTTTTTCTTTAATCATGGCCTGAACAACTGGTTGCCGGAATTGCTGCGCCATTCGGGCATGAGTGCCGCCGAGGCCGGTATTTGGGCGGCCTTGCCGACGGCGGTGGGCGTCGCCGGCGCGCTGACCATTCCCCGTCTCGCGACGCCAGCAAGGCGCATGCCTATCCTGGCTGGCCTGTTCGCTGCGGCAGGCTGCGCGGCGCTGTTGTTGCTGACCGAGGAACCGACCGCGATGACCATCGGCCTGATCGCCCAAGGCATTGCCCGCTCCAGCATGATGACGGTCATGGTGTTACTGTTGGTCGAGATGAAAGACGTCGGCAGCCGGTATACCGGCGCGGCGTCCGGCCTGTTTTTCTCTGCCGCCGAGGTGGGCGGCGTATTAGGGCCGTTGACGCTGGGCGCCGTCTACGACGTGACCGGCGCTTTCGCGCCGGCCCTGGTATTGCTGTCGTCGATCATGGCGGGGTTGGTTTTGTTGCTTCTGCCGCTGCGGCGGAGGTTGGGTTAGGCGGCAATTGCTGCCCTGGCCTTGCCGATCATCAGCGCGGCGCGGGCAGCCTCCCGGCCTTTTTCGACGAAATGGGCGCGGAAGATGGCGTTGTGGTGCTCGGTCTCCTGGTAACTCTGCGGCGTCAGCGACACCGAAAGGACGGGGATGCCCGAATCCATCCCGGCCCGCATCAAGCCATCAACAACGGCCTGTGCTACGAATTCGTGACGATAAATGCCGCCATCGACGACGAACGCGGCGGCGGCAACGGCCGCGTACCGGCCGGTCTCGGCGAGTTGTCGTGCCAGCAGCGGCATTTCGAACGCGCCGGGGACATTGAACACGTCCACTTGAGCAGCGGGTATTAATTCGCAAAAGCCGTCCAGCGCGCGGTCGACGATGTCGGCGTGCCACTGGGCTTTGACGAAGGCGTAACGGGTGGGTGTCATGGTCGGATCTCCTTTGGCATAACAGACACGTCACCCAAGGCGATCACGGGCCGCAGACGCACCTATGGCGCGCCGGCAGCTCATTTCTCTTCCATCCGGACTGTAACCGTCGGCCCAGGCATCGCACCTGGTCAGCTAACCTTCATCGAAGGCGCTCGCGGGCTCGCAGCCTGTAGGCCGCATACCGCCGGTGGGGACTTTCACCCCGCCCTGAGAATGCCGCGATCCTGCCGCGTCTTGCAAACGCAGGCAATAGGGATTGTGCGTTTGCGCCCGTGTCGGGTCTGTCCTACCGTGGACGCCAATCAATCAAAGTATCGAGGACCGCCCCATGATCAAACGCATCGGCAGCCTGTTCGCTGGCCATATCGATCTTGGCGATATAGGCCAGGACGCGACGCCGGCCAATGATCGCCGTTACACCAACCAGCAACTGGCCACCGTTTTCGACAAGGCGGAGGCGATGGCCGTGGCGATGGACCGGTTGGGCTATGACGCATTTTGGATGGCGGAGCATCATTTCCAGCACGAAGGCTATGAGTGCATTCCGAACCTGCCGCTGTTCTACGTCCATCTGGCGCATGTGACCGAGAAACTGCGCTTTGGCTGCGGCTTTAACGTCACGCCGATGTGGCATCCGCTGCGCCTGGCCGAGGATTTTGCCACCGCAGACATCCTGACGAAAGGCCGTGTGATTTTTGGCGTAGCCCGCGGCTATCACACCCGCGAAGTCGAATCACTTGGCGGGGTACTTCAGGACGCCGAAGCCAACCGCGCGCTGTTCGAGGAGCAGGTGGAGATCATGCTGAAGGCTTTCCATGAGGAAAGCTGGAGCCATAAAGGGCCGTATTACACTCTGCCGGAGCGCATGCCGTATCGAGGTTATGAAGTTGAACAATTGACGCTTGTGCCGCGGCCATTGCGCCTGCCGGTCGAAACCTGGCAGCCGATCGTCAGTGCCAACCCGCGCGGTCTGGATTTTATGGCTAAGCATCAGATCAAAGGGATTGTCGGCGGCGGCTCAGCGCTGATGGCGGAGCGGCCGATCATCGCGTTCAAGGAGGCCTATGAGCGGGCAGGCCATGCCGTGTCCCTCGGCCAGAACCTTTGCCTCGGCCTGAATTTCCATATCGCCGAAACGCGTGAGAAAGCGATCAGGGAGGCTACGCCTTTCTTCGAGGAGCACCTGAAGATGTTCGCGCCCCTCAACATGGTGCCGATGTCGGCGGAGGCATTGGCCAAGCTGCAAACCCGCGGCGGCTGGGCCGAGGAAAAAATACCGACGCTGGAGCGCGCCGTCGAGACGGGCTCGTGGTATTGCGGCCCGCCGGAAGGTTTCGTCGCCTACCTCCAGGAATTGGCCGAGCGGTATCCGGGGCTGGAAGATCTGAATGTCCAGTCCAGCATGGGCACGCCCGGCGCGGTGATGATCGAGCAATTGACGGCCTTCGCCGAGGATGTCATGCCAAAAGTGTTAGTATAGATTGTGCTGTGCCGCCAGCCGTCGGGCTGATGCTTTTGGTCCGAAATAACTGGCAGTAGATGATTCGCTCTTTCACCAAACAGCAATGGCTGACGCTGCTCACCGTGCAAATGGTGACGGTGTTGTTCGGCGTCACCACCACCAGCGTCACGGTGATCCTGCCGCAGATGCGTGGCGCGCTGTCTGCGACCCAGGATCAGATTGCCTGGGTCCTGACCCTGAACCTGGTAGCCACCGCCGCTGCGACACCGCTCACCGGGTGGTTGGCGTCCAAGCTGGGCTGGCGGCGGCTGGTGCTGGGCTCGGTGCTGGGCTTCACCGCCGCCTCGGTCGCATGTGGCCTTGCGGGTTCGTTCGAGACGCTGCTGGTATTCCGCGTCATCCAGGGCATTTTCGGCGCGCCGATCTTCCCGATGGGCCAGTCCATCATGCTGCGCCGGTTCGAGAAGCATCAGCACCCGATGGCGCTGATGCTTTGGGGCGTCGGCGGCGTCATGGGGCCGATTCTCGGGCCGACCTTCGGCGGCCTGGTTGCCGACCTGCTGGACTGGCGCTGGTCGTTCTACATGATCGGGCCGCTGGGGCTCGCCGCCTGCATCCCGGTGTTTTTCTCCCTCGGCGACGAGGAGCGGGGCACGGCCCGGCGTTTCGATTTCATCGGCTTTATCTGCATCGCCATCGCCATCGGCGCTTTTCAGCTGATGCTTGATCGCGGTCAGCGGGAGGACTGGTTCTATTCGGCGGAGATCGTGATCGAGTGCGCGCTCGCTGCCTGCTTCTTCTATTTCTTCTGCGTTCACGCCCGATTTGCGCGCGAGCCCCTGTTCGACGATGCTGCCTTCCGCGACCGCAATTTCGTGCTGGGCATCATCTTCGCGTTCGTCATGGGCATGCTGCAATTCGGGCCGATGATCCTATTTCCGCCGCTGCTGCAGGACTTGCGGAGCTTTCCGGAGTCCATTGTCGGCTATCTGATCGCAACGCGAGGCATGGGCAATTTCCTCAGCTTTTTCATCGTCGCGACCCTGACCCGGATCAACGCGCCGCTGACGTTATGTGCGGGCCTGATCATTCAGGCGACGGCGGGGGCTTGGATGGGCAGTCTCGACATGAACATGAGCATGAACCATGTCATCTACACCAACCTGCTGCACGGTTTCGGCTTCGGCCTCGCCTACACGCCCATGGCCGTCCTTGCCTTCTCAACGCTTGCGCCGAACCTGCTGACCCAGGGCAACGCCGTGTTCTCGCTGACGCGCATGATGGGCAGCAGCGTCTTCATCGCCGTGATCCTGATGGTATTCGTCCAGTCCTCGGCGGAGGCGCGCGCCTATCTCGTCAGCTTCGTCACCGTCTTCAACGCCGACGCCATGGCGGCATGGCTCGCGCAGTACGGCAGTGTGACGGACGGCACGTTCCAGGTTCTGGCGGGGGAGCAGGTGCGGCGTCAGGCGGCCATGATCGGCTACATCAACGCCTTTCACTTCCTGACCCTGTTGCCGCTCTGCGCC
>JAPOJR010000226.1 GCA_029978325.1 Alphaproteobacteria bacterium | reverse complement strand
GGTTGACGCGGCTGCGGAGCTGCCAATCCGAATTGATCGTATCATGGCGATGATCCCGCACCGGTATCCCTTGCTGCTGATCGATCGAATTGTAGACATCACGCTCGGCGAACGTGCGGTTGCGCTTAAGAATGTGACGATGAACGAGCCGCAGTTTCAGGGCCATTTTCCAGGACATCCGGTTATGCCGGGCGTCTTGCAGGTAGAGGCGATGGCACAGACAGCCGCGACTTTGGTGGTTGCCACTATGGGAGGCGAGGCGGAGGGCAAGCTCGTCTATTTCATGACGATCGACAATGCCCGGTTCCGTAAGCCCGTAACGCCAGGCGATCAGTTGCGGATCGAAGTGGAAAAAGAGCGCAATCGTGGAAACGTTTGGAAGTTCAAGGGACGCTGCATGTTGGACGGTCAGGTCGCGTCGGAAGCCAGCTTCAGCGCTATGATTGTGGATCGCTAAATGCCCTTTATTCATCCCTCTGCCATCGTCGATCCAAGTGCGACGATAGCGGATACGGCGCATATCGGGCCGTTCTGCCTTGTCGGGCAGCATGTTATGCTGGGGCAGCACGTCCGCTTGCATAGCCATGTCGTGGTCGAAGGACACACCAGCATCGGTGATGGCACAGAAATATTTCCATTCGCCTCGATTGGACACGCGCCACAGGATCTGAAATATAAAGGCGAGCCGTCGAGGCTTACAATCGGCAGCAATTGTAAAATACGTGAGCACGTAACGATGAACCCGGGGACAGAGGGCGGCGGCATGCTCACCTCGGTCGGAAACAATTGCCTGTTTATGGCAAGCAGCCACGTCGCACACGACTGCAAGGTCGGCAACAACGTGATCATGGCCAACAACGCGACGTTGGCCGGCCATGTGGAGATCGGCGATTTCGCTATTATCGGCGGCCTCGCTGCGATTCAACAGTTCGTGCGGGTCGGCCCCCACGCCATGATCGGCGGTATGTCGGGGATCGTGAACGACGTCATTCCGTACGGCCTGGTGGCAGGCGCTCACGCATCGCTGTCCGGCTTGAACTTGGTCGGATTGCGACGCCGCGGATTTGCGCGGGAAGAAATCAACGCGTTGCGGGAGGCCTACGAACTGCTGTTCGGCAATCAGGGCACCATGGCGGAGCGGTTGGCCGAGGTAGAGGCGGCAATGGGCCAAACACCCACCGTCCGCGATATGGTGAAATTCGCCCGCGTGTCCTCCAGCCGCGGCCTGCTGGCGCCCAAGTCGGAGCATGGCGGGTAAAACAGCGTCAGGCCCTCTGGGTATTATTGCTGGCCGAGGCGACTTGCCGGCGCGTGTTGCCGATGCTGCTGTTGCACAGGGGCGGGACGTTTTTGTGCTGGCGTTGAAAGGATTTGCAGAGCCTACCGTCATCAGCGCGTATCCTCATGAATGGATCAGGCTTGCGGACGGTGCGACGGCACTGGCGCACCTGCGGGGGCGAGGGGTCCGTGACCTGGTATTTGCCGGCGCAATCAACCGCCCGTCCTTGTTCAGCCTTCGTCCGGATTGGCGGGCCGCCAGGTTCATCGCGAAAGTCGGCTGGCGGGCGTTGGGAGACGATTCTTTGCTTTCTGCTGTCGCTGCGGAGTTTGAAGCAGAGGGCTTTCGTGTGGTCGGTGCCGATCAGATTTGGCAGCATGGACTGATGCCCGCGGGCGTCTTGACCTCAGCGGCGCCAGGCGAAACTGCCTGGCGTGATATCCGTCGCGGCGTCGCCGTCACACGGGCGTTGGGTGGTGTCGATGTCGGGCAGGGGTGTGTGGTACAGCAGGGCATTGTGTTGGCTGTCGAGGCCATCGAGGGGACCGACGCGATGCTGGCGCGTGCGGGCGGGCTGCGGCGCGAGGGCGAGGGCGGAGTGCTGGTCAAACTGGTCAAGCCTAGCCAGGACCGCCGCATCGACCTGCCGACCATCGGCCCCGGAACAATCGCCGCCGCAGCAGCTGCGGGCCTGACAGGAGTTGCGGCGGAGGCCGGCGGCGCGCTGCTGATTGAGCAGGACGCTACTATAGCGGCAGCAAATTCGTCCGGCATATTCATTGTCGGCATAGATCCCCAACGGCTCTTGGCTGAAGGTGGCGAGGCATGACCGGGCGGGCATTGTCTGCGCCCCGCATATTCCTGGTGGCGGGCGAACCTTCAGGCGACACGCTCGGCACCGGGTTGCTGCGCGCGTTGAAGGTGAAAGCGCCGGACCTGCAGGCCCGCGGTGTTGGCGGTCCGGGTATGGTTGGCGCCGGGATGGACCTGGTCTTCTCTTACGATGACTTGGCCATCATGGGTGTTGTCGAGATCCTGCCGAAGCTGGCGCAATTGCAGCGGCGCTGGCGTGAGGCCGCCGCTGCGATCAGGGCATTTCAACCTGACGTCGTGGTGACCATCGATTCCAGCGGTTTCAACAAAGGTTTGGCTAAACGTCTGATCAAGTCAGGGGAGCCTGCACGCCGGGTTCATTATGTAGCGCCGATGGTGTGGGCCTGGCGTGCTGGACGGGCAAAGGGCATGGCGCAGTTGTTTGACCGGTTGCTGACGCTATTCCCATTCGAACCAGCATATTTCACCGCGTTCGGGTTGCCGACGGATTGTGTCGGCCATCCGGCCGTGGAGGCGCCACTAGGAGACGGTCCCACATTTCGCGCGGCGCATGGTATTCCAAAGGATGCGGCCACGTTGGCGTTGCTGCCGGGCAGCAGGCGAGGGGAGTTGAACCGGATTTTGCCGTTGTTCTGTGACGTTGCATCCCGCTTGTCGGCCAACATTCCCAGCCTGCATCTGATCTGTCCGACCGTGCCGATGGTTGCGCCGATATTGCGCCAAGCGTTGACGCAGTTGCCGATGCCGGCCACTGTCGTTGAGACGTTGGCGGACAAAGCGGGCGCTTTTGCTGCGTCCGACGCGGCGTTAGCGGCCTCTGGGACCATAACCTTGGAGCTTGCGCTGGCGCGGGTGCCCATGGTGGTCGCCTATCGGCTAAACCCTACAACGGCGTTTGTCGGAGAGCATTTGTTCGGTATTCGCACTGCGGCGCTGCCGAATCTCTTGGCCAAACGGACGGTGGTGCCAGAATTTCTGCAACGGTTCGCCACTCCGGAACGTTTGACGTCCGAGGTACTGGCCCTGTTTCGCGATCCCCGGCTCAAAGCGGAACAGATGCAGGCATTTGACCAGATCGCCGCCGCTCTGCAACCAGGGGCGCTATCGCCAAGCGAGACAGCGGCCGAAATCGTGCTAGAAGAGGCACAGCGCGGCCGGGCCGCCCGAACCATCAATTGACCGATTAACCGAACTGAAAGGTCTATCTGAATGAGCACCACCAACCCATTCACCAGCGGCAGCGCCCGCTATTTGCACACCATGATCCGCGTCAAGGATCTGAAAAAGTCGATGGACTATTATACTCGCCTGTTGGGCATGAAGGAGCTGCGCAACAAGGATTTCCCCACCGGCAAATTCACCCTGGCCTTCGTCGGCTACGGCGAAGAGGCGTCGAACACGGTGATTGAGCTGACCCACAATTGGGACCAGGCCGAGCCGTATCAGGTTGGCAATGGTTTTGGTCATTTTGCTATCGGGGTCTCCGACGTTGCGGCCGCTTGTGAGTTTCTGGCGGCGGAAGGTGTCGAAATTACCCGTCCTGCGGGCCCGATGAAACACGGCGGCAGCGTGATTGCCTTCATTAAGGATCCGGATGGCTATCTGATTGAGCTGGTCGAGCGCAAATAGACCACCATTCGAGCAATCACGTTATTGTGAGACGAGCCGCCATTCATCGGATGGCGGCTCCGCGTTTTCAGGAAATCCGCTACCGTCTTCTGCGCGGCTGGCGCATAGCGCGCCAGTGTTAACAGAGAGGAATTTGACATATGTTGCGGATGATTGCGGTGGCCGCATTGGCGGTATGTGTTGCCGGTCCAGCGTTGGCGGATGCCGATGCTTCGATCAAGTATCGCAAGAATGCGATGAAAGCGATTGGCGCGGAGATGGGTTCGATCGTGGCGATCCTGAAAGGCGAGATCGATAACAAGGGTGCTCTTGCAACGCATGCGGCCATCATGGGCGCCGCCACCAAGACCGCGATTACCAAGCCAGCCTTCATGACGAAGACGGATGGCGAGGGTTCGGAGAAAACCACCTCTACGGGCGCGATTTGGACGGATTGGGCCAAATTCGAAGCTGGTCTGGTGGCACTGGAGAAAGCCGGCGCTGCGATGGCCGATGCCGGCGCCAATGCGTCAATGGATCATGTCAAGGCATTGGGCGCAACCTGCAAGGGTTGCCACGATAACTTCCGCGAGAAGAAGTGATCCGGGTCAGCTAAATCAGAAATACGTCACCGCCGCCCAAACCAGGGCGGCGGCGGCGGCCAGTACAGGTAGCGCCAGCCAAGCCGGCGTGAAGCGCAGTTTTGGATGGGGCTGCCCCCATTCCTTGATGCCGGTAACCATCGGCCGGATCAGGTTCTCGCGCTTGATGATCAGATAGAACAAGGCAGCGCCGATATGAGCCGCTGCTGCAAGCCAGATCGCGTCGAACACCAGGTGATGCAGGCCGGTCAGCGTATCGGACATCGCTTTGCTGACCAGATGGCGCAGCGGCCCCTCGAAATATATATCGTCGTTGGCAAACAACCCCAAGATGGCTTGCAAGGCGACCAGCCCCAACAGGGCGAGGATCATCAATGCGCCTAAGGGATTATGTCCGACGCTGGGGGGCGTATGTCCGGCCAGTAGGCCGCGAGCGTAGGCAATAGCAGCTTTCGGCCCTTTGACAAAGTTCCAGAACTGGGCGGTTTC
>JAPOJR010000225.1:2470-4818 GCA_029978325.1 Alphaproteobacteria bacterium | reverse complement strand
AGAGGCTCACCGGCAAAAAGGGCTGATCGACCCCGAGCATTCGCACCCCGACCACGAATCGATCTGCTACCTGGTTAAGGGCAAGGTCCGCGTCGTCATAGCCGGGGAAGAGTTCATTGCGTCACCAGGCGACACATGGATCCATCCGGCCGGCGTGACGCATTATCATGAGGCGCTGGAAGACTCCGTTCAGATCGAGATTAAGTCGCCCCCGAAAAAAACATGGACCTAATCGCGCATTCTCCATCGATCGATCCGAATCAGCGATCGGCCGACGTTCGCTCACTGCCGACCGCACAGCCGCTGGTCGAAACGCAGGATGTAACCGTCAAGTTCAATGACCGCCCGGCATTGCAGGGAGTCAACCTTGCGGTTCGGAGCGGCGAGGTCGTGACCCTTATCGGACCGAACGGCAGCGGCAAGACTACGCTGATCCGGGTGTTGGGCGGACTGATCCGGGCAGACGCCGGTGCAGTCGCAAAGCGCAAAGGTCTGCGAATCGGTTATGTGCCGCAACGCACGCATATCCGACCCAGTCTGCCGATGTCGGTTGCACGCTTCCTGGCGCTGGGCGGAAAAGTCGGCAAAGCCGACGTAGCCGACGCTCTGGCCGAAGTGGGGGTTGATGATCTTGCCAATGCCTCGGTGCACCGCCTGTCCGGCGGCGAGTTCCAGCGCATTGCCCTGGCCCGAGCGCTGATGCAACGCCCCGACCTGCTGCTGTTGGATGAGCCGGCACAAGGCGTTGACGTCGCAGGACAAGCGCAGCTCTACCAATTAATCGACCGGCTGCGGCGCGAACGTGGCCTGGGGGTGGTGCTGTCATCGCATGACCTGCATCTGGTCATGGCGGCGACCGACAGGGTTGTGTGCCTGAACGGCCATGTCTGCTGCGTCGGCTCGCCCGCCAGTGTCGCCAACGATCCGGCCTTCCGCGGCCTGTTCGGTGAGGCAGCGGCTGCGCTTGCCATCTATCGCCACGACCCGGCGCACGACCATAACCATGACCATGGCCCGCACACCGCCTGCGACCATGACCATCACCACTGACTGAACCTTTGCCGTTTATCGAGTCCATCGCCTTGCTCGACACTTTCATCCTATACGCACTTGCAGCTGGCGTCGGCGTTGCCCTGGTCGCAGCGCCGCTCGGCTGTTTCGTCGTTTGGCGTGGTCTGGCGTTCTTTGGCGATGCGCTGGCCCATTCTGCCTTGCTTGGCCTGGCTTTCGGCATAGCGTTGGGCGTGGCGCCGGGCGCTGCCGTGCTCGCCTTTGCTGTCCTTTTTGCCCTGGCGCTCGCCGGATTAGAGCGCTTCGGCCCACTCGCCAGCGATACGCTGCTGGGCATTCTTGCGCCCAGCCTGCTGGCCGCCGGCATGATCGCCGCGACGCTGCTGCCTGGCGCACGCGTCGATCTTCTCGGCGCGCTATTCGGCGACGTACTGGCGGTCGGGCCGGTCGATCTGGCATGGATTTACGGTGGCGGCCTGGTGGTGCTGGCCAGCCTCGCCTGGCTCTGGCGGCCACTGATCGCAGCGACGGCGGACGCCGATGTGGCGGCAGTGGAGGGCATCGCCGTCGGCCGCCTTAACCTCGCGCTTTTGCTGCTATTGGCTTTGACCGTTGCGCTTGCCGTCAAAGTCGTTGGCGTGCTGCTGATCGGGGCATTGCTGGTGATACCGGCGGCAACCGCCCGGTCCCTGGCACGCTCGCCAGAGGGCATGGCCGGCACTGCAGCTGCGACCGGCGTTCTAGCGGTCGTCCTTGGCCTGGCTGCGTCGTTCGCCTGGGACCTGCCTGCCGGCCCGGCCATTGTGCTGGCCGCCGCGCTGCTTTTCGCATTCAGCCTGGCTGCCAGCGGACGGGCGCAAGCGGCCTAGAGCTTCGTCCGATCAAATTGAAACGCCAAGGCGATCAATTTGTCGGGGTAAGATTCTCTCAGAATGAGATTTAGAGCAGGCTCACCTAATCCAATCGGATCGGGATCTGCTCTAGGCCGCCAAGGCGCGTTGCACCCAGTCCAAGCGATCCTGGCCCCAAAACAATTCGCCATCCACCACATAGGACGGGATGCCAAACACATCGCGGCTTAGCGCATCCTCTGTGTTTTGCAGGAACTCATCCTCCGTTGCCGGATCCTGCGCAGCCTGGACCAGAATATCACCCGGCAGGCTAGCCTCGTTGGCGATGGCTTCCAACTCACGCCAGTCGTTGATATTCCGATCCTGCGCCCATACCGCCTGTGGCAGCGCAAACACCAGCTTGCCGGTATCCATGCCCAGCCGGTCGCAAGCAACCGTCAACAACGCGGCGCGGCGTTGGCTGACAGGATAATACTGCGGCTTCTC
>JAPOJR010000225.1:0-2460 GCA_029978325.1 Alphaproteobacteria bacterium | reverse complement strand
GCAGGCCATAGTGGGCCGCCCAACGCTGCATCTCACGCTTCCCGTATTTGCGGTGCAGTTCGCTGCGCTCCGGCGCTTCATCATTGCCTAGGAGGCGGATCATCATCTCGCGCAGGTCAACCGGCCAATACCGAATACGCGCGCCGGCATCCGCAGCGATCTTCTCCAAATGCCGCTGTGAGAGATATACCCAGGGCGAATTCAGGCAGAAGTAATAGTCGATCTTCTTGTCACTCACGGGTGCAGGTCCTCCGAAAGCTTATTTCGATTGCAGCAGCACGACGATGCCGAGCGCGATCAGGATCACGCCGACCGTCTCCGCCTTGTTCGGGCGCTCTTTAAAGATGAAGTAGGATGAGGCGAATGTGAATATCAACTCGATCTGGCCCAGCGAGCGAACATAGGCAACGCTTTGGATCGTCATTGCGGTAAACCAACACACAGAGCCCAACACGCCCGCGAGGCCAACGAGACTGGCAGGCTTCCATGCCCTGGCCACCGCTTTGATCTGGCCCGGCTCCTTCCATTGCATGTAAATCAACATAATGATGGTTTGGAACACCGTCGCACAGGCCAACGCATAGCCAGCCTGCATCAAGAAGCTGCCTTCGCCCCCCCCGATGGAAAGAGATGCAGCACGGTATCCAACCGCTGAGAGCCCGAACAGCGCACCACTCAGCAATCCGATGGCGGCGGTCCGAGAAAATGTTGCTGCGATCAGTGCAGCGGCGTTCAGGCTGGTATGCGCCACCGAGATCAGCACAACCCCGGCGAACCCAATCAGAATGGCGACGCCGGCGCCAACAGACAACGGGTCAGCCAGAATAATGAAGCCGAACGCGGCGGCCTGTATGGCTTCTGTCTTGGAATAGGCGGTTCCGACCGCGAAATTGCGCAGCCCAAAAAGATAGACCAACAGGAAAGTCGCCAGGATTTGGGTGATGCCGCCAATCGCGACATACATCGCAAACGTCGCATTCGGGTCTGGCCATGGCAGGCCGATCAGATAGTGCAGGATCAGGATATAGGCGATGGCCACCGGAGCGCCGTAGCCAAACCGGACAAAAGTGGCGCCGGTCGTCGAAAGCCGTCCTTTCAGGTGCTTCTGAATGGCGGAACGGGCATTTTGCAGAAATGCGGCGCCGATGGTGATCGGGACCCAGAGTTCAAACATTTGCGGCGGACTTATCACTGAATCGGAAAGTGGTCCGCTACCTTAGGGCTGCATTTCGGGCGGCGCTAGTATCGCAATCAACACGGTCAGAGTGATAACGCCAAAAACCGTCGTCAGCAGCACCGCGCTGCCGCATCGCTGCACATAAACGCCGTAACGCCGCGCCAGCAAAAACGGGTTCACGCCACAGGGCAAGGCCGCCAAAAGGATGGCAATCGACAGGGTCTCGCCCTGCATGCCCAAAATGAAATGCCCTATCGACCCGACGAGCACCGGATAGACCACCAACTTCATGCCGGTGAGCCAACCGGCCTCAACCATGTCGCCAGCAAGCCTAAACTGCGCCATCGTTGCACCGAGAGCCGCCAACGCCACCGGCGGGGCCGCCGCCGCCAGCAGATCGATCATACGCGCTAATGGGCCAGGAATGCCCCATCCAAGTGCGCCCCAAACCAGGCCGGCTGCCATAGAAATTAGGATCGGATTGCGCAGCAGCCCTTTCAGTCCACTCAGAACCTGACGTCCGGCACCGCCGCTTTCGCCTCTTCCCAATTCGATCAGTGTCGTCGTCAGCGAGTAGTACAGCATGCCATTGATTGCGATCACCGACGACGCCAACAACAATCCCCGGTCGCCAAATAACGCGAACGATAGCGGCAAGCCCAGCATCACGGTGTTTGTAAATACGGATGTCATCCCGGCAAGCGCTGCTTCCCCCAATGGGCGGCCACGCGCCTTCCAGAGCCAAAGGGTGAGGCTCAAGTGCATGCCCACGCCTGCGCTGTAGAAGGCAATCAACAGCTCCGGAGACAAGGATTCTGTCCCAAACACGCGGGATCCGGCTCGGAAAAGCAACGCCGGGATCGCACAAAAAAATACGAACTGAGATAGTCCCTTTGCGCCCTCATCGCTCAGCAGCGGTGAGCGGCCCATCGCATAGCCGAGCAAAATAAAGCCGAAAATCGGCAGGATCAGGTCCAGAATTGCTAACAATGGCTACTCGCCGCCCGACCTTCGCATGTTACGGGCACGCCAGGACCGGCTTGCCGGTGCGGCCTCGTCAGGTTCGTTGTCTCCAGCGCGGGACGCGGCCATAGCAGCTTGGCGCCGCTCCATATACGATAAAGGACCAGCCCGACGCTTGCTCCTTTCTTCCGACGCGTTCGCGTCCCCAGTTTCGTCGATAGGAACCTCTTCCGAGACTTCGCTCGAACCAGCAGGCGGGGCGCTAACGAACCTTAACTTGCTGCCTTGGCTGCGCTCCGCCTCCTGGTATCCGGCAATTT
>JAPOJR010000224.1 GCA_029978325.1 Alphaproteobacteria bacterium | reverse complement strand
TGATCTCGCGAACACAGGCGGGGCGGTGTTCGAAGGATGAGGCCGGCCCCGGATCGGCGCTCCGCACCGTCCGGGGAGCATGTGCCTCGGTGCGCGTGGTCCCGAACCACGCGGCTGCTGTTTCCCGGCCGCTGCGGAGCGGTGAGCCGGGATCGGTTGATCTCGCGACCACGGGCGGGGGTGGTGTTCGAAGGATGAGGCCGGCCCCGGATCGGCGCTCCGCACCGTCCGGGGGACATGAGCCTCGAAGCGTTGGTGGCCTTCGAGGCTCACAGCGTTCGCACCTCAGGCTGAAGGCTTTTGAAGGGTTAGGGGTGGTGGCCACAAGGGTGCGGATTTGTTAAGTTGGAAGCCTGCCCAAAAGGAGCCCCGCTATGCCCACCACCCAGACCCTGCCCAGCGTCTGTCCGCTGGATTGCCCGGATACCTGTAGCCTCTCGGCGGAGGTAAAGGATGGGAAGTTGGTCAAGGTCCGCGGCTCTGAGGCGAACCCCTATACTGCCGGCGTCATCTGCAACAAGGTTGCGCGCTATTACCCCGATTTCGTGCATGGCGAGGCCCGTCTTACGCACCCGCTGAAGCGCACCGGCCCCCGCGGTTCCGGTCAGTTCGAGCGGATCGGCTGGGAGGAAGCGCTGGACCTCATCCACGCCGGCTTCACAAAGGCCATTACAACGCACGGCCCCCAGTCCGTCCTGCCGTTCAACTATGCCGGCCCGCATGGCGAACTCGCTGGCGGCAGCATGGACCGGCGGTTTTTCCATAAGCTGGGAGCGTCCTTGCTGTCGCGCGGCCCGCTTTGCGGTCTGGTGAGGGGCTCGGCCTACGCCAGCCTCTATGGCTCCGCCCCTGGCATGCCGCCGGAGCAGCTAAGACATTCCGATCTGATCGTTGTCTGGGGCAACAACGTGACGGTCTCCAACCTGCACCTGATGCGGTCGATCAACGCCGCCAAGGCTGCGAACGGTGCCAAGCTTATCGTGATCGACCCGAAGCGTACTAAGGTCGCGGAGCAGGCCGACCTGCACATTGCTATCCACCCCGGCACCGACGTTGTCCTGGCCCTCGGCATGGCGGCGGAGCTGGAGCGGCGTGGCGCGCACGACCTCGCGTTTGTCAGGCAGTGGGTCGATGGCTACGACGCCTACATGACCGAGGCGCGCAAGGTCACGCGCGAGCAGGTGTTCGAGACCTGCCGGGTGTCGCCCGAGCTGTTCGACGCCTTCACCGATCTGTATTGCCAGCGGAAAACCATCGGCGTTTCTGTCGGCAATGGCATCGAGCGGGGAGCCTCTGGCGGCTCCGGCATCCGCGCTGCGATGGCGCTGCAGGCGCTGGTGGGTCAGCACGGGCGGCTGGGGGCAGGGGTGTTTGCCAAGCCCGGCAACAGCTTCCCCAAGACCACCGCCCGCCTGCAACGCCCCGACCTCGCGCCGGAGGGGACGCGGACGATCAACATTGTCGATGTCGGCCCGCTCCTGCTGAACGAGAGCCTAGACCCGCCAATCCGCGCGTTGATGATCTACAACCACAACCCGGTTGCCACCCACCCGGACCAGAATCTGATGCGTCGCGCTCTCGCGCAGGAGGACATGTTCGTCTGTGGTGCCGA
Source organism: Alphaproteobacteria bacterium (assembly GCA_029978325.1). GTDB lineage: Bacteria > Pseudomonadota > Alphaproteobacteria > Bin95 > Bin95 > JACKII01. The sequence continues at coordinate 3,207 of JAPOJR010000224.1, read as the reverse complement.
CGTGGTGATGACCGACAGCATGGCCTATTGCGACGTGGTGCTGCCCGCGGCCAGCCATTTCGAGTTTGCGGACATCTATGGCGCCTATGGGCAGCAATATCTGCAACGGGCGGAGCCGGTGATTCCCTGCGTCGGCGAGAGCCTGCCCAACACCGAAATCTTCCGCCGCCTCGCCGCGCGCTTCGGCTTTGACGACCCGATCTTCCGGGCGAGCGATGCAGAGTTGATGGATGACGCCTTCGCCGCCGCCGATCCGAAGCTACAGGGCTTCACGCCCAGCCAAGTGCCGCTCGACCGCGCTCTGGCAATGACGGCGGCGGGTGGTGAGGAGCTGATTCTCTGCAAGACCGTGAAGCCCGGCACCGGCTCCGGCAAGATCACGCTGTTCAGCCAAGATCTTGAAGACCGGTTCGGCTTTGGCCTGCCGCGCTATGCGCCGCCGCCGCAGGACCTGCCGCTGGTGCTGATCTCGCCCAGTTCCGACAAGCGCACCAACGCCACGTTTGGCACCCACGCGGTCTCGCAGGGGTTAGAGGTGTTGGAGATAAACCCCGCCGACGCCTCCGCCCGCGGCATCGTCCAGGGGCAGACCGTCCGCCTCCACAACGCCCGCGGCGAGGTTCACCTGAAGGCGCATGTCACGGACGCTGTGCAGCCGAGCGTGCTCTATTCCCCCAAGGGCACATGGCTTGCCACCAGCCCGACAGGGCAGACTGTCAACGCGCTGCTGCCGGTGGACGTGCGCACGGATATCGAGGATGGCGCCTGTTACAATGAGACATTCTGTGAAGTTGTAGGCGTCTAGACTGGGCTTGCGCTGCACGCAGTAGTCGCCACCGCCTATCGCCGTCCCGTCCGAACTGTATCGGTAAGCCGGTCCGTTGGTGCGCCTTTCGCCGGAAATTCAGCTTCTCGGCCAACAAGCGCGAAAGCTGCCTTGACAGGAACGTTGCAGGCGCGTTGCTTGGCGGACTGACATCAAAGTTTCACAAGAGGAACCGCATCAGTGTCCCGCCAACCGGTTATCGTCGGCGTCAGTGACGCCCCGACGCACGAACGCGGCCGAGCGCTGCCCGGCACGCACGTGCTGTCAATGCAGCGTGATTGCGCCAATGAAGCACTGGCGGAAGCCGGCCTGACCATGGCCGATGTCGATGGCCTGGCGGTTGCCGGAATGTGGGGTATGCCGGGGCCGGGCGCTATGCAGCCGAACCTGTTGACCGAATATTTGGGTATCCGCTTTCCCAAATGGCTGGATGGCACCAATGTCGGTGGTTCAGCGTTTGTGCTGCATGCCGGCCATGCTTATGAGATGATCAAGGCCGGCGTCTGCGACACGGTGCTGATTCTGTATGGCTCGATGCAAAAGAGTCAGGCAGCCCGTTCGCTGGGCGGGCGGCCAGCGCTGTTTTCGAATCAGTGGGACATGGTTGCAGGCCTGCCGTCGCCGGCGGGAGCCTATGCCATGGCTGCCAATCGGCATGCGCATGTTTACGGCTCGACCCGAGAGACGTTGGCGGAGATTGCTGTCGCGACCCGCGCTTGGGCCGGCCTCAATCCCAAGGCGGCGTTTCAGGAGCCGATGACGATCGACGATGTTCTGAACGCCGCGCCGATCGTCGATCCGCTTGGCCGGTTTGACTGCTGTCTGGTGACGGACGGCGGCGGCGCAGTCGTTATGACGACCGAAGAGCGGGCCCGCGACCTGAAGCAAAAGCCGGTTTATGTGTTGGGGCATGGCGAAAGCGCCAGTCACGTCAACATCAACTACATGCCCAACATGGCCCATCTCGAAGTCGCGGAGCATTCGTCGAAGCGCGCCTATGCGCAGGCCGGCCGAGGCCCGAAAGACATGGACATGGCCATGCTCTACGATAGCTTCACCATCACGGTGCTGCTGACTATGGAGGCGCTGGGGCTGTGTGGGCTTGGCGAAGGCAAGGATTTCGTCAAAGGCCAGCGCACCGCGCCGGGCGGCGCTTTTCCGATGAACACGAACGGCGGCGGCCTGAGTTACTGCCATCCGGGAATGTACGGCATCTTTCTGTTGATCGAAGCCACCCGCCAATTGCGCGGCGAATGCGGCCCGCGCCAGGCCGGGAACATTACCAATGCCGTCTGCCATGGCACCGGCGGCGTGTTATCGTCTGGCGCAACCGTCGTGTTGTCGAACGCCAAAGACTGAGGGAATCAGACTGATGAGCTATAACAAACCGGTTCCCGCCGTCGATCCGGACAGCGCCCCTTACTGGGACGGGGCCAAAGACGGCCGGTTGATGATCCAGCGCTGCAACGCGACCGGCCAGACCTTCCTCTATAGCCGCCAACTGGTGCCGGGCGTGGTCGAGAGCGAGGTGGAGTGGATCGAGGCGAGCGGCAAGGGAACCATCTATTCCTTTACGGTGGCCCGGCGGCCGGCGGGTGCGGCGTTTCAGGGCGATTGCCCCTACGTCATCGTTTCGGTCGAGTTGGAAGAGGGGGCACGCGTGATGAGCAATCTCGTCACCGACGATCCCGACTCCGTGGCCATCGGGCAAGCGGTCGAGGTCGTATTCGACGCGGTGTCGGATGACCTCACAATTCCCAAATTCCGCAGGGTGGCCTAGGGCCAGTCCGACCGTCTGCAAGATATTCCGATACCGAAGGTTTAAAGCTGAATGTGGAACCGCATCGCCCATATTGCCGGCATTCTGGTCGGGATAGGTGTCTCGTGCGCCGCGGTTTGGGTGTTGTGGAAACAGGTGCAAGTTCTGAAGTACGATGCCGTCGTCGCCCAATTCCATGAGCTGTCGCTTACGCGAGTCCTGCTTGCGGTTGGTTGCACCATCGGCGCCTACCTGACCCTGTCGATCTATGATTCGACCGCCTTCCGCTATATCGGCCGGCAGATGCAATTTACGCGCATCATGTTGGTTTCGTTCATCTCGTATGCCTTCAGTCACAATTTGGGATTTGGCGCTGTCACCGGAAATTCGGTGCGATACCGTTTTTTCAGTCAATGGAAAGTGCCGTTGGTGGATATCGCCCGCGTCATCGTGTTCGGTGGCACTGCCTATATTCTGGGGATCGTAACCGTTGCTGGGTTGCTGATCTTGCGCAATGCAGATCATCTGGCGCTTGCGACCAAGTTGCCGGTCTCCAGCGCCTATCTGATCGGGGTTGGGTCGGCTTTAGTCGGCAGCGTTTATCTGGCGTGGAGCCTGATGA
>JAPOJR010000223.1 GCA_029978325.1 Alphaproteobacteria bacterium | reverse complement strand
GCCTTCCGGGCGCGCGGATATGAAATAGACGTCTATGAACGTGCGGCATCCCTGTCGGAGGTCGGGGCGGGCATCCAGATCGGGCCAAACGGCGTGCGGGTCCTGTACGAAATGGGATTCAAGCCGCAGCTTGATACCTTCGCCTTTATCAATCCCGATTTCATTTCGATCAGCTTCGATACCGCCAAGTACCGGTTGATGGAGAACCTGTCCTCCACTTCGGTCGGCAAATACGGGGTGCCTTACCTGACGGCGCACCGGGCCGATCTCTACAGCCTGCTGGTCTCCGATGTGCCCGACCGGAACGTACACGAGGGCGCTGCCTGCAACGGCGTCGAGACGGTTGGCGGGACGGCGGTGGCGCGATTCGAGGACGGCAAGGAAATCGAGGCCGACGTCATCATCGGCGCCGATGGCGTAAAGTCCATCGTGCGGGAGGCGCTCTGGGGCAAGGATTCGCCGCGCTATACGGGACAAACCTGCTTTCGCTGCATGGTGCCGATGGACCTGGTGCCGCAAACGGTTGGTCCCGACAATGTCAGCATGCACACCCATAATGTCGGCTGGATCGGGCCGAAGGGTCATGTGATCTGCTATCCGATCCGCGCCGGCAAGGTGCTCAACATCTTCGCCGGCTTCGTCAACGACGATTGGGCCGAAGAATCCTGGACTGTGCCGGCGACGGTGGAAGAAATGCATCAGGTCTATGCCGGCTGGCATTCGGCACTGCTCGACCTGCTGGCGAAATCGGAAGCCGGTTTCCGCTGGGGTCTGCACGACCGCGATCCGATGGAGCAATGGACCAAGGGGCGCATCACGCTGCTTGGCGATGCCGCCCATCCGATGATGCCGACGCTGGCGCAGGGCGGTTGCATGGCGATCGAGGACGGCTGGTCCATCGCCCGCTGCATTGACGACAATCCGGACGATATTGGCGCGGCACTGGCGGCCTATGAGGCGGAGCGGCGGTCGCGCACGTCGCGCGTGCAGCTGCAGGCGCGCCAGCAGTTCCTCAACAACAAGAAGCATCCCGCCCCGCCACCAATGAGCCGCGAGTGGATCTTTTCCTGGGATGCGACGCGGGGAAGGGACTATATGGCGGAGTAATCACGCCACGTTGACGACGCCCATCATGCCCGATGCCTGATGTTCGAGAATGTGGCAGTGGAACATCCACTTGCCGGGGTTGTCCGCGATCATTGCAATTTCCACACGTTCCAGCGGCGCCATCAGGACCGAATCCTGCCATTCGCGGAATCGGGTCGGCTTGCCGTTGCGTGTGATCACGCGGAACGAATGCCCGTGCAGGTGAATCGGGTGATGCCAGGCGGTGGCATTCACCAACTCGATCACGTGGCTCTTGCCAAGCGCTAGATTGAGAAACGGTTGAGGATTATGCGCCAGTTCGGCCACACCGTTGACGAACCAGATCTTGCCCTGGCGCATCATGCCCATCATGCCGCCACCCATGCCCATGCCGCCGATATCGACGCCCATGCGGCGGGCGGCCATGCCCGCCATCATGCCGCCGGTGAACTGCACCGTGTGGCGCTGGGCGCTGGCGATATCCGGTTCCTGCAGCGGGTTCGGGGGCAGGTCCATGGGCCAGTCGGGCGGCGCATCGCGCAGCGGACTTGCGTCATAGACAAGATCGGCAACCCTGAACGGGTTGCGCGGGTTGTTGCGGTCGATCACGGCGGTGCGCGAACCGGGCTTGCCGGTCATGTCGAGCATGATGTCGGCGCGCATCGACGGTCCCAGAACCAGCGGTTCGCCATCCAGCCTGTGCGGTTTCACCGGTTGGCCGTCGAGAGCAATGAGCCAGGGCGATAACCCGGCGAAGTCGAGCGAAAAAATCCGGGCATTCGCGGCGTTGATGAGGCGCAGGCGAATGCGCTCATTGCTGCGCACCTTCACAGGCGTTTCGCCGGAACCGTTCACCGTGACGTAATTGCCCAGGCGTCCGCCATGGCTAGCGTCCATCAGGTTGTTGAAGTCTTCCGAAAAGGCGCCTTCGCGTGTCACGCGCCAGTCGTCGATAACCCATACCAGTTCCCGGTCGACACGCGGCGGATTCTTCTCGTTGATGATCAGGGCGCCGTAGAGGCCGCGATCGACCTGCTCGTAGCTGCGCTGATGCGGATGATACCAGAACGTGCCGGCATCGATTGCTTCGAATTCATAGACGAACTTTTCGCCCGGCTTGACGGGGGACTGTGTCAGGTAGGCGACGCCATCCATGGCATGGGGCAGCCGTACGCCGTGCCAGTGAACGGTGGAGCTTTCCTTCAGCGCATTTTCGAATGCAATGCGCAAGCGCTCGCCCTGTGTGGCGCGCAGCACAGGGCCGGGCGCACTACCGTTGTAGCTCCAGACCGAAAGCGGCTTGGCCGGCCTTGGCAGAACCTGTTGTTCGCCAACCGCCGCGCGCAGGTTGTATTGCCTGGTCCGCGCAGCGCCGCCGTTTTGGGCGACACCTGTTTCAGGCAGGGCGGCGCTGGCCGCCATTGCAGCTGCCGATCCGATGAAAGAACGGCGGGAGAGACTTGGCTGGTGCGAATCTGACATGCATTTCCTTCCGCTTGCTATCGCTGGCGGCTTGCGGACTGGCCGCATCAACGAAAGATGCGATTCATAGCATGGTCTTGCGCAAGCGGTTTGATCTGCGGCAATCAGCCGGCCACCGCACCCAGTCCCTTCAGCTTCGGCGCAACCTCGTCCATGAACCGTCGCAAGGAGCGTTCCCGCTTTTCCTTGGTCGACCATGATTTGCCAATCAATAGCAGCAGCGTACCGAAGCCGCCGGACTGCTCCCAGGACTCCACGACCTCGTCCGCGACCTGTTGCGGCGTGCCGACGGTGTAGAGCTTGTGTTTCACCATGTCCTCGATGGTGATCGTGTCGCCCTCCAGCGGCAGCTTGTAGACGTTGCGGGCGAAATTCACGAGGCCGCGATTGATCTGGAAGCCCAGCTCGAAGGACACTTCCTCGCGCATGTCGTCCATCGCTTCCTCCTTCGAGTCCGCGATATAGATGAGCCGCGAGACGGCGATGTTCTTGCGCGGGTCCTTGCGTCCCACGGCATCGGCGGCGGCGCAGTATTTGTCGGCCTTGGTGCGCAGCATCGGGGACGGCTCGAGAAAGGCCGACAGCAGCGTCCAGCCGTTTTCGCCTGCCAGCTTTATCATTTCCGACTGGTCGGTGGCGGTGGCCATCGGAATATCCTTGCCGTTGAACGGATGCGGCTCGGGCACGATGCCCTTGCCCTGCCAGAATTTACCGTTCCAGTCGAACGGCTCCTTCGCAGCCCAGATCTTGCGGATCAGTTCGAGCGATTCCTGCAGGCGTGCATGGCGGTCCTCGTGGCTCATGCCGCGTTCCTGCGCGAAGATCGGCGAGGGAAAGCCGGAGCCGAAGCCGAAGATGAAGCGGCCATTGCCAATCACGTTGTCGGTGGTCGCTGCCTGGATCGCCACATCGTAGGGATGTTGAAGATGGGCAATCTTGATGGCGGCGCCAAAGCGGATCTGTTTCGTCAGCGCTGCGGCCTTGCACATCAGCAGTTCGGGGACCGGCAGGGTATCGACCTTACCGACATAGATTGGTTCGGAATGGTGCTCGGAGATATAGGCATCGCGAAAACCGAGTTCGTCGGCGAGGATTATTTCTTCCAGATCGGTCTGGAAGGTTTCAGCGGGAGACGTGCGGCGGCGAAAGCCGTTCGACCAGATACCGAATTCCATGATGTGCTTTCTGCGGGTTTACCGGAGACAGGCAAGGGCGAAGGTTGCCGCTCCCTATTGCCGGAAAAGTTGCGCCAGGGCGTCGATTTCCTTGCGCTGGCCTTCATAGTCCTTCGCGAGGCGGTCATAGAGGCCCGCGATGGCCTTGTGGATATCGCCCTCGGCGCGGTCGCCGACGAAGGTGGAGATTTCCTCCATTTCCGCGACCCAGCGATAAGCCTTGCCGAACATGTCCGGCACGCTGCGCTGCAGGGATTTGAAAAGCGTTCCCTGGCTGGTCATCAGCTCGTCGCGCAGGGCCTCGCTGATGCCGGCCCGGGATGCCGCCAGCGCCATGGTCGTGGCAATGGCGGTGACGCCCTTGGTAATGCCGCCGTAGCACATCTTCAGCGCCGAGGCGGTGCCGATGATGGCGTCCAGTTCCTTGCAGTTTAGGCCCAGTTCGTTGAGCAGACGCGCGGCGCTGGCATCGGGGCCGGACACATAGATGACCGGGCCGGCATAACCATCCTTCGGCGGGCCGCCGATGATGCCGCCGTCGATATAGCGGCAGCCGGTGGCGTCGATCACCTTGCCGATTTCGACAGCGGTATCCGGGTTCACCGCATTGAGATCGGCGTAATGCGGCTTGTTGGAGCTTTCGGTCAGCATCGGGCTGAGTTTCTGGGCAAGCGCCATCGCATCGCCCGGCGGCAGTACGGAGAGGATCATGTCGGTGCTGGCGACGTCCTTCAAGTCCGCGCCGGCCATGCCCGCTGCCTCGGCGCGCTTGACGGTTTCGGCGCTGCGGCCTTCCAGCAGGGTGATGACCCTCGCCCCGTTCGCGGTCAGCCTGGCGCCGATGGCGGCTCCCATCATTCCGGGTGCAATTACGGCGATTGTTGTGGTCATGGTCAGCCTCGAGCGGTTGGCGTTTCCGGAATTCGGTCCGTGCGGGATACGCCGCGATTGTGCCAAAGATCAATGCGGAATACGAGAGCGGTCCGGGCTAAATTTCGAAAAGGCCCCGAAGCTGTCAGCCGAAATCTGCCATCTGACCCGTCCGGACGCGAAAACGGGTGGTTCTGCAAGGAATTTGCCGCTACATCCGGCGGCTGATTTCACAATCTGCCGCAATCTGGTAACATTCGGACCCAATGCGGGCCGAT
>JAPOJR010000222.1 GCA_029978325.1 Alphaproteobacteria bacterium | reverse complement strand
AGTGTGGGCAGTCCTTCGGTATCAGCGGAAACCCCGCGTGGCTTGACCTTAATCATGGCGGCTATCCCCCGGTTCGCAGACATTGCCGAGGTTCTTGGAACAGGTTTTATGTGTGTGGACAGGGTAGAATGGCGAAATCCCTCTTTGGCAAGCCGTCGCTCATAACCCGCATTGCCGTCGGCAAAGCCATCGGAATGCTGGTTGGCCTGGCCGGCTTTTTCACTCTGCCGAGCCTATGGCCGGAGGCCGACCCACTGCTGCGCTGGGGCATTCTGTTCTGGTACACGACCATGGGTGCCATAGTCGGCGTGTTCGGCGTTCTGGACTATCACCCGGTGCTGCGGCTGCCCATTCCCTGGTGGGTTCGGGCGCCGTTGCTGGGGGCGTGGCTGAACTTCGTTCTGACGTTCTTTGCCTATAATGCGATGGAAAAAGCGCTTATGGCGATCACCGGCCAGGCGTTGTCCCCGTTCCTGTTCGTCGTCGAAGGCGCGGTGGTTGGCCTGGTCATCGGCGGTCTCGCCACATGGCTTGGCGGCGAGGGGCGGGCAGCGGCCGAAGTGATCCCCGATCCGTGAACGTCAGCGGCATCGACTGGCGCTGTGGCGACGGCTTGCCTACAATCCGGCAAGGTCCGTTCGCCTCTGGGTAAGTGAGATGGTAATGACGAAGCGAAATGCCGCCCTGCAAGCTGTGTTGGATTGCTTGATTGAGGGACTCCAAGCGCAGCGAGCGGCGTTGCCGCCGACCGGCAAGGCGACCTTGACGCGGGTTGTGTCGGCATTGGCGTCCAATGGTGCAGCGAGCGGCGTCGTTCCGGCCCGGCATAGGCCGGCAGCCGTCGATGCCAACCTCTTGCCCGCATTGGCGGAAGCCAAGGCAACAGGAGGCCATGCCGCAGCGGTCGCAGTCGCCGTGGAAGCGCTGTTGCCGCAAATTACCTGGTACACGCGCGATGGCCTTGCCTCGAAAAGCCCGGACTTTGCCGAGCGCCACGCCCTAGCCACCCTGATCGGCTCCAGCGACAGGCCTGGGGTGCTGGAGGTTCGGGACGACGTGACCGTTGGGGTTTCCCTGCTGGCGCCGGAGACCGAATACCCGGATCACCGCCATCCGCCGGAAGAGTTGTACTTGGCCTTGACGCTTGGCGATTGGCGGCAGGAACTGGGCGCTTGGTTTGAGCCGGGCCCCGGTGGTATTGTCTATAATACCTCGAATATCCTGCATGGCATGCGCGCCGGCAAGGCGCCGCAACTGGCGCTTTGGTGCCTGCCGCGCTAATCCAGCCCGTTAGCGAGAAAGCACTTCATGCCCCGTTCAGACTTCCGGTTTTCCTGGCCGACGCGTGTGCGCTATTCGGAGGTCGACAATCAGGCGATTGTCTTCAACGCGCACTACCTGACATATTTCGATACCGCGATTACAGAATACATCGTTGCCATCGGTCTGGACTATGAAGGCGAGGTGGATCGGACCGGCCACGATTATCATGCCGTTCGCGGCGTCGTGGAGTGGAAACAGCCGATCGGCAAGCGGGAGGATATAGAGGTCTTTGTCAGGCCTGGCAAAATCGGCCGCTCCAGCCTGACGTTTACCTTTGAAATCCATCCGGCCGGTAAAGAGGACCTGCGCACCACCGGCGAGGTGGTCTGGGTCTATACCAACCAGCAAACGCACAAGAGCGCGCCGTTGCCACAAACGCTGCTTGATATGCTGGACGCCTACGAGAACGGCCCCCGCCCATGAGTACACACCCCATGAGTATTGATCTGTCCCGCTACATCAAGCCCGGCGATTTGGTATTCTGCGCCCAATTGGGCGGCGCGCCGCAAAGCCTGGTCAAGGCGTTGATCGAACAAGCGGAGGCTTTGGGGGGCGTGCGCTTTCTGAACAGCTTTCCGCTGGATCCGGGCGCAGACCGGCTGACCAGCGACGGCATCAACTATCTGTCGATGGATGGCTTTGGCGTCAATGCCAAGCTGTTCGACGCCAAAAAGCTGGACATCGTTCCGGCGCATTTCGGCGACTATGCCCGCCTGTTCCACGACGGCCTGCTGGTGCCCGACGTCGTGTTTTGCACGGTAACGCCAGCGGATGAGGCGGGGCGGCGCTCTGTCGGCCTGTCGCTGGATCATCTGCGCGATGCGATGGAGTGCGCGCGGGTAGTGCTGGCCGAAGAAAATGCCGCCATGCCCTGGACCCATGGCGATAGCGAGATTTCCAGCGATTTTCTGACCGCAGTTTTTCCGGCGACGCAGCCGCCGGACCTGTGGCAGGCGCGTGCTCCTGGTCCAGTAGACCGTGCCATTGCCGAACAGGTGGCGCGGCTGGTGCCGGACGGCGCAACCTTTCAGTACGGCGTCGGCGCAACGCCGGACGCCATCGCCAAGGCCCTGGCTCGCCACAAAGACCTGGGTTGTCATTCCGGCAGTGTGGCGGACAGCTATGTCGATCTGGTTGAGGCTGGCGCAATATCGAACAAGTTCAAGGAGATCGATACCGGCTATACCGTTGTGACGGCTCTATATGGCTCGCAGCGCCTGTCGGATTTCGCCAACCGAAACACGCAATTGCTGATGCGCCGTGGCCGCTATACCCATTCGGCAGAGGTGTTGCGGAACTTCCGGCGTCTCTATGCGATCAATTCCGCGCTGGAAGTCGACTTAACCGGCCAGGTCGGTTCGGAGGCATCGAACGGGCGCTATATTGGCGCCATCGGCGGGCAGGTGAATTTCCACAAAGCGGCCTTCGATTCGCCGGGGGGCAGGGCGATCATCACGCTGGGCGCAACGGCCGGCAAGGCCTTGCGGCCTCGGATCGTTCCACAGCTTTCCGGTCCGGTGACAACGCTGCGCGCCGACGCCGACGTGGTCATCACGGAATATGGCATGGCGGAATTGCGCGGCAAGTCGTTGGTGCAAAGGGCCGAAGCGATGATCGCCATTGCGCACCCAGACCATAGGGCCGACTTGCGCAAAGCGATGGCCTCACTGGTCTAAGCTAAAGCGGCATTTCCCATTCCGGCGCGGTCGCCGGCAGTTGCGCGTCGGTCGCAGATCGCACGACGGAGAACGCCGCGGCGTCCTCTGCCGGCGCGCTGTCCCACATACTGCGGACGGCGCGTGGGTCCCACGCGAGGACATCGCCAGGTTGCCAGACATGGCGATAAGCAAATTGTGGTTCTTCCGCCGTGCGCACCAGCGCCAAAGCCACCGCGTCCTTGCCCGCCGCCCGCCTGGGGGGAGGATACAACACCGTCGCGCCGCTGATCGGATGCTGTTGCAGCACCGCCAGCATCGGGCCATCGAGTGAATGGGCAAAGTGCAAGGCTTGAGCTTCGGCCAGCAAATTGGAATCGACCAGCCGGAGCGAGTCTGCGGCGGCCTCCATCCCGGCCAGGTTCAACGCCGGCAGGTCCAGCGTTCGCGTCGCCACGACGCAAACCAGCGGCAGGGAGCCAGGAGCGTCGGCTCCAACCATTCCCCATTCAGTGCCGCCAGGAACGCTGGCGGAGACAGTTATCAGTGTGTCGCCGGCCAAAATGCGGGCGAGCGTCGCTCCACCGCGGGCCGGGCGTTCGCATCCACGAAACAGCAATGCGCCACCAACCTGCCAGAGGTCACGCAGCATCGCGATCTGCTCGTCGGTCAAATCATCCGGTACGACGCCGCGAATCTCCAGACCAACAGCTGGCGACAGCGGCTCAACGAGGATGGCTTCGTCGGCTGCATCAGCTTGCATGCCGGCGCCTCCCACGGGTTTTACGTATCGAGGAAGGAGCGGAGCTTACGGCTACGGCTCGGGTGCTTGAGCTTGCGCAACGCTTTCGCTTCAATTTGGCGAATACGTTCGCGCGTGACCGAGAATTGCTGGCCAACTTCCTCCAGCGTATGGTCGGTGTTCATGCCGATGCCAAAGCGCATCCGCAGCACACGTTCCTCGCGCGGGGTGAGGGACGCTAGCACCCGCGTGGTGCTCTCCCGCAGATTGCCTTGAATTGCAGCATCCAGCGGCTGGACCGCGTTCTTATCCTCAATGAAATCGCCGAGGTGCGAGTCTTCCTCGTCGCCAATAGGCGTTTCGAGGCTGATCGGTTCTTTGGCGATCTTCAGCACTTTGCGCACTTTCTCCAGCGGCATATGCAGCTTCAGCGCCAGTTCCTCCGGTGTCGGTTCGCGGCCGATTTCGTGCAGCATCTGGCGGGACGTGCGGACCAGCTTGTTGATGGTCTCAATCATGTGGACAGGGATGCGTATCGTTCGGGCCTGGTCCGCAATAGAGCGGGTAATTGCCTGACGGATCCACCAGGTTGCATAGGTCGAAAATTTGTAGCCGCGCCGATATTCGAACTTATCGACCGCTTTCATCAGGCCGATATTGCCTTCCTGAATCAGGTCGAGGAACTGCAAGCCGCGGTTGGTGTATTTTTTAGCGATGGAGATAACGAGGCGCAGGTTGGCCTCCACCATTTCCTTTTTGGCCCGACCAGCCTCGCGCTCGCCCTGCTGGACCGCCGTAACCATCTCGCGGAATTCGTCGAACGGTAAGCCTACGTTGTGGCAAATATCGACGATGTCGCTTCGCAGGTCCTTTGCCTCATCGGCGTGTTGCTTACAGAAGGTTTTCCATTCCTTCTTCTGGCTGATCGAACGCAACCATTTTGGATCGGTCTCACGTCCACGCCAATCTTTGAGGAAAGTTTCACGCGTAACGCCAGAGTCCAGCGCCATACGTAGGATACGGCCCTCAATAGCCACCATTTGCTTGTTGCGCGTGTAAAGATCTTCCATCAGCTGGTCGATCTTTGCGTTGTTCAGGCGGATGGCGGCCATCCGCTCAGCCATGGCAGCCTGCACAGCTGCCTTGTTGAGTGATTTTCCCATCGCTTTGC
>JAPOJR010000221.1 GCA_029978325.1 Alphaproteobacteria bacterium | reverse complement strand
CTAATATCTGGTCAGAGGCGGCGTAAAACCTGCAACCAAATCGCAGCGGCCGGTCCTAATCTGTTGTTCGGCGCCGGAACCGCGGCCGGAGCTTGTAAAACCTCAACAAGCACTCACCGACGTCAGAGGGCTTTGGCGTTGGGCCGCCTCCGGAAGCGGTGTCGATCACGCCTTCCGGGTAAAGCGGAACACCAGCATGCCGGTCAGCATTGCAGCCACGAAAATGAACGACGATGTGGCGCCACTGCTCAGTCCCGCAATTGCCGGGCCGGGGCACAGGCCGGCAATTGCCCAACCGACCCCGAAAATGAGCGATCCAATAATCAGTTTGGCGTCGATTGCCCGATTGGTGGGGATGCTCAACGGCCCGCCTAGTATGGCCGCGCCGCGTTTGCGCGCCAAATAATAGCCGGGCAGCGTCACCAAAAGGCCGCCGCCCATAACAAAGGCGAGAGTCGGGTCCCAATCGCCGGCCAGGTCGAGAAAGCCGATTACCTTGGCCGGATTGATCATTTGGGAAATGGTCAGGCCGATGCCGAACAATGTGCCGGCCGCCAAACTGGCGAGAACTTTAAGCATCCTTTCAGCTCCCCATCACATGGCGCATCAGGAAGACTGTCGCAAGAGCGATGCTGAAAAAGGTGGCAGTGGCGACAAGCGACCGCTCCGACCCCCGCGCAAGTCCACAAATTCCATGGCCGCTGGTGCACCCACTGCCCAACCGGCTGCCGAACCCGACAAGGAGGCCGCCAAGGACGAGCAACGGGGTATCGACCTGCATGGCAATGACCGGACTGGTTCCCGTCGCAGCCTGGACCAGGAATGGGCCGATCACGATGCCGACGATAAACGCCAGGCGCCACGACAACTGTGACAGCTGGTCGGAAAAGACGCCGCCTACGATACCGCTGATCCCGGCGACCCGGCCATTCAGCAGCACAAACGATGCTGCAGACAAGCCGATGAACATGCCGCCGATCAGTCCGGTGATGGGTGTAAAGTGTTCCATTTGGGTGTCTCTGAAAGATAAAACCGACGCGAGCTTGCTGAAGTGCGCGTCCCATGCACGCCAAGATAAGGTCCTGAAAAATGGAATGCATTGATCAGGCTCAAATGGAAGGCTCATACGACACGCGGCAGTATGCTGTGGCGCACAAATCGCCACAGGTCCGAAATGCTATCCGCCGGCATTCTATTGACCGGCGTGGCCGCTGCGAGGGATAGCCGTCGTCAGTTGCGGAAGGCGATGGCTTCAATAGCCGCGGCGGTTAGGCCGACGCTTTTGGCAGCCGCAATCATCTCCGCCCAGGTTTCGTCATCGACCGGAACGCCGTTGGCCTCGCGCTCCGCTTTTGTCGCGCGCTCCGGATCGCCCGGCACCAGGACCGGTTCCGCAGGGTTGGCCGGTGGCGAAGCTTTGACATGCGCCAGGGTCGCGTCAGTCTCGCTGTTGAAGAACGCCTTGGTGACCAGCCGCATCGGATCGATGATGATCGACAGCATGCCATTCAGGATTGTGTCGTGCTCATGCTTGTTTTCCGGACGGCAGGTGCCGCCGCCGGTCAATACGCCACCGAACAACTCGTTGATGACGCTCAGGCCATAGCCCTTGTGCTCGCCCATCGGCCGGATGGCGCCTTTGGGCGAGGAATACATGGCGTTGGGGTCGGTGGTCGGCTTGCCATAGCCGTCCAGCAGATAGCCCTCCGGCATTTGCTCGCCCTTGTTCTTGGCAACCCGTACCTTACCGCCCGCAACAATAGAGGTGGCGAAGTCGAGAACGGTCGGCGGGTTGTTGTCGGTGCCGGGCAGCACAGCGCAGTACGGGTTGGTGGTAAAGCGCGAATCCGTGCCGCGGAAGGGAGCGACCAGTCCATCATGGCCGTGCACATTCACATGATGCATCGATACCAGCCCAGCAGCCGCGCATTGCTCACCCCAGGCGCCGATGCGGCAGAGGTGGAAGCTGTTACGGATCGCGACGACGCAAACCCCATGCTGGCGCGCCCGCGCGATTCCCATCTCCATGGCTTTCTGGCCGACGATCTGGCCATAGCCATGGTTGCCGTCCAGCACCAGCGTCGTGCCCTCGTCACTGACAATGGTCAACTCTGCATTCGGCTTCAGCTCGCCTGTCGGAATGCAGGCGACATAGCGCGGCAACATGCCGATGCCATGCGAGTCATGGCCGGTGAGATTGGCGGTGACGAGATTGTCTGCCACCTGCAGCGCCTCTGCTTCGGTACTGCCTGCGGCCGACGCGATGGCATGGCACACGGCGCGCAGATTGTTGTGATTGATGCTGGGCATGTCTGAAGGTTTCTTTTGCGGAGGATCGTGGCGGAGAATTCGGATTTTTGACTATAGCGGCCCTGATATTTCGGTCCAGGCGCATTCGTCGGTGCGACCAGAGAGGTGCTGGTCCGCTCTGCCCAAATTACCGGTGACGTCAATGGCAATGACGTTTGCGGCAGAACCAGTCGGCACTTTTGGCGCATCTGGTTTGCTGCGCCGCCGGCGCCTGAGCCATTAGCGTTGCCGCTTCCCAGAGCATCGCGTTATCCGTAGGCCGAGACACGAGCGACCTGCTCGACATCCACCACACCACGGACCGCCTTTAGCATGGCTGCAACCTGAGGCGTCACGGTGTACCGCCCGGGCAAGTCGATTTCGACTTCGCGCATAGGGTCCAGCCCAAGGACAATACTGATTTGGCCTCGACCACCGGTCTCGCCGCCTAACATCTTCTGGATCGAGGGCAGGGGGGTGGCGTCGTTCACGAACACCTTTATTGCCTCGGTCCGTGTTGCCGCAACTTTCTCCAAGTTATCGACACTGTGCGCGGTGATTTTCAGGCTGTCGCCATCCAGGCGCACTTCTACGCCCATCAGCACCGGCGCGCCGCTGTCCAGGGTCTCGCGGGCACCGGCCAGAACCTCGCTGAACAGGGTGATCTCAACCATGCCGGTCGAATCCGAAAGCTGGACAAAGGCATAGCGGTTGCCGCGGGCGTTGGAACGTTCCTGCCGGCCCAGCACAACGCCTGCGATTTTGGCATGGCCATCGCCGCGGGCGCGTTCCGCCAGATTGGCGATGCGGGTAACGCGTAGCCGCTTCAGCAATTCGCCGTATTCGTCCAACGGATGCGCCGACAGGTAAAAGCCGATGGCGTCGCGCTCCCGTTCCAGCATATCGAGCAGGTTCCATGGCTCGACGTCCGGCAGTTTGGGCAGCGTAGTTTCATCCTCGACATCGCCGAACAGGTTGACCTGGCTCGAAGCAGCCTCTTGCTGCAGCAACTGGCCATGACGCAGCGTGACATCCAGGCCGGCGAACATGCGCGCCCTGTCTTTGAAGAAGATATCGAATGCGCCGGCCTGGCAGAGCTGCTCCATGGCGCGTTTGTTCAATGCGCGCGCCTCCAGCCGGCGGGTAAAGGCGAAAATGTCGGCAAAGGGGCCGCCCGCCGCCCGCTCTCGCACGATGGCTTCACAGGTCGGACGTCCCAAGTTTTTGATGGCACCCAGGGCATAGCGGATGGCGCGCACGGGTTCGTCGCCATCGCCTGGCGCGAGTTCTACCGAAAAAGCCACTTCGGACTGGTTGACGCTGGGCGGCAGCAGTTCAATGCCCAGCCGATCCAGGTCGCGCTTGAACTGGGCCAGCTTGTCGGTGTTGCCCATGTCGAGCGTCATCAGCGCGGCCATGAACTCCACCGGGTAGTTGGCCTTCAGGTAGGCCGTCTGGTAGGCGATCAGCGCATAGGCCGCCGCGTGCGATTTGTTGAAGCCGTAGCCGGCAAACTTGTCGACCAGATCGAAAATATCGTTGGCGTGCTGCTTCTCGACACCACGCTCGACCGCGCCCGTCACGAAGATTTCGCGCTGCGCGTCCATCTCCGCCTTGATCTTTTTGCCCATGGCACGGCGCAGCAAGTCCGCACCGCCGAGGCTATAGCCCGCCAGGATCTGGGCGATCTGCATCACCTGCTCCTGGTAGATGATGATGCCGTAGGTCTCCTTCAGCACCGGCTCCAGCAGCGGATGCAGATAGTCTGGTTTCTCCTGTCCGTGCTTGCGCGCGATGTAGGAGGGAATGTTCTCCATCGGCCCAGGCCGGTAGAGCGACACGACCGCGATGATGTCCTCAAACTCGGTTGGCTTCAGCTTGCGCAGCATGTCGCGCATGCCGCTGCCTTCCAACTGGAACACGCCCGCGGTCTCGCCGGAGCCGAGCAGTTGGAACGTCGCCTTGTCGTCCAGAGGCAGCTTCAGCAAGTCGATATCGACGCCGCGCTTGGCGATGAACTCCACCGCCTTCTGCAGCACGGTCAGCGTCTTCAGGCCGAGGAAGTCGAACTTCACCAGCCCCGCCGTCTCGACATATTTCATGTTGAACTGGGTGACCGGCATCTCCGAGCGGGGATCGCGGTAGAGCGGCACCAGTTCGTGCAAAGGCCGGTCGCCGATCACCACGCCGGCAGCGTGGGTTGAGGCGTGTCGGTAAAGCCCCTCCAACTGCAGGGCAATATCCAGCAGGCGCGCGACGTCTTCGTCCTTGGAGCGCTCCTCCCGCAACTGCACCTCGCCGTCGATGGCTTGTTGCAGCGTGACGGGGTTGGCCGGATTGTTTGGCACCAGCTTGCAGATGCGGTCCACCTGGCCATAGGGCATGCCCAGCACCCGCCCCACGTCGCGCAGAGCCGCGCGGGCCTGCAGCTTACCGAAGGTGATGATCTGCGCGACGCGGTCCTCGCCATATTTGCGGCGGACGTGGTCGATCACCTCGTCGCGGCGGTCCTGGCAGAAATCGACGTCGAAGTCCGGCATCGACACACGCTCTGGGTTCAGGAAGCGCTCGAACAGCAGCCCCCATTTCAGCGGGTCGAGGTCGG
>JAPOJR010000220.1 GCA_029978325.1 Alphaproteobacteria bacterium | reverse complement strand
GACAACCTTTAGCACGCGACACGTCACAAAAAACAATCATGACGCGATTAAAGCGTCAGGTACTGATCCAAAATCTCCTGGTTCGCCCGCAGGTCTGCAGGCGTGCCGGAGTATTTGATCTCGCCCTTTTCCATGATGTGGCAATAGTCCGACAGGTACAGCACGAATCCCAAGTTTTGTTCTGCCATCAACAGGGAAATGCCGGTTTCTTTCAGCATCTTTACCTGTTCGCGCAGATCCTCGACAACCTTGGGCGCCAGGCCCTCTGATGGTTCATCCAGCAGGATCAGACGGGGGTTGCCCATCAGGCAGCGCGCGATGGTCAGCATCTGCTGCTGGCCGCCAGAGAGTACGCCACCGGCCCGTTGTTGAATGTCGCGCAAATCGGGGAACAGTCCGAACACGCGCTCTTCATTCCATTCTTCCGTTCCGGCAGGGGCGGGGCGGCGGGCGATATCCAGGTTTTCCCACACGCTGAGTTCCGGGAATATCCGGCGTTCTTCCGGTACGAAACCGATGCCAAGCCGGGCGACCTTATGGGCCGGCCATCCGGTAATGTCCTGGCCCTCGAACGTAATTTTGCCCTGGCGCGGCGGGGTCAGGCCAATGATGGAGCGCATCGTGGTGGTCTTGCCCACGCCGTTGCGGCCGATCATTGAAACGATCTGGCCGGCTTCGACTTTTATCGAAACGCCGAACAACACCTGGCTTAGGCCATAGGCGGTGTGAATGCCATCGACTTCCAACTGCGCCATGTCAGTGACCCTCCCCATCCAGCGATTCGCCCAGATAGACGCGCCGCACCTCCGGATCGTTACGCACGTCATCCGGCAGGCCGGACGCGATGATTTCGCCGTGGTGCAGCACGCTGATGCGGTCGGAGATACCGAAAACAACGCTCATGTCATGTTCGGTAAACAATAGGGTCAAGCCGCGTTCCTTGGTAATGCGGTCGACGAGTTCGATGGCTTCATCGGTTTCCTGCGGGCTCATGCCGGCGGTCGGCTCGTCCAGCAGCAAAACCCTCGGATTTTCCGCCAGGGCGATAGCCAGTTCCAATTGCTTTTGCTTGCCGTAAGACAATTCGCCGGCGATCTCCAGCGCCTCCGTGTCAAGACCGACCAGCTCCAACAAGTCTTTCGTATCCTGCCGGTTGTGAGGTTCGCCCAGCGAAAACAGTTTGAAGTGGTTGTGGTCACGGGCAATCAGGGCGACCTGGACGTTCTCAAACACGGTCATGCGTGGATAAATATTGATCCGCTGGAACGAGCGGGCCAAGCCTAACCGCACGACTTTGTGCGGGACCATTCCAGTAATATCCTTGCCTTCAAAGATGACCTTGCCGGACGATGGTGTCAGGTGCCCGGTAATCAGGTTGAAGAACGTGGTCTTGCCGGCGCCGTTCGGACCGATGATGGCGTGGCGCTCGCCTTCGATCAGTTGCAACGATACATTGTTGGTTGCAACGAAGCCGCCGAAATCCTTCATCAGGTTTTGGGTTTCGAGGATCGCCATCAGTTTGCGCCTCCGTTACGAGAGAACCTGCTCTGTATTTTTTGGGCCAGACCGACCATGCCATCCGGCAGGAACAGCAGGATCACCAAGAGAATGCCGCCGAGCACTGTCGGCCAATACTCGGTATAGCGGTTGGTCAAGATTTCCAGCAGGTGCAGGGTAGCCGCGCCAATCGCCGGGCCAAAGAAAGAGTACATGCCTCCCAGCAAGGTCATGATCAACGCCTGTGCGGACTGCGTCCAAAACGCGTTTTCCACATACATGCCGCTTTTGAACAGCGCATAGAGCGAGCCGGCGATGCCGCCGAACGTGCCGGCAATGACAAAGGCGGTCCAGCGCATGCGACGGGTATCAACTCCAACGAACCCGGCTCGCGTCCGGTTCTCGCGTACCGCAACCAGCACTTTGCCGAACGCGGAGTGGCAGATCAGCCAAAGCAAGCCGATGGATGCCGTGACGACAGCCAAGGTGAAATAGTAGAGCGGGACCCGGTCATCCAGGAACGCCGGCATGGCGATGCCGACAAAGCCGTCGTCGCCATTGGTCATTTCGCGCCATTTGAACAGAATAGCCCAGACCAGCATCGAAAACGCCAGGGTCAACATGGCGAAATAAATATCGGTCAGGCGGGTGCAGAACCAGGCGACGAACATCGACGCCACCATGGCGAACAGGATGGCGACCGGCATGGCGATCAGCAGCGGCACATGGTAGGTGGTCAAAAGAATAGCGTTAGTGTAACCGCCGATCGCAAAGTACGCGGCGTGGCCGAATGAGACGTTGCCGCTATAGCCGATCAGGGTGTTCAGGCTAAGCGCGAATAGCGCCAGAATCATGATCTCGACGGTTACGTCCATCGCGTGCAAGTCCCCGGACATCGGCAGGGCTACAAGCGCAATCAGGACAATCAGGCAGGCAAGCATCGTTGGCTTGCTCATTGGGCTGGTCATAGTCGGAATTCCCCTATGCCTGTTCCGGTTTGCCGAAAAGGCCCCAGGGCCGAATCAGCAGCACGACGAGCAACAGCAGGTAGGCAAAGACGTCCTGCCCGTTCGGAAAGATCACCGAGCCGAAGTTGTAGACAACGCCAAAGATCAACGCGCCCAGGAACGAGCCCCAGAGGCTGCCCAGGCCGCCGATGATGACGATGACAAAGCATTCAACGATAATGAACACATCCATGCCCGGGACAGGAGAGTTGGTCGGTGCCGCAAGCGCCCCGCCGATGCCGGCCAGGGCCGAACCGATCAGAAACACGCTGGTGTAGATCACCGGCACGTTGATGCCGAGCGCCGCTAGCATCTCTCGATCCTGGGTGGCGGCCTTTGTCAGACGGCCCCAGCGGGTGCGCTCGGTAAAATACCACACGCCGAGCAGAATCACCGGGCCGATACCGCAAAGCACCAGCCGGTAACTGGGGTAATAGGTGACCCCCAGGTTCCAGGCGCCGGTTAGCGCCGCCGGATAGCTGACGCTGTACTGGTCCGTGCCCCACAACACTTTCGCCACATCGCCCATGATCAGGACAATGGCAAATGTCAGGAGCAACTGCATCAAGTGCTCCTTGTCGTAGAGGAAGCGGAACAGGGTGCGTTCCAGAAAAACCGAAATTGCGGCCAGGAAAATGCCGGCGGCAATGACGCCGGGCCAGAATCCAAAGCCCCAGGCCTCACTGACCGTGTAGCAGGTATAGGCACCGAACATAAAGAACGCGCCGTGGGAAAAGTTGATTACGCGCAAGACACCGAAAATCAACGACAACCCGGCTGCTATGATGAAATAGTTCATCCCCATCGAGATGGAATTCAGCAGCTGAATGACGAAGAAGGTCGGGTTTGACAGCATTTCCAAGCCTTGCATGGGCTTTAGCTTCCTGTCGGTTGGCCTGAGGGTAACGTCAAACAGAGGCCCCCGGTCAGACTGAGCCGAGGGCCTTAATCACAACTCTAGGCGAGAAGCGATACCAAGGATACCGCTTCTCTTGCAACTACCTCCAGCCTATTTGATCTCTGCTGGGATGTAGGTGACCGGGCTCATGACGCGGTAGGCAAAGCCTTCTTTCTTGACCAACGGGCCCCAGAATTGTCCGGTGTTGGCCTGATGGGTCTTGGCGTCGATGGTGCGGCTGCCAACTGGCGTTTCCAGCGTCATGCCTTCCAGCGCGTTGGCGATGTCGTCAGACTTGACGCTGCCGCCTTTCTTGATGGCTTCCGCCGCGAATTGCACGCCGATATAGGCGAGCACCGGCCACATCGCGGTCTCTTTGGTGCCCGAAATTTTCGACAGCTTTTCATGGAACGTCTTGTGGGCCGGCACCGGATCATCGTACCACAATTCATAGACGTTCGACCAAACGTTGTTCGGATAGTCGTCGCCCATCTTGCCAGTGATCTCATGGCTGGCGATTTCGCCGCCGGTGATATATTTCACCTTATCGAACAGGCCGAACGGCTTTGCTTGCTGAGCGAAGTTCACGAAGTGGGCGCCCCAAAGGCCGCTGGTGACCACGTCGCAGCCGGCGCCCAGGATCTGCGTAATCTGGGCATTGTAGTCGGTGGCGCCCAGCTTGGCGCGCAGGTCGATCACCTTCACGACGTCGGGAGCATGCCGCTTCAGGCCGGATTCGATGCCTGCTGCCAGGTCATGGCCATATGCATAGTCGAGTTGGATATCGCACAGCTTTTTACCGCCCTGCTGCTTCACCAACTGGGCCATGGCGTCACCTTCGAAGTCGGTGTGCGACGCGGTGCGGAAAACGTACTTATGCAGCTTGGACGTGGTCATCTGAATGGTTTTCGGAATGGTCGCGATGTAAACGACGCCTTCCTGCTTGGCCACTTCGCTGATCGCCAGACCAACCGCGGACGATAGGCCGCCGATCAGGACGTTGACCCCGTCCTTGGTGATCAGCTCTTTGGCCGCCGCCGCCGCAACGCTGGGGTTCAGCTTGGTGTCGCGCGCGAAACTCTTGAGCATCATGCCGTTGATCCCGCCAGCAGCGTTGATTTCGTCAACGGCCATGTCGTGCCCGACCATCGCGGGTACGCCATAAATCGCACCACCGCCCGAGGTCGGATAGAGGACCCCGATCTTGATGTCTTCGGCGAAACTTTGTCCGGTCAGCATCGCGACGGCGGCCGCCGACAGTAGTGTAATTTTGCGCATCGTTCCCTGTATCCTAGTGACGTGATTGGGTTTTCTGTGATTCATGCATATCGGAGCATGACATTTCAACTAAGCTGCCTTACAATATCACGCTTAGAAAGTTGCATCAAACAGCGCGCCCTAAGAATTGCGACATATTGTCAATTCATGGGCCAAATCACACTAGGTTGTCAGGGTAGGGATGTAAAGGATGATCGAGCCACATGATGGAATATCCAACGCCCGGAAATCCCAGGCGAAACGCATCTCCAGTCTGGGCGATA
>JAPOJR010000021.1 GCA_029978325.1 Alphaproteobacteria bacterium | reverse complement strand
CCTATTGCCTGATGGAAGGATGGTATTCGCGGTCGCGCTATTCTTGCGCTCCTTCCCATATAGCGCTAGAGCCATCGGTTCATTCTTGCATCTGTCCCCCCTGCCCAGGAGCCCAGACCCGTGGCGACGCTTCAACCGGTTCGCGGCACGCACGATTTGCTTCCCGATGATGCGCGCAAGCACAACCATGTGGTCGCCACCGCACGGGCGCTTGGGGATGCCTATGGCTATGGCGAGATCGCGACGCCGATCTTCGAGCAGACGGAGGTGTTCAAGCGCACCCTTGGCGATACCTCCGACGTGGTCACCAAAGAGATGTACACGTTCGAGGACAAGGGCGGCGACTCGATCACCCTGCGGCCGGAAGGCACCGCCGCGGTGGCGCGGTCCTATATTTCCGGCAAGATGCAGGACCAGTTGCCGCTGAAATTTTTCTACCATGGCCCGATGTTTCGCTATGAGCGGCCGCAGAAGGGCCGCCAGCGTCAATTCCACCAGATCGGCATCGAGCTGTTCGGCGTGGCCGATCCGGTCGGTGACGTGGAGGTGATCGCCCTGGGGGCGCAGATTTTGGAGAAGCTGGGCGTGCAGGACTGGTGCACGCTGGAGTTGAACACGCTGGGCGATACCGAAAGCCGGGATGCCTATCGTGCCGCTCTGGTCGCCTATTTCGAGGGGCACCGCGACCGGCTTTCAGAGGACAGCAAAGACCGGCTGCACCGCAACCCGCTGCGCATCCTCGACAGCAAGGACAAGGGCGACCGCACGATCATCGAGCAGGCTCCCCGTTTTGACGCCTACCTGACCCCGGCGGCGCAGGACTTCTTCGCCCGGGTGCAGGAGGGACTGACCGACCTCGGCATCGGCTATACCCGCAACGAGCGGCTGGTGCGCGGCCTAGACTATTACTGCCACACGGCGTTTGAGTTCACGACCGACCGGCTCGGCTCGCAGAGCGCCGTGCTGGCGGGCGGGCGCTACGACGGGCTGATCGGCACCATGGGCGGGCCGGAGACCGCCGGCGTCGGCTGGGCTGCCGGCATCGAGCGGCTGACCATGCTGGCCGAGCAATGGCCGGCGCAGGCGCGGCCCGTAACCTTCATCCCGTTGGGCGAGGCGGCGGATAAAGCGCTGCGCAAGATCGCATTCGAACTGCGTGGCCAGGGCATCGCCATCGACATGGGCTACAGCGGCAATCTGAAACGCCGCATGGCGCGGGCCAACAAGGCCGGGGCGCGTCTGGCGGTGATTGTCGGCGACGACGAACTGGCCCAGAATCAGGCGACGCTGCGGGACATGGACGGCGGCGAGCAGCGCACCGTGCCGCTGGCAGAACTCGCGCAATACTTGAAAAACTAGGCCGATATCCTTGAGTTTCGACGACAAACTGAACCAAGTGTTGGAGCGGGTGGACGAACTGTCCTCGCGTCTTGCGACCGAGACCAACCTCGCGCCGGCTGAGATGGTCAAGCTCTCCAAGGAATATTCCGACCTCTCGCCCGTGGCCGAGACCATCCGGTCCTTGCACCAGATGAGGGCGGAGATGGCGGAGGTCGCGGCCATCATCGCGGATCCGGCGACCGACCCCGACATGCGTGATCTGGCGGAGGAGGAATTCGGCGACCTGAAACATCGTCTGCCGGACGCCGAGCACGCCGTCCGCCTGGCGCTGTTGCCCAAGGACGAGGCTGACGCCAAGAACGCCATCCTCGAAGTCCGCGCGGGCACCGGCGGCGACGAGGCGGCGCTGTTCGCCTCCGACCTTTATGCCATGTACCGCAAATACGCGGAAATCCAGGGCTGGCGCTTTCAGCCGCTGGAGATCAGCGAGAGCGACCTTGGCGGCTATAAGGAGGCTTCGGCCCAGATTACAGGCACCGACGTGTTCGCGCGCCTGAAGTTCGAGAGCGGCGCGCATCGCGTGCAGCGCGTGCCGGTGACCGAGGCCGGCGGCCGTATCCACACCTCCGCCGCGACCGTTGCAGTATTGCCGGAGGCCGAGGAAGTAGACGTGCAGATCCACCCGGACGATCTGCGCATCGACGTCTTCCGTGCCTCGGGCGCTGGCGGCCAGCACGTCAACACCACGGAATCGGCCGTGCGCGTCACCCACCTGCCGACGGGCATTGTCGTGTCGATGCAGGAGGAGAAGTCGCAGCACAAGAACCGCGACAAGGCCATGACCATCCTGCGCTCGCGCCTGTACGAGCACCAGCGCCAGCTGCTGCACGACGCGCGGGCCTCCGATCGCAAGAGCCAGGTCGGCTCCGGCGACCGGTCTGAGCGCATCCGCACCTATAACTTTCCGCAGGGCCGCGTTACCGACCACCGCATCAACCTGACCCTCTATAAACTCGACAAGGTTCTGAATGGCGAGGCGCTGGACGAATTGGTCGAAGCGCTGATCGCAGAAGACCAGGCCGAACGGCTGACGCACCTCACATGATGCAGGATAGCCCGGCGACCGTCGCTGAGGCGCTCAGGCACACTGCGGAGCGGTTGGCGACAGCGCGTGTGTTTGACCCGCGACGCGAGGCCCGCCTGTTGCTTGCGATAGCCCTCGACGCGGAGCCGCTGCACCTGGTCTCCGAGCCGGACCGGTCGATTTCCGCGGCGGAGTTTGCGCAAATGACCGCAATCCTGGAACGCCGGTTGGCGGGAGAACCTGTCAGCCGGATTGCGGGCTCGCGCGGATTTTGGACGCTCGACCTTGCCATATCGCCGGAAGTGCTTGACCCCAGGCCGGAAACGGAATTGCTGGTGGAGCGGGCGCTCGACCATATCGGCCCTGGCCGGGCCGGCTCGCTCAAAATTCTCGATCTCGGCACAGGTAGCGGCTGTATCCTGTTGGCGCTGCTGGCGGAACTGCCTGCGGCCATCGGCGTCGGCGTGGATCGCAGCCCGGCAGCTCTGGTCGTTGCCCGAAGCAATGCACGGACGGCTGGCCTCGCCGCGCGGGCGTTCTGGCTGGCCGGCGATTGGGTGGCGCCGGTGGCTGGGCTTTTTGACGTGATTGTTTCCAATCCGCCCTATATTCCTGCGGGCGCGGTGGCCACCCTCGATCGCAGCGTCCGGGCGTTCGATCCGTCGGCGGCCTTGGATGGCGGGCCTGACGGACTGGCCGCTTATCGCATGCTGATTCCCGCCATTTGCAATTTGCTGACGCCTGAGGGAATCGCGTGTTTGGAAGTTGGCCGAGGCCAGGCGCCGATGGTTGCCGCCATGGCCGCCAACGCGGATGGTAGCCCTGAAATCCATACGGATTTTGCTGGAATTCAGCGCTGCGTAACGATTATGCGCAAAAAAGGGGCTTGCATTGCCGAAAAGTCCCGATAGGTTGCAGGCCTAGCCTTTGGCAGCCAAAGCTGCTGGGGCGCAGGAGGGTTCGATTGATGCAAAAACCCCTCCTGGCGCGGTGAAACGCAGTCTCCGTATTAATCGAGACGCGAACCGCGGAAGTGGTTGGAAAACCGATACTGTCAAATTAACTCGGCACCCGCAAAATTGAAGGACCGATGAAACAAGGTATCCCCTCGCGGCGTACGCGCGGACGTGGCAATAATAACCGCGGCCGCCAGCAAAATAACGTTCGGAACCAACAAATGGATTCGAACGGTCCGGCCGGTCGTTTGCGCGGGACTCCGCAGCAGATCTTTGATCGGTATTCTGCACTGGCTCGCGACGCATCTTCGTCCGGCGATATGGTGCTGGCGGAGAACCTTTGGCAACACGCGGAGCACTATGCGCGTTTGTTGAACCTGTCTGCGCCGCCCCAGCAAAATACGCATCAAAACCAGCGCTATGGCAACGGTCGCGACGATTCTTATGACAATGACGACCAGGATGACAATGCCGAGGGCGCCGAGGTCGAACCGCCGCCGGAACAAAGGCCCGCTGCGGCTCAACCGTCACAGCCGGATGCGCCGGAACCGGTGACCGAGGCTGCAGAGCAGCCACCCATGAATTCGACAGACTGGACGCCGGCGGACGTCCAAACCGCAACCGAAGAAGTGGTGCAACAGTCCGAGGTAGAGCAAAGGCCAACTCCACCCCGCCGGCGCCGCCGTACGCGGTTTCAGCGTCAGCAGGATGCTGAGCAAGCTGCCGCTGGCCATGACGGCAACGGCGCTGATGGCAATTCAGCTCCAGAATCCACGCGCACGACTGCACCTTTGGCGCTACCGGATGACCGCTCGCCTGGCGCTTTGATTGAGTTGCTGACTCAGGCTGAAACCGGTCATCGCAACGGGTCTGCCGACAAGGACGACGACAATCGGCGGGACTGAACCGAGACGGGTGGTCCCGATATTCCGGAGCGCTGTTTGCGATGCGTCACTGGGCGACCGGGGGTAGCGTCGCCAGTTGCAGCGGTCCGAGCCAAAGACCGCCGCCGCGGAGATCGAGCGGGATCGCCGCCTCAGTCTTACCAGAATTGCCCTTGGCGGAGAATAATCCCAGGCCAAGCGCAAGCAGCGGCTGTTGTTTTGCCTGAATCCATCCAGCCTCGGTCGCTGCGGCCACAAACCGCTGCGGCTCGCGCATCCGAACGGTAATGCTACCCTGCCCGCGCAAGTCCTGATCCAGACCAACCGCACCGTTTGCCGAACCCTGCAGCGATCCGAACGCGATCTGCAGATCGTTGACTGTGACTTTGCCGCCTGCGCCCTGCCATGTCCGCA
The DNA here is from genome assembly GCA_029978325.1 of Alphaproteobacteria bacterium. GTDB lineage: Bacteria > Pseudomonadota > Alphaproteobacteria > Bin95 > Bin95 > JACKII01. The sequence goes on along the minus strand of JAPOJR010000021.1, from coordinate 26,603 downwards.
GAGCTGCGGCGTCAAAGTTGTGGGGCAAAGGCTGGACATCGGTGTTCAGCGATGCGGATTGGAGGACCGACCCGAGGCCCGTATCCTGCGGCAAATGGACGTTGGTGAGGTCCACCTGCAATTGCAACGCATCCATCGACAGCGGTAACTGCCCGGCGACGGAAAGCCTGGAGATCGTGAGCGGCGCAGTCTGGAGGGACTCGGACCGGGCTTCGATGCCGGTCAGTGTTGCTGAAAGGCGCCATCCAGGCGCGGCGTCGCGAGGACCGATCTCGCCGGCGGCTGAACCGATGATCGTTGTGACTGCGCCGGCGGCCCCTTGCGTATCCGATAGCCACTGGTGTTTGCCCACGACGGCAAATTGTAGGGATTGCGGGGACCACGGCCTGGCCTGCACCCTTACCGCATCTGCGACCCCTTCCAAGCGGGAACGCACTTCGCCCGATGGGACTCGGGTCAACGATACGCCATGGAGTACCCATACCAGGTTGAGCGGAAATCCCTCCTGTTCCAGGCGTTGGTAGCGCAACTCATAGCCGCGTTCGGATAGCCGCTTTTCCGCGCGAACCAATTGCTGTTCGCCCAGGCTGATGGCGAAAAACCACCAGATCGTAGCAAAGCCTGCGACGGCGAACGTCACCAGGCCGCCGACTGTCAACCAGAGCCGCAACTCGCCTCCTCCGCCCGGTCTACAGGCTGCAACATTGTCGATTTCAACGCTTGGTCAAAGTCCTGTCGCGATAGACCGGCTGGGATCGGCGGGTGCACCACGATCCGCACACATCCGGGGCGGCGCAGAAAACTGTTGCGCGGCCAATAGAGGCCGGAATTCAGGCTGATTGGCACCACCGGCAGGCCAAGTGTCCCATAGAGGGCCCGCACTCCCGGTTGCAGCGGAGCGTTAGCGCCGGGCGCAACCCTGGTGCCCTCGGGAAAGATAATCAAGGAATGGCCATCCTGAACCCGGTTGCGGGCTTCGGCCAAGAGTTTACGGACAGCAGATGCGCCAGCCGAGCGGTCAATGGCAATCTGGCCCGAGCGGGTCAGATACCATCCTACCAGTGGCGCGCGCAGCAACTCCTGCTTCAGAACGAATACGGCATTGGGGAGTATCGTCGGAAAGAGATAGGTTTCAAATGCCGACTGATGCTTGCAGGCGATGATGGCCGGCGTCGACGGCAACGTTCCTTCGATCCGATAGGTGATGCCGACCGTCAGTCTGGCCCACATCAATACGAACCGGCCCCAGGTGCTGCCCATCCACTGCGCCCAGGACGGTGGGCCTAAGAGAGTTGGCAATCCGGCAATCGCCAGTAGTGCGGTTCCCAGAAAGAATCCGGTGTGAAAAGCCAGGGCTCTGATCGCCTTCAACCTTAACCGTTCCGATCGACGGTGAGCAAAATCCATGCCCAGACGTATTTTCCGAATTCGATACCGACCAGCCGCCAGCCGTCCCAGGTAATCCACCATGGTTTGTCGGCCCAATGCTGCGGGAATACCGGATGTGGGACAATGGTGATACCCGGCAGCGCCCGATGGAACAACAAAAGGCTGCGAGGCATATGATACCAAGACGTTACCAGGTGAATGCGCTGGAAGTTGTACTGCTTCTCCCACTTTGCAGCCGCGACCGCATTGTCGGCGGTGTTCGCGGCGGCATAGTCGAGGTCGACGCAGCAGGCGGGCCTCCTCCGGTCGGTTTCCAGCAGTACGGCCGACAGCGGCGTATCCGGATAAACGCCCGTGATCAGCAATCGCCCTGCGCCATGGTGCAACAGGTCAAGTCCGGTAGCGACGCGGGCATAGCCTCCGGTCGGCACAACAATGCCGTCCATCGCATCCAGCGGCCCGGACTCCTGCGTGGCATTGGGGAGTTGCTGCACGAAACCGGCAAAACACAAAATTCCTGCGACGGCGACCGCCATCGACAATCCGCGGCCTAAAGCGTGAAGCGGGGACATGCTCAGGGCATTCGCCTCAGTTGGTGGGTCGCCGTCCGCGCCGTCACCAGGACGGTGAAACCAACGAATGCCAAGGGAACGATCGACAGCCATAGCCAATCGGCCGTCTGCATCCGCAGGACTGGCAGGAAGGCTTCATCCAACTGGCGCGATGCAGCGGTCAGCCCAACCAGCAACACGAATGCGAGCCCGAAACCCAGTATTCCGCTGGCGATCGCGGAAATTCCGGCTTGACGCACCAATGCCCGCACAATGAACCGGTCGCTGGCTCCCAGTTGGTGCAGCAGGGTGATGGCGTGATGGTGAATAGCCATTCGGCTCAAGGTCAGAAACAACGCGGTCAGTCCGGTGACGACGATGACAAGCACCAGACTGCTGGCAATGCCGAACCGCAGCCAGCTGACATAGTTTACCAGCGATTCCCGCCATTCCTTGTGATTGTCGACGATGGCGTTGGCGACGATGGTGCGGGCGATTGTTGCGATTGTATCCGCAGAGGTCGAGCTGTCCTGTTTCAACTCGACGTGCAGCACAAGCGGCAGCGGCAAGGACGATACCCTGAAGTCGCTGCCCAGCCATGGCTCCAGCAGCTGGCCGACGCGATCGCGCGGCACTTGCTCGATGGTCGCGACCCCTGGTTCGGCGCGCAGACGCCGCATCACTGCATCTGCCCGGTCTTCATCCACTTTGGGATCGTCGCCCGGCGGCAATTGGATCGTAATGATCGTCGGCGCCGTAGCCCGCCATTGAGCCAAGGTACGCTCGACCGCCAGCAGACCGCCGGCAGCAATGGTTGCCAGAAACACCGACAAGACCAGAAGCCAGGGCAGATAGCGGCTTGCGGCATCGGATTGGAAGATTTGAAAGTGGCGCCGCCTCAATTCCCGAGTCCTCCTGAATTGTCAGCGCCGATTGAGTGAACGTGCCCGTGCGCCAGGTGCAAGGTCGGATATTGCAGGCTACGAACAAGGTGATGGTTGTGGGTTGCGATAACGACGGTCGTGCCTTCGTGATGCAGCGCCTGGAACAACCGGATAACGCGCATGCCGATTTCATCGTCGATGCTGCCCGTGGGTTCGTCCGCCAGTAACAGTTGCGGCCTGCCGATCACGGCTCGGGCGATTGCAACCCGTTGCTTTTGTCCGCCCGACAAGGTCGGCGGCAGCGAATTCAATCGGTCGCCAAGGCCGACCCATTCCAACAATTCGCTGGCCTGCGCCCGCCGCTTGCCGTCGCCGACGCCATCCATGCGCAAAGGCAGCGCCACGTTCTCCAACACGCTCAGATGATCCAGCAATCGAAAATCCTGGAAGACCATTCCGATTCGCCGGCGCAGGGCGGCGCGCTCGGTCCGGGGCAGGGATTTGGGGTCATGCCCCAGCACACGCAACTGGCCGGAGCTGATCGGCAAGGCCAGCCCGATCACATTGAGGAGCGTCGTTTTTCCGGCACCGCTGCCACCGGTGACGAAGGTGAACGACCCGGGGGAAAGCGCGAAGGTCACCTGGTCCAACGCGGCCTCTCCGCCCTGGTAGGCCACGGAAACCCGGTCCAGCGCGACTACGGTCGCCGGGGCGGCGGGATCTGGGACGGTGTCCGACAAGGGCTCGGTCAAATTGCCCGACATTGATACACTCTATTGGTTGTTGTCATATGGCATCTGCATCATTCTATGCGTATAGTGCGCTTACTCAAAATTTGACATCGGCGTGGCTATTCAAGCGCAGCGCACCGTCTCTACCGGTCCAACCAGCTCGAGTGTCTTATGCAACTGACCTGCCCTAGCTGCGGCACCACATTCAGTATTCCCGATGGTGCTTTGGGAGAAGCTGGCCGCAGCGTCAAGTGTAGCCGCTGCCAGCATGTTTGGCACGCGACGGCGGATGGTGCCGCGCCGGAACAATCCGCGGCGGTTGGCGGCTCCGCTACCGCCCCACCGGCGTCAGGCGTGACTGAAGCCGAACCAAGAAAAAGAGACTCCAGGCCAGCTTCCGGCCCCGATTCGGTTTCCTCCAGGAAAGACGAATTTTCCAATACTATCGCGCCATTCAAGGAAAAGGTGGTCGATGAATCGGTACCGTCCTGGGACCGGCCGCTTCCAGGCGTCGGTATCGAGGCCGCGCCGGAGCCGGGACGGCCTTGGACGAGGGTCATCGTAGCGTCTGTACTGATGCTGTTTGTTGCCGTCACCTATATCTTGCGCAATGAGATCGTTGCGGTCGCACCATCGTTTAAGCCCCTGTACAATTTGGCTGGGATCCCGCTGCGGCAGGCGGGAGAGGGGCTGGCGTTCGTCGATTTGGCCTCGGGCGCAGCAGTCGATAATCCAGACATGTTGCGGGTTACGGGATTTATCCAGAATACATCCGACATGCGGCTGCGAATCCCGCCGGTTCGAATCGTCGTTTACGATACCGAAAAGAATATGCTTGCTGACGTTGTGCGCGAGCCGCCGGCAGAGGTGCTGGATCCGCGCGATCTTCAGCGGTTCACCTATGACCTGCCAAGTCCTGTGAAGCCTCCCAGAGGCTTATATGTGGATGTGCTGTTCACTTGGCACTAGGATTCGCTAACCTGTCGTTTTCCAACGTGTTGCAAGGATGCCTGACCCATGACCATTGCCGACCTTGTGCAACGTATGTCGAACGCCGCCGCCGCTGCCGACCCACAGGCGGCGGTTCGGTCCGAAATGGAGCGGTTGAAGGGCGATCTGGATGGTCTTGGGCGGATGTTGAGCTATCTCCCCGGGGTCGGCGGCAATGCTAATCAGGCGTTTTTCCGGGCGCCGAACCTGTCGCTTCTCAAAGTCAATTTTCCGAATGGCCGCCGCACGCCGCCGCACAACCACGGCACTTGGGCCAATATCCTGCTGTTGTCAGGCAGCGAGAAGAACACGCTCTATCGCCGGTCTGCCGACGAGACGCTCTCGCGCGACCGGGAAGTCGTGCTGACGCCCGGCGATATCGTAACGATCCCGGCCGACATGGCGCATGTTGCGGAGTGCCTGGGCGATGAGCCCGCGATTGGCCTGCATGTCTATGGAACGAACGTTCTGGGCGTTGCCCGGCTGATGTGGGATCCGGAAACGCTCCGGGCTTTGCCGCTGGATTGGCGGCAGTACGAGCCGTTGGCTCAGCGTGCATCCGCCATGGCGGCCGCGCCCCTGGCAGGGTGAACCTTGCCATTGCGCGGCTTTCAGGCGTGTTGACGTTGGCGGTGGCGCGTCGCATACCGGGCGGCGTTTTCCGCAACCTATAACTTCCATGAGGTGTGCCCGTGGCTGGCCACTCCCAGTTTAAGAACATTATGCACCGCAAGGGTGCGCAGGATGCTAAGCGGGCCAAGATCTTTACCAGGATTGGCCGAGAGATCGCGGTTTCGGTCAAGTTAGGCTCTCCCGACCCCGACGCGAACCCGCGTCTGCGCGCTGCGATCAGTGCTGCAAAAGCGGCGAATATGCCGAACGAGCGCATTGACCGGGCCATCAAGAGCGCAGCCGGGCCGGACAACACCGACGACTATTCCGAAATCCGCTATGAAGGCTATGGACCAGGCGGCATCGCGATCATTGTCGAAGCGATGACCGACAACAAGAACCGTACCGCCGGCGAAGTCCGCAGCTATTTCAACAAGAACGGCGGCTCGTTGGGCGAGACCAATTCGGTGTCGTTCCTGTTCCAGCGGATTGGCGAGATTCAGGTCTCGCGCGAGGGCACCGACTTCGAAGCGTTGTTCGATGTCGCCGCCGGGGCCGGCGCCAACGATGTCGAGGATGAGCCCGACAGCTTCTATGTGGTTACCGAGGTGGACGCCTTCAGTCAGGTCTACCAGGAGGTCGATGCCGCCGCGACCGTGCAGGAAGCCAAGCTTGTGTGGCGTCCGATGGCGGAGGTTGCGGTCGCGGAGGAGAACCGCGATGGCTTGATGCGCCTGCTGACCTCGTTGGACGACAACGACGACGTGCAGAACGTCTATACGAACGCCGATTTGTCGTCGCTGGCGGAGGCATCCGACTAGAACTGACCCGCTGTCCAGAGGAGAAAGCGCATGGGCCGCAAAATCCTGCTGATCACCACCGACCAGCAACGTTATGACGGTCTCGGCTTCGCCGGCGGCCGATTTGCCAAGACTCCGGTGATCGATGGGCTTGCGGCGACAGGCATCACCTATCGCCAGGCGCGGAACCAATGCGCGGTGTGTATGCCCGCGCGCTCGACCATTCTGACCGGCCAGCACATCCGCATGCACGGGGTGACCGCCAACGGCATCGCCCTGCCCGTGGAGGCGCCGAGCCTCGCCCATGCTCTCAAGGCGGCCGGCTACAAAACCGCGCTCATCGGCAAGGCGCATTTCGAACCCCAGGCCTCCAAGGCGTTCTTCGAGAACAACGCCGCCCATGAGGACAATTACGGGCCGCACCGCGGCTTCGACCGTATGGAGCTGGCGGGCCACACCGGCCGGGTCGGGCGCTCGCTGTATCACTATCCGAAATGGCTGGCGGCGGAGCACCCGGACGTTGTCGAGGGCTTCTTCCAGATGACCGTGAACGGGGCGCCTAGCGGTGTTGGCGGCGGCGACACCGGCGCGCCGCAGGTACAGGATAACCCAATCCCCATCGAGCTTTACCACACCCATTGGACCGCCAATCGCACGGTGGACTGGCTCAAGACGCTCGATGCGGATGCGGATTGGTTCTGCTGGATGAGCTTCCCCGATCCGCACCACCCATGGGATGTGCCGCGCGAAGCCAAGCAACGCTTCGACTGGCGCGACCTGCCGCTGCCGCCAGGCTATCCCGGCAGCCGCGAGGCCTGCGAGGAGGTGTTGGCCACCAAGCCGTGGCACTGGCTCGCCTGGTATCGGGGCGAAACCCAGGTGAATTTCGAGGTGCCGCCAGACTATGTGCCGGCCACGACCACGGCGGACCACATCCGCGAGGTCAACGCCGTCGTCCACGCAAAGAATGAGCTGATCGACGAGGCCATTGGTCGGGTGCTCGCCTATGTGAAAGAACGTGGCTGGGACGAGGACACGGATATCGTTTTCACCACCGATCATGGCGAGTTGCAGGGCGATTTCGGCATGTTGTTCAAGGGCCCGTATCATGTTGACGCGCTGACCCAGGTGCCGCTGATCTGGCGCCCGGCGCCGTCGGCCGGCATCGCACCGGCGGATGTGCCGGAGCCTGTCGGCCACGTCGATATCGCGCCCACCCTGATGCGGGCGGCCGGCCTGCCGGTGCCGGAGTGGATGCAGGGCGCGCCTCTGCCGACCGCGCCCGGCGATGCCAGCCGTGAGCGCGTCGTGACCGAATGGATAGACACCTTTGACGGCAACGAGATCGTGCTGCAATCGCTGGTGCGCGACCGCTACCTGATCACCGCCTACGGCAAGACCAACTGCTATAGCGGTGATGAGGGCGAGTTGTACGACCTGTCGAACGACCCGCACCAATGGCGCAACCTCTGGGATGAGCCCGGCTCGGCGGCGATCAAGCGCGATTTGCTGGACGATCTGCGCCAGAATCTGCCGGAGGGACGACCCGATCCTCTGCCGAAGATTGCGCCGGTTTAGCTGCCTTTCAGGAATCCATCGGCGAACCGCACCGCGTCCGCCCCGGCAAACTCCGCCACGGCGGCCAAAGCCTGCTCCAGTTTGGAATTGCGTTTCGGTGTCAGTTGCAGGCGAGGCTCCAGCCAGAGCCCCTGGACGTCAAGAACGCCGGCGTTGCGGTCGCACTTCATGTCGATACGCCCGATCAGCCGGTCGCCCTCCAGCAGGGGAAAAACATAGTAGCCGTATTGCCGTTGGGCGGCGGGCACGAATATTTCGATGCGGTAGTCAAACCCGAACAGGTGTTGCGCCCGGCGGCGGTCGCGGATCGCCGGGTCGAACGGGCTCAGCACGCGCAGGGCGCCGGGCGGCGAGGGGAAATCGCCGCTTTGCAGTATTTCCAGCGTTTCTGGCCGCAACAGCACGTCCCGCGGTTTGGCATCCTTTTCAGCGGCTTCGACCACAGCGCGCGTCAGCCGTTGCTGCGATTGGGCGGCAGCCCACGCTTTCGCTTCGTCCAGGGTGATGATGTCCCAGAAGGCAGCCAGTTCTGCCGGAGTCGCAAAACCCAGGCGATCCAGCGCCGCCGAACAGGCCCAATCGACCAGGTCCGTATCCGAGACCGCCGCCAGCGCGCCGTGGTCCGGTATCACGCGCTCCGGCAGGTCATAGACCTTCTGAAAGCCTTCTCGCCTGGCGACGACCAGTCCGCCGGTCCGCCAGAGATACTCCAGAGCGGTTTTGCTGGGATGCCAATTCCAGCCCCACCGGTCTCTGTCCCTGTCCGGCTTGTCGTCGAAGTCTCGGGCCAGCATCGGGCCGTTGCTGGCGATCTGGTCGAGCACGTGCTGGATGCGATCCTGAAACTCACCGCCCTGCCAACGGTTAAATTGGCCATGCAGCTTTGCTTTGCGCCGTTCAAATGCGCGTTGCCAATAGGGGTAGAACGCGGTCGGGATCAGTGAAGCGTCGTGCGTCCAGTTTTCGAATATGCCGGCTTCGCGTTCGTGCAACCGCGCAAGCTGGTGTTGCCGGTAGGTGTGGTTGCGGGCGTGCAGAATCATGTGATGAGCGCGCTCGACCGTGCTGATACTGTCGATTTGGACAAAGCCCAGGGCGTGCACTTTCTCCGCCAAAGCCGCCTGACTGAGGCGCGCGCGCAGCGGCTCGGACAGTCCGTGACGTGCCATAAACAGGCGGCGGGCTGAGCTGTTCGAGACTATGAATTCAGACATCGCGGCCACTATTTTTGCGTTGATTGCATCGCTTCAGGATCGGCAAAGGTGCTACAGGCGCATTGGGGTCGCCGCCATCTTTGTTGCCGACCGAACCCAAGCAGGAGTCGCAGACAATGGCCAGAGCTTTTGCCGAAATCGCGTTCACGGCATCTGTCCGGAGCGTGCAGGACCACTATGACGTTACCCAAGTACGCGAACGGCTGCTGTCCGACGATATCGACCGGCGCTTGAAAATCTGGGGTGAGGCAAGGATCGTCGCCATTGCGGACGATCCGGGTCTGGTCGAGCGCCTGTTTCCCGTGGGGTATGCGGCTGTGCCGGACCGCGCCTCGCCGGTCGCGGTCAAAGCCCTTGACTGGAATTGCGCCCAGCATATTCCCGAGCGGCTTACGCGGGCCGAATGGGACGCTTTGGATTGACGGCGGCTGCTGCGGTCTGCACGATCTGCGGTGTTTGAGCATTTAGGCTGAAAGGTCTGCCGCCCATGCGCACCATCGCCCTGGAAGAGCACTTCACCGCCCCTGATCTGGTTGCCCGCATTGACCCGGCCCTGATCGCCGCCCGCGGCTTCCGTCCGCGCCCGGCCTCGCCAGACGGCTATAGCCCCTTGAAGCTGGCGCCGGAGATTGGCGAGCAGCGGTTGCGGTCTATGGATGAGACTGGGATCACGATGCAGGTGCTCTCCAACACCGGGCCGGGGCCGGACCTGGTGGCGGGCGAGGCTGGCGTTGCGCTGGCGCGGGATATGAACGACCATCTTGCCAAAGCTGTTTCGGCTCGCCCCGACCGGTTTGCCGGCTTCGCCGTGCTGCCGATGCAGAGCCCGGAAGCGTGCGCCGATGAACTGCGGCGCTGCGTCAAGGGCCTGGGTTTTTGCGGTGCGCTGATCAACGGCACGACCGACGGGCGCTTTCTCGATCATCCCGCCTATGACGACCTGCTGGCCGCTGCGGTAGAGTTGGACGTCCCCATCTACATCCACCCCCATCTGGCCCCGACGGAGGTGCGGGAGGCCTATTTCGGCGGCCTGAAGCCCGCCGCTGGCCAGGTGCTGGAGACGGCGGGCTGGGGCTGGCATTCGGAGACCGGCATTCACGTGCTGCGCCTGGTGCTGGCCGGCACGCTCGACAAACACCGTGGCCTGAAGCTCATCATCGGCCATATGGGCGAGATGCTGCCGATGATGCTGGCCCGCGCCGACGACGTGTTCCGGCTGGCCATCGACCATCTGGAACGGCCTATCGGCCAGCAGGTAACGGACCAGGTCTGGGTCACCACCAGCGGTATCTTCACAGAGCCGCCGTTTCTGGCAGCCCTGCTGACCTTTGGCATCGACCGGCTGATGTTCTCGGTCGACTACCCCTATGCCCGCAACGGGCAGGGCCGCGCCTTCCTCGACCGGCTGACGCTGGCTCCGGCGGACATGGCAAAGCTGACGCATGGCAACGCGGATGCGGTGTTGCGGCTCGCCGGGAGGTAGGACCCGCCTTCAGCCTGCGGCACCGCCTCAGGGTGAAGGGAGATGTGGCGGAGGCCTTACTTCACCCGCGCCACACCGGCGGCCATGGCATCAAGCTTGGGCAGGACGGTGTCGCGGTCTTCGGAGGCCATGGAGATGACGATACGCTCCATGCCTTTCTCCTGATACTCCGGCCAGATGTCGGGGTCGTGCTCGGCACCGAAGGGGGTGACGGGGATGTGGCGGCCCGCCTTCTGCTTCATCTCCTCCCACAGGTCGAGGCGGTCGATCAGACGGTATTCCGGGCGGAAGGCGTGCGGCAGCCAGCCGTCGCCATACTCCAGCGCCCGGCCCGCACCGGCGGGGATGTTGCCGCCGACCCAGATCGGCGGGTAGGGCTTCTGCACCGGTTTCGGCCAGGTCATCATCGGATCGAAGTCCACGAAGCGGCCGTGATATTCCGCCTTGGTCTGGGTCCAGATCTGCTGCATCGCCTCGATCTTCTCGCGGCAGATGGAGATGCGCATTTTGAAGCTGGCGCCATGGTTCTCCATCTCGTCCTGGTTCCAGCCGATGCCGACGCCGAACAGGAAGCGCCCGCCGGAGAGCTGATCGACAGTGGCGACGCTCTTGGCCATCTGGATGGCATCGCGCTGCGGGACGAGGCAGATGCCCGTGGCGACTTTCAGGGTAGACGTGACCGCGGCAGCAGCGGCGGCGACCGGGAACGGGTCCATCACGTCATAGTATTTCTTCGGCAGGTCGCCCCCTTGTGGGAATGGCGACTTGCGGGTCAGCGGGATGTGGCTGTGCTCGGGGAGCCAGTAGCTCTCGAAGCCGCGCTCCTCCAGCGCCTGGGCGAGTTCGGTGGGGGCCATCGAGTAATCGGTGGCGAACATGGCGATGCCGACATGCATGGGTGGGTTTCCTTTTGAATAAGTGAGTGGTTTGGTCCGACAATGACCCTTCAGCCAGAGGCGCGAACGAAGTGAGCCCCGAAGGCGGCGTGCCGCGCGCGGCCCCTTCGAGGGCGCTCTGCGAGCGCCACCTCAGGGTGAAGGTGGTGGATTGCCGTCAGCGTCAAGCGACCTTGGCCACACCGTCCGCCAGCTTGTCCAGCATGGGCAGCACGGTGTCCGCGCCTTCCGGCGGCACTTCGACGATGATGCGAGCGGCGCCGGCGTCCTGGTAGCGCTTCCACATGTCCAGGTCGTGCTCCGCCAGGCAGCAGGTGAGCGGCACGTCGCGGCCAGCCTGGCGCTTCATCGCCTCCCACTCCGGCACCTTGTCGAGGATGTGGTAGTCCGGACGGACCGAGTTCGGCATCCAGCCATCGCCGTAGTCGATGGCGCGCATGGCGGCATGGGGCCAACCGCCGCCGATCAGCACGGGCGGGTGTGGCTTCTGCACCGGCTTCGGCCAGGTCATCATCGGGTCGAAATCGACGTATTTGCCGTGATACTCGGCCTTGGACTTGGTCCAGATTTCCTTCATCGCCTCAATCCGCTCCTTGGTGAGCGAGAGGCGGGTTTTGAAGTTGGTGCCGTGGTTCTCCATCTCGTCCCGGTTCCAGCCGACGCCGGTGCCGAAGATGAAACGGCCTTGGGAGAGGTGATCGACGGTGGCGACGCTCTTCGCCGTCTGGATCGGGTCGCGCTGCGAGACAAGGCAGATGCCGGTCGCCACCTTCAGCGTGGAGGTCGCCGCCGCTGCCGCGCCGATGACCGGAAACGGGTCCATGCAGTCATAATAGCGCTTCGGCAGGTCTCCGCCCGCAGGATACTGCGACTTGCGGGAGATCGGGATGTGGCTGTGCTCGGGAATCCAGAGGCTTTCGAAGCCGCGATCCTCCAGGGCCTTGGCCAGTTGGGTCACCGGCAGGCAGTAGTCGGTGATGAACATCAGGACGCCGACATGCATGGGCGGGGTTCCTCGTTTTGTCGTTATGGGCTAGGCGAGCGTTTGAAGCCACGGCAGGGCCACAGCTAACAGCTCCTCCGGGTGATCTCGGTTGAGGTTGTGGCCACAGCCGGGGAGACGCTCCACCTTGATGCGGCCATCGCCTGGCAGCAGGCCTGCCAGGTAGTCGTCCGGCAGCACGCCGCCCGCCGCCGGGTCGGCCTGGGCCAGCAGCGCCGGGCAGTCGATGCGGGCGAGCAGGTCTTTCGGGTCGCTGTGGCCGAGGGGCCTCGCCTCCGCCACGTTGCGCAGCATCTCCGGGTCCATCTGGCGGAGGCACTCGGCCTTCCAGCGGGCCATGACCTCGCCCTGAGCGGGATTGCTGGCGAGGAGCGTCGCGGTCATCTCGTCCAGCGACCGGCCCTCCTCCACCAGGCGCAGGAAGAGGCGGAAGTTCTGGCGGACGGGGCTGTCCTCGGCGATGGGCGGGCGGGAGGGGCCGAACAGGGCCGGGTCCTCCAGCAGGAGCGCGCGGATCAGCGAGGGGTCGGTCGCCGCCGTCTCCGTCGCGTTGCCGCCGCCGAGGGAGTGGCCCCAGATCACGGTCGGCTCGCCGATGACATGATCCAGCATATGCCGAACGTCGCGGGCATAGTCGGCACGGGCATACGCGCCGGGCGTGTGGCCGGAATAGCCGTGGCCGCGCTGGTCCATGGTGAAGACGCGCCAGGACGGGGTGAGCGCGTCGAGCACGCGAACGAACCCGTCCCGCCGGCTGGTGACGCCATGCAGGAGCAGCAGCGGCGGGCCATTGTCCGGTCCGACCGAATAGCCGATCTCCACCTCGCCGGTGTTGGCGGTGCGGTGGTCGAAGCCCTGGATGAGCAGGTCCATTGCCTCAGCCCGACTTGCCGGTGATCACCTCGACCTGATCCTCCGGCACATAGAAATACGAGCCGGGCCGCCACTCGTAGCCGAGGTCGCCCATCAGACGCCGCTGCCGCGGCGTGCCGCGCTGGGCGAGCGGGTGGATGCCGTCATAGTCATAGGCGCGCATGAACAGCTGGCTGTAGTTGTAGAGCAGCGTCTTGCGTGCGCGGCCGGAATTGTTCGGCGCGGGGCCGTGCCAGATCGAGTGGCCGAAGATGAACGCGTCGCCAGCCTTGCCGTCCAGATGCACACAGCCGGGCGTGTGCGGGTCGTTCGGCGGGTCCTTCCAGAACGGGATCTGGTGGACGTGGCTGCCCGGATAGACGGTGAAGTTGCCGTTGTCCCGACCTTCCACATCGGTGAGGAGATACAGAGCCTTGACGGCGATGGGACGGCTGGACTCCATCACCCGGACCTCGCGCTGACCCTCGCCGCCGTCGGTGTGGGTATAGCCGGGGAAGCCGTCATTCGCCGGACGGACAATGGCCTGGCTCATGGAGAAGGCGAGGTAGGGGCCCATCAGGTCGACGATCAGGTCGAACACCGGCTGATGGTCGATCAGGTCGATGAACTCCTGCCCATAGGAGAGCAGATCGCGGCGATCCATGAAGCCTTCCGGGTCCAGGTCGGTCGCGTGGTCCTGCCACTGATAGTGGCCGCGAGGCACCATGCCGGAGTTCGGCTCGTAGCCGGGGCGGGTGCGGACCTCATCGACCTTCTTGGCAAAGTGGGCGACCTGGGCCGGGCTGAGGGCGCCGGCCACCTTGAAATAACCGGCGGTCTGCCATTCCTGGCGTTGTTCGGCGGTGAGCTTTTGCATCGGGCAATCCTCCAGTGGATTTTTCTTTGCCCGGATGGTGCGACAAGGATGGACAGAGCGCAAGGAGCCAAAGAGGCCTGCCGTTTCAACGCTCGTCAGTACAGCCGGTTGACCTCGTTATTGTGCATGCGCTGCTCCAGATATTCCAGCGTGTCCGGCAGATTGCCGTGATCCTTCAGCGCGGTGGCATAGGTCGGCAGGCCATCGATGCTGGCCCATTTCTCCGGCTCCCACATATGCGAGCGGATCATCGCCTTGCCGCAGTGGAAGAAGGCTTCCTCGACACGCACCACCAGCGCCAGGTCCGGCTGTTTGCCGTTCACCGTCATGGATGCCAGCAGGTCGGGGTCGCGCACGACCTGGGCCTTGCCAACGACCCGCACCACCTCGCGCCGCAGGGGAATGATGAACATCAGGGCGACGTTGGGATTTTCCAGCACATTCAGGAAAGTGTCGCCGCGATGATTGCCGAGCCGGTCCGGCACGGCCAGTGTCTTCGGGTCGAGCACCTGAACGAACCCGGCGGGGTCGCCCTTCGGTGAGACATCCATCATGCCGCTGGAGCCGGCGCTGGCGATCACGACAAAGGGTGTGCGCTCAATCCAGGCGCGGCAATGGTCGTCTATATGGTCGATAACCTTGGCGACCTGCGAGGGAAAGTCCGGTCCGAGAATGGACTTAAGCTCGCCGGCGGATGAGACGACGTTTTTTGGCTGATACACAGGCTGGCTCCTTTATCCGCAAGTTCAGACCCATCGGGGACGGAGGTTGCCAGCTTCGCACGCATTTCACGATCGAGAAAGTCGCGCCGCTGTTACCCTTACATTGCCGCCGCCCGCCTATTCGATAGCCAGCACATCCCGAGCCATGCGGAGCAATGCGTCCGAAAGCGGCTGGGGTGCGGTATCGACGCCGTTGCCGAACGCGCCGGCGACACTCTCCAGAATGGCAAGGCGGGCGTGAAACTTGTAGTTGGCGGCAATCACATGCCAGGGCGCGGCCTCGGTTGAGGTGTTTTCGATCATCTCTTCAGCCGCGGCGCGGTAGGCTTCGTAGGCCAGATGGGCGCGGATGTCCGCCTCGGAAATCTTCCACCATTTGAACCGGTCGCGCACCCGCTCGACTAGCCTGGATTGCTGCTCATCGCGCGATACGTGCAGGTAGAACTTGATGACCCGAATACCCTCCGCCACCAGCGCCTGTTCAAAGGCGTTGATCTCGCCATAGGCGGCGCGCCAACGGTCTTCCGGGATTAGGCCTTCCACCCTTTCCACCAGAACCCGGCCATACCAGGACCGGTCAAACACCGCGATTTGCCCGGCGCTCGGCAGGCGCCACCAGAAGCGCTGCAGGTAATGTTGCTGGCGCTCGGTCGGCGTCGGCGGGCCAATCGGCCAGACGCGATAGAAACGGGGGTCTAGTTCGGCGGTCAGGCGGCGGATGGCGCCGCCTTTGCCGGCGGTGTCGCCGCCTTCGATGACGATCACGCCGCGCAGGCCTTGATTGTAATAGGCCATGGCGATGTCGCGCATCCGGTACTGCGCTGGCAGAAGGCGGGACTCATAGTCCGCCTTCTCCAGCTTCGGATGTGCGACGTCTGAGGGCAACACCGGCATGGCTGGCCCGGTCTAGCCCTTGTCGGCGTCCATGACCTTTTTCAGGTAGGCCGCATCGCCGCCCAGCTTGTCCAGGCCGGCACGCTCCAACTGCAGCATCATCGGCGAGCGGCTGTCGAGCGCGCCCCAGCCGCGGGCGACCAGAGCTTCCGTCATCTCCGCATGCACCATGTTGATCAGGCGCATCGGCACGCCCATGTCGCGGCCAAGCTCGGCAGCCAGCGTCACGTCCTTGTGGGCGAGGCGCAGGGCGAAATCCGGCGGGTCGTACTTGTCGATCAGGAACTGCTTGGTCAGCCGGTCGAACGGGCGGGAACGTCCCAGCGCACCCTGGCGCACCGCCTCCCACAGCGCCGTCGCGTCGAGGCCGGCCTTGACGCCGACGGAGAACATCTCCGCCATGGCGGTCTGGATGGCGTAGCCGGTGGCGTTGTGCACCAGCTTGGCAATGGAGCCCGCGCCGATCTCACCCACATAGCGCACCTGGTCGCCCATGGCGTCGAGCGCGGCGCGGTTCGCCTCGAACACGGCTTTGTCGCCACCGACCCAAACGGCCAGCTTACCGCTTTCAGCGCCCGCCGGGCCACCGGAGACCGGAGCATCCAGATAGTGCAGGCCTTTCTCCGCGAACTGCGCGTGCAGGCGGCGCACCACGGTGGGGGAGTTGGTGGCGAGGTCGAAGAACGCCTGTCCGGGCTTCATGCCGGCGATCAGGCCGGTTTCCGGGTCGGCGGCAACCGCTGTCACCTCCGGCGGGCCGGGCAAAGAGGCGAGAACGACGTCGGTCTGTTCCGCCACGTCCTTGGGCGTTTCGGCCCAGGTGGCCCCAGCCTCCAGATGCTTGCGCGCATGCTGGCGGGAAATGTCGGAGACGATCAACTCGTGACCGCCTTTCTGAATATTGGTGGCGAAGTGACCACCCATGGTGCCGAGGCCGATAAAACCGACTTTCATGATGCGAGCGTTCCTCGTTGTGCGAAGGCTTGGAATTATGATGTGCGCATTATGGCCTGTGCCGTGCGGATGGCCAAGCGGCTATAACATACGGCATCTGGTGCTGCTTGACCCGTAAACGTCCTTCACGCTGAGGTGCGAACAGTGTGAGCCTCGAAGCGTCTGCAGCCTTCGAGGCGCGGCTGTGCCGAGCGCCTCAGGCAGAAGGTCGTTCGGTGGCATCGACCATTTTGTTAGCGTCCCCATCACCGCTGCGAAACACCGGAAACCCCTCATACTCCGCACCGTGGCGGCCGACGTGGTTCGCCATGCCCGGCTTGGTCAACAGGCCCCGGTGCGGGGCGGCATGGCTGTCGATGCGGCGCTCCGGCTCCTCGCGCCAGGTCAGGTTGAAGGCCGCCAGTTTGGGGAAGAACAGCATGCGGTGGTACGGCAGGTGGTCGTGCACCCACCAGGCGAGCGGCCGCCAGTCGCCGGTGCGGGCATAACGGTCGAGGAACCAAGGCACGACGACGGTAACGCATGCGCCCATGCGCCCGGCGGCGTCGCGGCGGTCCCAGATATGGCCGGCGAAGTCCTTTTCGCTCTGGGCGCAGTTCAGGTCGTGGATGTTGCCGAAATCGTTGACCTGGACGCTGCGGAATCCGCTGCGCAGGTGAATGCCGCCGAAGGTGTGCCAGAGCGGCTCCAACAGCACCTCGCAGAGGCGGGTGCCGGCGGCGATGGCCAGGTCGGGGTCGTCGGGAATGTTCTGGATGCCATAGATCGCCGCGATCTCGCTGTAGAGGAAATCGCGCAGGAAGAAGTGCTGCGATAAGCGCGTGCGGGCCAGGTCCTCCAGCCCGCGCATGGAGGTAGGGCGACGCATACCTTCCCGGCCTATGCCCGCGCCTTCATCAGGCGCAGCGGCGTGTACTCGATGACGATGTCACCATGCTGGTTGATGATCTGGTTGCGGGTGCGCACCAGGCCGCGGGCGCCTTTCGAGGCACGGCGCAACTCAATCACTTCCAGGTCGACATGGATGGTGTCGCCGATATGGACGGGGCCCTTGATATCCATGGTCATGTTCAGGAAGGCGAGGCCGGTCTTTTGCAGCGTCGGCCCCAGCACCAGCCCTTCGGCGATGCCCAGCGCCATCAGGCCGGGGATGAAGCGGCGGCCGCCGGGGGCATCGGCAGCGATATCCTCCAGATTGTTGAACATCACCTCCTGCATGCCGGTAACGCCGATAAAGGTCATCAGGTCCGCCTCAAAGATCGAGCGGCCGACGGTGCGGAAGCGCTGGCCGAGGTGCAGGTCATCGAAATAGAGGCCGAGGCCCAGCATCTGGACCGGTTTGCTGTCTGTGGTCGGCTGGTCGGTCATGGGGGATTTTCTCCGGCGCGGGTTGCATGTACCGTCTGGTTTAGCACGGGCCCGCGTGCTAGAGGAGCCGGCATGCACAGACCGATCTATTCCCCCTGCATCCGCATTTGCAGCGTCAACCCGCAGACCAAGTTCTGCGACGGTTGCTATCGCACCTTGCCGGAAATCGCCAAGTGGACCCGATTTACGCACGAGGAGCGGGACGTCATCCTGGCGGAACTGCCGCTGCGGGAAGAACGGGTTCTGGCAGGTCAGGCTGGCGACTGAGCCGCGTCAGCGTGCAGCCAGGCGATCTCGCCTTTGCGGTAGGTCAGCGCAAGCCGCCCTTCCATCAGGTCGATGGCATGCTGCCCAAACACTTCGCGCCGCCATCCCTCCAGCGCTGCGATGCCCTTGCGTTCGCCGGCTGACAGCCGGTCCAGGTCGCCGCTGTTGGCGATCAGCTTGGGAGCGACGCCCGCGTGATCGCAACAGGCTTTCAGGAGGACTTTCAGCAGGTCGGCAGCGGCCGTGGCGCGCGCGCCCTCCGGCTGGGGCGACCGCGGCGTGGGCCGTTGGTCTGATGGGAGGTCGAGTCCGGCCTGCACGGCGTCCAGCAATTCCCGGCCGATCCGGCCGTCGGCCTGCCCCTTGCCCAGTCCACGCACCCGGCCCAAGGCTTGCGGCGTGGTCGGCGCCTGAGCGGCGATGTTTAGGATCGTGTCGTCGCGGATAATCCAGTTACGCGGCTGGTTGCGCGCCTGCGCTTCGCGCTCGCGCCAGGCGGCAACCTGCTGCAGCACCGCCAGGAACTTTGGCTTGGCCGTGCGCGTCTTCAGGCGCAGATAGGCTTGCATCGGGTCGGTCTGATAGGAAGATGGATCGGCAAGGATTGCCATTTCATCCTCCAGCCAATGGCTGCGCCCGGTTTCCTCCAGCTTTTTCGCAAGCCCCAAATAGACCTGACGCAAGTGGGTGACGTCGCCCAGCGCGTATTCGATCTGCGCATCGGTCAGCGGCCGCTCCGCCCAATTGGTGAAGCGGGAGGCCTTGTCCACTTCCTTTCCGGTCAGCGCCTGCACTAGCCGGTCATAGGCAATGCTGTCGCCAAAGCCGCAGACCATGGCCGCGACCTGGCTGTCGAACAGCGGCGCTGGCACCTGGTTCATCAACTGGAAAAAAATCTCCAGGTCTTGGCGGGCGGCGTGAAATACTTTCAGAACCTTGGGGTTGGTCAGCAGGTCAAACACCGGTTGCAGATCGATGCCAGGCGCCAGGGCGTCAATAGCGGCGGCCTGATTGGAGCCGCCGATCTGTATGACACAGAGCTTGGACCAATAGGTATTTTCACGCAGAAATTCGGTATCGACGGTGACAAAGGGCTCCGCCGCCAAGGACTGACAGAAGGCGGCGAGCGCGCTGTTGTCGGAAATCAGGGTGTGCATGCGGTCGTCCGGTTAATGTGCTGACCTTTGGTCTTACAGGACGAAGCGCCGAAAGGGAAACGGGGAAAGTCCGAAGGCTGGATTTTGCCCGACACCTGCTGCAATAGGGCTGCCGCCAAGCCGCGAGATCCTGGAACAATGGGCTGTCGCTCGTCCGCTGCATCGCCATAATGTCCCTGCGCTAGCGCTTGTCGCAGGTGGAGGAGAAAAGATCATGAAAGTGCATGGCGGTTGCCATTGCGGCGCTATCCGGTTTGAGGCGGAGGTAGATCCCGACAAGACGATGATGTGCCATTGCACGGATTGTCAGGCGTTGTCGTCCACGGCTTTTCGCGTGAACGTGCCAACCGCCGCCGCTGATTTTCGTCTGCTGCGAGGGACGCCCAAGGAATATGTGAAGATCGGCAGCAGCGGCGCGCGGCGGGCACAGGGCTTTTGCGCCGACT
Organism: Alphaproteobacteria bacterium; assembly: GCA_029978325.1. Taxonomy (GTDB): domain Bacteria; phylum Pseudomonadota; class Alphaproteobacteria; order Bin95; family Bin95; genus JACKII01. The sequence continues at coordinate 6,935 of JAPOJR010000021.1, read as the reverse complement.
GCGGTTCGCAAATCTATGCCACCGGTGCGGAACATCCTCGCGAGGTCTATATGCTGCGCACCGGGGTAATCGAGGAGCGCCAGCTTCTGATCCCCAAGGGCCAGATTTGGCGACAGTCGGCGCTGGGTTGGTTAGGGGATTGGCCAGGCATTCCCGCCAAGCCGCAGGGCTAGCGGCGCCGTGCGGTCAGCGGCTCGTCGGCGGCCCTGCACCGTCCGGGGCGTGCGATGGCGCGCACCGGTCGCGTTGACAGCCGGGCGGTCATGGCGCACCGAGACCGCAATGACATAACCTTTGCGTTTCGAGTGGCTCCCATGACTTCGACCCTGCACCCCTATCGTTCCCACACCTGCGGCGTGTTGCGTCCGACCGATGTCGGGCAGACCGTGCGCCTGTCCGGTTGGGTGCATCGCAAACGCGATCACGGCGGGTTGCTGTTTATCGACCTGCGCGACCACTACGGCCTGACGCAGTGCGTGGTCGATACTTCGAAAGGCGATGCGTTTGCTGCTGTGGAGCGGTTGCGCAATGAGACGGTGGTGACCGTCACCGGCCAATGCGTCGCCCGGGCGGGCGAAGCCGTCAACCCGAACCTGCCGACCGGCGGCATCGAGGTCGCGATCAGCGAAATCGTCGTGCAGGGACCGGCCGATACCCTGCCCCTGCAAGTGAACTCGGACGAGGATTATGGCGAGGAAACCCGGCTGCGGTACCGCTTCCTCGACCTGCGGCGCGAGAAGATGCAGCGCAACATTACACTGCGTTCGGACGTGATCACCTCAATCCGCCGCCGCATGATCGAACAGGGTTTCCGCGAATACCAGACGCCGATCCTGACCGCGACCAGCCCGGAAGGCGCGCGCGACTATCTGGTGCCGTCCCGTCTGCATCCCGGCACGTTCTATGCGTTGCCGCAGGCGCCGCAGCAGTTCAAGCAGTTGCTGATGGTGGCGGGCTTCGACCGTTACTTTCAGATCGCGCCATGTTTCCGCGACGAGGACGCCCGGGCGGACCGCTCGCCGGGCGAGTTCTATCAGCTCGATTTCGAGATGAGCTTCGTCACTCAGGAGGACGTTTTCCAGGCGATCGAGCCCGTTCTGGCGGGCGTGTTCCGCGAGTTTGCGAATGGCCGCAGCGTGACCGAGGGCGCATTCCCGCGGATCTCGTTCGATGACTCGATGCTGAAATACGGCAACGACAAGCCCGACCTGCGCAATCCGATTGAAATTGCCGATGTGACCGAGGCGTTCCGCGGCTCGGATTTTGGCGTATTCGCCCGCAACATCGAAAAGGGCGCCGTCGTCCGCGCTATTCCTGCGCCCGGCGCCGCCGCCCGGCCGCGCAGCTTCTTCGACAAATTGAACGATTGGGCCCGCGGCCAGGGCGCGCCGGGCTTAGGCTATATCCAGTTCGCCGATGGCGCGGCCAAGGGGCCGATCGCCAAGTTCATGGACGATGCGCGCCTTGCGCAGTTGCGGGAATTGGCCAGCGTCGGCGACGGCGACGCGCTGTTCTTTGCATGCGATAAGGCGCCGGCAGCCGCGAAGCTGGCTGGCTTTGCGCGGACGGAAATCGGCACCCAATTGGGGCTGATCGAGGAAAACGCGTTCAAGTTCTGCTGGATCGTCGATTTTCCGATGTATGAAATCGATGAAAAGACCGGCAAGCTGGAGTTCAGCCACAACCCATTCTCAATGCCGCAAGGCGGCCTGGAAGCCCTGGAAAATCAGGACCCGCTGACGATCAAGGCGTTTCAGTACGATATTGTCTGCAACGGCGTTGAATTATCGTCCGGCGCGATCCGGAACCATCGGCCGGAGATCATGTACAAGGCGTTCGAGATCGCCGGCTATGGCAATGAAGTTGTCGATGCCCGCTTTGGCGGCATGATCAGCGCGTTGAAGCTGGGCGCGCCGCCGCACGGCGGTTCGGCGCCCGGCATTGACCGGATCGTCATGCTGCTGGCCGATGAGCCGAACATCCGCGAAGTCATCGCTTTCCCGATGAACCAGCGTGCCGAGGACCTGATGATGCAGGCGCCGGCGCCGGTCGATGATGCTCGTCTGCAAGAACTTTGGCTGAAGCTGGACCTGCCGCCGGAGTGAATCCTGCCTGGCGCGTTAACTGCGTCGCAGGGGTGGCCATCCTAAGCTGAACTTGCTTCAATGCGGTGTTCAAGACGCTGCATTGGGTTAACGAAGCGCAAAGGGTGGAGCTATTGATGCGGGTCTGGACGATCTTGGGCGCTTTTGCGGCGCTCATTGGCCTGACCGGCTGTGGCGTGCCGACCGCCGTAACGCTGGCCAGCTATGCGGCCGATGGCGCCAGCTTTCTTTCGACGGGACGGTCGGTGACCGATCATGGCATTTCGATCCTGCTGCAGAAGGATTGCGCCCTGTTCCGCATCGTGCGGGATCAGCCGGTTTGCAAACCGATGAAAAAGAACGATTTGGTCTACGACATCGCCTTTGCAGAGCGGACCTATGCCTTTCGCGATCCTGACGACCCGGCGGAGAGACGCGCGGTGGTGTCGAACCCATCCCAGCCGGTGCTGGCCGTGCAGGCCAAACCGCCCATGCCGTTGGTGCGGCCCGGAAACCGGACCGATCTCGCACCGTTTAAGGTAGTGGCGGAGGCCGCTATATCCCCGCCGGCGGTGCCGGCAGTGGTGCGGAAAAATACATCGACTGGCCGTGTGGTACGGCCATCGCCTAGGCCGCAACGGGCTGCTGTACCGCTGCCGCCGCCTGCACCAGGCTATCGAATCGTGGCAGGAGCGTTCGATCAATTGGCTTATGCACAGTCGCGGCGGCAATCGGTTGCGACACAATTGTCACGCATGGGACATTCTGAGCTTGGGGTACAGATCGCCCGCTTGCCGAAGGGCAGTGCGGCAACCTATGTGGTGATAACCCGACCTGTCGCGGCGCAGGATGCTCGCGATTTGGTTACAACTTTACAGCTCGATAAAGGTGAATTTCCGTGGATGTTGCGGTCCGGTCGATCCTCTCTGTAACCGCGCGCTTGCTGCGGTCGGGGACCGTCGCCATTGTTGTTGCAAGCTGCGCTGGGTCCGCGGCCGCCATGTCACCGCCGAAACTGCTGCCGCATGCAGCCGGTTATACCGTCGCGATCGAAGGGTCTGGCGGGCTGGGTCCGATATCCGGCGGTCGGGGCGCGCTGAAGCTGGAATGGCAGCGGGATTGCGAAGGCATCGCTTACACGCAACATTCCTTGTTGTCGCTGACGTATAGCGACGGCACAAACGCCGACAGCGAAGTTCGTATCGCCAGCTGGGAGGCGGCGGATGCTTCGCGATTCCGCTTCCTGATGGAGAGCGGCACCGATGGCGAAATCACCGGCTCGGTCAGTGGTCTGGCCAAACGTCAACCTGATGGAAGCCTGAATGTCGCCTATAGCGAGCCGGAGCGGACTGAGGTATCGCTGCCACCGGGTGTTGTCTTTCCTTGGCAACAGATGCGGCGGTTATTGTCCAGGGCGGCCGCGGGCAAAACGCAGGATTGGCACTCATTGCTGCGCGGCGAGGTGGAAGGCGATCCGGCGGATGTCAGCGTGCGGATTCTGCCCATGAACGGTGCGCTGCCGGCTGGGTTGGGCGAGCAGGGCGCGCTGTTGCCGAAAGCCGGTTGGCATTTTGTCAGCGCCTATTTCCAGGAGCCGATGGAGGCTTTGCCAAGCTTTGAGATTTCGGAAACGGTTTTGGCGTCTGGCGTGATTACGCAGGCAGACATAACCTACCCGGATTTCACGATGCATATTCGTCTGGCCAAACTCACCGCCTTGCCGTTGCCGGCATGCGGTAAGCAATAGCGCGCTGCACTTCAGGCGGCGCGCTGTTGCCCGCGCCCGATCAGGCTGCCGCCGGCGGTGTGCTGCCTCGCACCTGGGTGCGGTGCATCAGGCGGCGGCTGGACGGGTCAAAGCTGTCGCGCCGATGCATGGTGCATCGATTGTCCCACATCACCAGGTCGCCCACCCGCCATTGCTGGCTCCAGGTCTTTGCATGCGCCCGGACGTGAACCCAAAGCTGGTCGAGGAGAGCGTCGCTCTCTGCCGGAGTAAGTTCCATGACATGCGCATTCAGGCGGCGGCCCAAATAGAGCGCCTTGCGGCCGCTATCGGGATGGCGGATCACCAGCGGGTGGACGGCGCCGGGCAACTCCTCGCGGGTGTAAGTTTCGCGAAAGCCGGACCGCAACTTGCCGTCGCTGGAACGGGTGGCGTCGTGCTTGCAGGTGAGGCCCTGCAATTTGGCTTTCATCGCCTCCGGCAGAGCGTCGTAGGCGTCGTACATGTTCATGAACCAAGTGTCGCCGCCGCTTGCCGGAATTTCCAGGGAATAGAGGGCAGATGCGTCCGGCGGCATGTCGATATACGTCATGTCCGAATGCCATTCGGCCTCGCCATCGCCAAGGCCGCCAATAGCCTCTCCATCGATCTTGATGTTAGAGATGACGGTAACTTCCGGCCTATCAGTTTTGTAGGTCCGGGTTTTGAAGCCGATCGGCGCGCCTTCCAATTCGCCAAAATTTGCGGAGAAATTGGCCAGTGCGTCGTCGTTTAGTTTCTGGCCGCGGAAGCGCAGCACCTGATGGGCGATCCAGGCGCTACGGATAGCATCGACCTCGCCGGGCGTTAGGTTCGCAAGGTCCACACCGGCGACATCGGCACCAATGCCGTCGGGAAAAGGCGTGATAGAGATGGACATGGGCAGGCCTCCGCTTCATGCAATTTGACGATCCGGCTTTAGTAGCCGGGAGGTGGCGCAAAGCCGATGATATCGCGCTCGACCAATTCGGCAAAGCCGATAGCGGTGTAATCGAGATATTGCCCGGTGATCGCCTGGTAGCCGACAGGCAGGCCGCGGACTTGGCCGGCGGGTCCAACCGTCGAGGGAAGGTAGATGCCACAGGAATAGCCGGCCCAGAACATCTGATCCGTGCCATAGACCTGCTGGCCGTTGATCTCAATTTTGCGGTCATGGCGCAGGCCCGCCTCGTTCTGGGGCCAGGCAGGGCCGGCTGCCGCGGGGGTCAGCAGGATATCCCAGTCCTGGAAGAACTCGGCAAACTTCAGGCGGATGCCATGGCGTTCGTTGTTCAGGCCCAGCCATTCGCTGTGGCCCATCAGGTTGCCGCGGGCCATGCGATAGAGATAGCTGCCGTCGTCTGGACCGCGCGCAACCACCTCCCGGCTCATCTCGATCACGTCATCGGTGACGCGGCCGGACGTAGCGGCGCGTAGCAACAGCACGTAAAGCTCGTAATGCCGGCTGGTATCGATGTCAGGCTCGATTTCCTGCACGGTAGCGCCGGCTTTGGCCAATCGGTCAGCGAGGTTCTGCAGGGCGTCGGCATAGCCAGAATCGACGGCGCAATTGGGGTCGGAGAATTTCAGTGCGACTCGGAAATCCTTGAGCGAACGATGGCGGGATGCGGGAAGCTCCAGCTTCCAGCCGATGCCGTCGACCGGGTCCGGCCCGGCCATCACCTGCATCATGGTGCGCAGGTCGGCGGCGCTGCGGGTCAACGGGCCAACCACGGAAATGTCGCCCTGCGCATAGGTATCCGGCAAAGACTGGCCAAGCAGCGGGACGACGCCGTAGGTCGGCTTGTGGCCGAACACGCCGCAATAATGCGCCGGGTTGCGGATCGAGGCGCCGATATCGCTGCCGGCCTCGACGATGGTGAGGCCCGCCGCCAACGCGGCCGCGGAACCGCCGGACGAGCCGCCGGGCGTGCGGGACAGGTCCCACGGATTGTTGGTGGTGCCGTAGATCGCGTTGAACGACTGCCAGTCCGCCAGCATATAGGGCACGTTCGACTTGCCGAAGACGATGGCGCCGGCTTTCTTCAGGCGCTCGACCGTCAGGGCATCGTCGTCGGTGACATTGTTGCGAAAATTCGGATTGCCCCACGTAGTCGGCGAGCCGGCGACGCGGTAGCTCTCTTTGATCGTCATCGGAATGCCGTGCAGTGGTCCCCAAATCTGGCCGCGCGCGGCTGCGGCGTCGGCGGCATCGGCCTGCGCGCGGGCGCCTTCGACATCCATCCAGACCACCGCGTTCAGCGCCGGGTTGCGTTCGGCGATGCGGGTGAGCAGGTGTTCCAGCAGGTCGCGCGACTTAAGCGTGCCGCGGACCATCTGCGGCACCAGTTGGCTCGCGCTCTGATAGTGGAGAGGGGCAGTCATCATTCAGGCTCCAAACGTTGTTGGGCGCAGCTTGGACGACGCTATGCCGACGTGGCAAGCCCCAGCCAGCGCATTCGTTCGACTCACCAAAACAAAATCGCCGGACCTGGGCATCTAACCCGATCCGGCGACTTATTTCGGCAACGCCCTGCGTATGGACTGCAGGGCGTTGAGACTCAGCTTAGAGCTGGCCCAGAACGTATTCTGCGCTGGACACTTCGAATGCGCCGGGCGCCTCGACGTTCAGGTGGGTAATCTTGCCATTGTCAACGATCATCGCAAAGCGCTGGCAACGCTTGCCGAGGCCGCCGCCGGTGGCGTCCAGTTCCAGCCCCATCGCGCGGGCCAGGTCGCCGTTGCCGTCGGCCAGCATGTCAACCTTGCCGTCGGCGCTGGCCGACTTGCCCCAGGCGCCCATTACGAACGCGTCGTTGACAGCGATGCAGGCAATGGCGTCGACGCCCTTCGCCTTGATTTCCGCCGCTTTCTCAACAAAGCCGGGGAGGTGCTTGGCGGAACAGGTCGGGGTGAAAGCGCCGGGTACGGCGAACAACACCACTTTCTTACCTGCGAAATACTCATCCGTCGTCGTCGCGGCGGGGCGGTCAGCCCCAGCGCTACGTGTTCGATTACCTCACGGTGCTCAAAGAGGGCGGCCAAGCGCCTAATCCACTGATCTATGACGGAGACAGCATTCGGGTGCATCGGGCCCAGGCTCCGCT
>JAPOJR010000219.1 GCA_029978325.1 Alphaproteobacteria bacterium | reverse complement strand
CCACCGCCTCGTCGAGGCTCAGGAACTGCTGCTGCTGTTCGCCCAGGCGGCGCAGCGCCACGGTGCGCTTTTCGGCCTCCTGCTTGCCGACGACGAGGATGTTGGGCACGCGGCCCACCGAATGCTCGCGCACCTTGTAGTTGATCTTCTCGTTGCGCACGTCGGTCTCGACGCGAAGGCCGGCCTTCTTGCACGCCGCGGCAACCTCGGCGGCGTATTCGTCGGCATCGCTGGTGATAGTGGCAACCACCACCTGCACCGGCGCCAGCCATAGCGGAAAACGCCCGGCGTAGTTCTCTATCAGAATGCCGAGGAACCGCTCGAACGAGCCCAGAATCGCGCGGTGCAGCATCACAGGGCGATGCTTTTCGCCATCCTCGCCAATATAGTTGGCGTCCAGGCGTTCCGGCAGCACGAAATCCACCTGAAACGTGCCGCACTGCCAGTCACGGCCAATAGCGTCTTTCAGCACGAATTCCAGCTTCGGGCCATAGAACGCGCCCTCGCCGGGGTTCATGGTGTAGGGCAAGCCGACCGCCTCGATCGCCTCGCGCAGCGCGCCTTCCGCCTTATCCCAGGTCTCGTCCGAGCCTGCGCGGATTTCCGGGCGATCGGAAAATTTCACGACCACGTCTTCAAAGCCGAAATCCTTGTAGACCGACAGCAACAGTTCACAAAAAGTGCGGGTTTCGTCGGTGATCTGGTCTTCGCGGCTGAAAATGTGTGCGTCGTCCTGGGTGAACGCCCGCACCCGCATGATGCCATGCATAGAGCCGGACGATTCGTTGCGGTGGCAGGAGCCGAATTCGGCCATCCGCAACGGTAGATCGCGGAAGCTCTTAATACCCTGGTTGAAGATCTGGACGTGGCCCGGACAGTTCATCGGCTTGACGGCCAGCGTGCGCGACTCGTCCGCCTCGGCAACGAACATGGCCTCGCGGAATTTCTCCCAATGGCCAGAGCGTTCCCAGAGCACGCGGTCGATCAGCTGCGGAGTTTTGACCTCGACATAGCCGCCGTCCTCGAGCCGGCGGCGCATGTATTCCTCACACAGGCGATAGACGGTCCAGCCCTTTGGGTGCCAAAATATGCTGCCCACGGCCTCCTGCTGCAGATGGAACAGGTCCATCTCGCGGCCCAGCCGGCGGTGGTCGCGTTTTGCGGCCTCCTCCAATTGGGTGAGGTGGGCTTTGAGTTCCTTGTCGTTGCGCCAAGCGGTACCGTAAATGCGCTGCAACTGCTCGCGATTCGAATCGCCGCGCCAGTACGCGCCCGCCAGCCGTTGCAGCTTGAACGCCGTGCCGACATGACCGGTGGAGGGCAGGTGCGGCCCGCGGCAGAGATCGTGCCACTTGCCCTGGCGGTAGATCGAGATCGTCTCGCTAGCCGGCAGGTCGCGGATGAGTTCGGCCTTGAACGCCTCGCCCATGCCTTCGAAATGCTTGATCGCCTCGTCGCGGTCCCATTCCTCGCGCACAAACGGTTCGTTGCGAGCGATGATCTGGCGCATCTTCGCCTCGATCTTTTCGAGGTCATCCGGCGTGAATGGCTCCTCGCGCGCGAAGTCGTAGTAGAAGCCGTTCTCGATCGCCGGGCCGATGGTGACCTGCGTGCCGGGGAACAATTCCTGCACCGCCTCCGCCATCACGTGGGCAGCATCGTGGCGGATGAGTTCCAGCGCTTCGTCGTCGTCGCGGGTGAGGATGGCGACCGCGGCATCTTTGGTCAGCGGCGTGGAAAGATCGCGCACCTGCCCATCGATCCGCGCACCAACGGAGCGCTTCAGCAGCGATTTTGAGATGCTCTCGGCCACCTCTGCCACGGTAGTGCCGGTCGCATAGGTGCGCGTCGCGCCGTCGGGCAACGTGATGGTAACCTCTGCGATTTTGGTATCCGGCATGGAATTGGCTCCAGGGTGATCAAGACTGCTGATTATAACAGCAGCCGTAACTTGCTGCACTGCACCTATAGGGGCAAGGGGGTCGGCGCGCGCAGGATGTCGCTTGCTTTATGCCAGATAATATCGACTGGCAAATCGGCAAGATCCGGCGCTTCGAGAACAACAGGCTCAGGATGGCCGGGATGCGCGCGCGGGCGCGACCGTTCCGGCCGGGAATCCGGGCCGAACATCACGACGCAAGGCCGGCCAACCAGGCTCGCAATGTGCATCGGGCCGGTATCGTTGCCGACCACCAGCCGCGCGCCGCGCATCACCGATGCCAGGTCCAGCAGGCTGGTTCGGCCGATAATGCTCAGCGCCTGCGGGCAGGCGTCAGTGATGATGCGGGCGGGTTCCACCTCTGGCGGGCCGCCGACGATCACCGGGGTGAGCCCCTGCCCTGCCAGCCGCTGCGCCAGGTCTGCAAAGCGTTGTGCCGGCCAGCGCTTCTCCGGCCGGTGCGCTGCACCGCCTGGCAGCAACACCGCATAGTCGCTGGGCAACGCCAGGCCTGCAATATCGCTCTGCCACCTGGACAAGTCGGAAAGTGGCACCTCAGCTATACCGGCCGTAGCCAGTTGCGCACGCTGGGTCTCGACCGTGTGCCAATGGCCACGCTCTGGATTCCTATCAGGATGTGAACATCGTTGCGCAGTGCCGGACCATTCCGGGATGGGGCCGGGCCAAAACAGCTTAAAGTACCAGTTCGTGCGGCTGGAGGTTTGCAGATCATATACGCGGTCAAAATTTCCCTCGCGCAATCGGCTACGCAGAGCCAGAACCTGCCCGATACGCCAGGGCTTTGGCCGTTGATCCAGCCAAACGTGGCGGAACAACGCGGTAGCCTCAGCCAGGGGGGCCAAGGCCTTGGCGGTCAGCAGGGTTAGCTCCGCCTCCGGATGCGCAGCACGAATTGCCTGCATTGGCCCGATGCTCAGAACGAAATCGCCCAATGCCGAGAGCTTAATTACCAAAATTCGCTGCAACCGTTGAAATCCGCCTGGACCGAACAAACCGTCAACCGGCTTTGGACAGCAATTCGCGGTAAACCTCAAGCGTCTGATCGCACATAAACTTGCTGGAGAACAGCGAACTGGCACGATACCTGGCCTTGTTTGAGACCACTGCCAACTCCCGCGGTGACAAGGCGAAGACACGTTCGAGCGCGCCAGCTAGCGCGCCAGCCTGCCCCGGCGTGACCAGCCAGCCTGTCTCTTCATTGACCACTACTTCCGGCGCGGCCCCGTGCGCTGTTGCAATCACCGGCTTCCCCATCGCTGCCGCCTCCGCAAGGGTTCGGCCAAAGCCTTCTGGCTCTGTCGAGGCGGACACCACAACGTCGGCCAGCATCATTGCTGCCGGAACATCATCGCAATGCGAAGCAAAAACAATACGATTGCTGTCCAGGCCCAACGATTGCGCGTACCGTTGCAATTCCCGGCGGTAGCTGTCCCTTCCATCGTCAGCGCCGACCATGACACAGACCAAACTCGGCATGTGCCGCGACTTCAGCAAATTTGCGATGGCTGCGATCAACACCGCATGTCCCTTGAGCCGGGTTAGCCGCGCTGGCATCAGCACAACACGGGCGCCCTCAGCCAAGCCCCATTGATGCATCAAAGCAATCAGCCGTCCGCCGCCAACCGTATCCGGATCGAACGTGTCGAGGTCGACGCCCCGATGGATTACCCGCAACCGATTGTCGGGCGTACCATAGCGCTGCCGGATCAATCCGGCGATGAAATGGGAGATCGCAATCACCCGGTCGCCGCTCGCCATGACGCTGTTGTACCGCTTTTTGAGCAGGCCATTCTCGCTATAAGCAGCATGAAACGTCGTAACGAATGGTGTCGCCGTCATCTCCGCCGCCCGCTTTGCCGACCATGCAGGTGCCCGGCTGCGCGCGTGAACCAACGAGACATTTTCGCGGTCGATAAGGTCTGCCAAGGCCTTGCCATTGGCGCGGATGGTCAGGGGATTCTTACTGGCGAGGCTCATGGCGACATGAGAACCGCCCAGCTTTTCCAATCGCGCCACGTTTGGGCCGGTATCGCTGGCAACGAGGGCCCGGCCACCCGCTGCAACGATTGCATTTGCAACTTCCAGGGTGCCGCGTTCGACACCACCATGACCGAGGGCTGGGAGGACCTGCAAAATTGTCGTGCCAGGCGGCAGGGCTTGCGCTGGCGCGTCCGTCGGGGCAAAGCTAGCTTGCATCAGCATCCCGCCATTCTTCGGAGTTCGGCATGGCAGGCCCACCTGCGTATCTCGACCACTGCGGCATTCCCATAGCATACCACCACACGCCCGCCCGCGCCGGCGGAGCAAAGCTGCCCGGCGTCGTGTTTCTGGGCGGCTTCATGTCGGACATGGAAGGCGGCAAGGCGCTGCACCTGGAGGCTGCGTGTCAAAAGCGAGGTCAGCAATACACCCGTTTGGACTATCGCGGCCATGGCCAATCCGGCGGCGTTTTCGCCGAATCGGGTATTTCCGACTGGGCCGGTGATGCTGCGGCAGTGATTGAGGCGGTCACGAAAGGCCCACAAGTGCTTGTCGGCTCGTCCATGGGAGGCTGGGTCATGCTGTTGACCGCCAGTCGCCTCGGCAGACGGGTTCGAGGGCTGGTTGGCATTGCACCCGCGCCGGATTTCGTGCTGCGCATGGAAGACGCATTGTCTCCGGCGCAAAAGACCGAGTTGGAACAGCAAGGTTACACCACCCGTCCGACACCCTATTCCGATGAGCCTTACATAATCTCAAAACGGTTAATTGACGATGGAAAGCATAACTTGGTGTTGACCAATGGCCATAGCTTCGCCGGCCCGGTGCGCATTCTGCACGGCATGGAAGACGACGCGGTGCCTTGGCAGGATTCTCTCACGCTAATGGACAAACTCGCCAGTGCCGATGTGCGCATTACCTATGTAAAAGGCGGCGACCATCGGCTGTCAGAGCCGGATCAACTGCAAATGCTGGATGCTGCCGTCTGTGAAGTCTCTGCCCTCGTAGCTGCCGGCCACACCCTGGAAGGATAATCAGATGAACGAC
>JAPOJR010000218.1 GCA_029978325.1 Alphaproteobacteria bacterium | reverse complement strand
AGCGTCGGCGGCCTTCGAGGCTCGACGCTGCCGAGCACCTCAGGCTGAAGGACGTTACGCGAAAGGTCAAAATCCACCGACGTTGGTTTAAGACCGGCCCAACCCCCTCTACTCCGCCGCCACCGGCGCGCCCACATTGCCCTCGATCAGGCTTTCGCCCGGTTTGACGATGGTAAACTTCACCGGCTCGGTCGTCACATCGAACGCGCCGGCAGCATCGCCCAGCCTTACTTTGGTGAAGTAAGACGCATCCAAGTCGCCCTCATCCGGGAAGTCGTCGCGCCAGTGTGCGCCGCGGCTGTTCTCCCGCGCCAGGGCAGCGTGGGTGATGGCCTTGGAGATGGTGATCTGGCTTTCCAGGTTCAGCCAGTCGTGCCAGGTCAGGTTGAACGAGGCCGAGGCATCCGGGATGCCGGTCGCCAGCAATTCGGCCTCGAACCCGTCGAGGGCCACCAAAGCCCGGCCCATCGACTCCTTCGTGCGGATGATGCCGGCCTCGTCCCACATCATGTCGAGCAGTCGCTTGCGCAGGCCGTTCAGGTCGCCCTTCGGCAGGTCGAACGCACGCAGCGAGGCGGCGGCCGCGGCCTCCGCTACGGCCATATCCGGCTCGCGCCAGCCGGGCTCTGTGGCCACGAACCTGGCCATCTCGTCACCGGCAATGCCGCCGAACACGGTGGAGTTGGCGACGCCGTTGCCGCCCAGGCGGTTCGCGCCATGCACGCCGCCGGAATCCTCGCCGGCGCAGAACAGGCCGGGCATGGCGGTGGTCGTGTCCACATTGAAGACGATGCCGCCCATCATGTAGTGGGCGGTCGGCACCACCTCGACCCGGCCGCCGGCGAGGTCGAAGCCGCAATCGGCGCAGCGCTTGACCATGCCGTTGAACATCTTCGCGACCTTCTCCGGCCCCAGGTGCTTCATCTCGATATAGACGCCGCCATGGGGCGTAACCTTGCCGTCGCGCATTTCGCGGTAAATTTCGCGGCTGACGATGTCCCGCGTCGCCCGCTCGCCGGCCGGGTTGCGGTCCAGCATGAAGCGGTGGCCGTCGGCGTTGAGCAGGTGGCCGCCTGCGCCACGGAGCCCTTCCTCCAGCACGGTGCCGGTCATGCGCGTGTCCTCGCCCGCCAACAGGCCGGTCGGGTGGAACTGCACCATCTCCATATCGCGGAGACTCAGGCCCGCCGCCAGCGCCATCGCCATGCCGTCGCAGGCCTTGTCGCCGGAGGGGGTGTGGTACTTGTACATGGTCGGGCCACCGCCCGCCGCCATCAGCACCGCCTTCGCCCGCACCAACCGGAAGGCGCCGGTGCGCATGTCCACCAGCAGCATGCCGGCGCAGGCCTTGCCTTCCCGGTCCGGCACGATGGCGAGCGCCCGGTGTTCCTCCAGCTTGCGGACGTTCCGGGCCCAGATCTGCTCGATCAGGCGGCTGACGATCTCGATGCCGGTCAGGTCGCCCTTGTGCGCGGTGCGGTCGAAGCTCTGGCCGGCAAAGGCCTTCTGGTGCAGGGTGCCGTCCGGGTTGCGGTCGAAATAGCAGCCGATCTCGTTTTCCAGCTCGCGGATGCGCTCGACCGCGCCGGTGACCAGCCGCCAGCAAAGGTCCTGGTCCGGCAGCCACTTGCCGCCGACGATCGAGTCCATGAAATGGCGCTCGATGCTGTCGCCGGGATTGATGGCGACATTGTAGCCGCCCTGCACCATGCGCGTGCAGCCGCACTTGCCGAGCAGCCCCTTGACCGCAATCGTGATGTGCAGGTCCGGGTTGGCCTGCGCGGCGTGCAGGGCCGCCATCAGGCCGGCTCCGCCAGCACCGATGATGAGGATGTCGGTCTGGACGGTTTCGATTTTGGGGGCGGTGGAGGCGGACATGCGGGGTCTCCCCTTATGGGGTGTGCAGGGCTCAGGCCAGCGCGCTGGCGAGGAAGACGAGGCCGGTAGCGGCGGCAATTACGCCGCCGGCGGTGATCCAGCTTTTGCGGGCGTCGCGCCAGGGCAGGAACTCCAGCGCCAGCACGCGCAGGCCGGCGAGCAGATGCACGGACAGCAGGGTGACGAGACCCCACTCCGCGATCTTGACCAGCGGCTGGTCGCTCCAGGCGAGGAAGCCGTCCAGGCGCTCGGCGCCTTCCAGGGCTAAGCCGAGGGCGAGGAAGTGGAACGGCAGGAACACGGCGAGCAGCACGCCGGACAGCCGGTGCGCACGGGCGGCCAGGCGGCCGGCGTGGTGTTGCGAGCGGGGGCCGAGCATAGCGCCTAAACCCCCGTCAGCGCGGAGACCGCGCGGAAGCCGAGCAGCAGCAGCAACACGCCGAACGCCGCCAGCACCACATTCACGCCGACACCCTTCCATCCCAGCCACTCGCGCAGCACGTTGCGCAGGCCGATGGGCGCGTGCACGGCAGCGGCGGCCACGAACAGGCCGTAGAACAGGCTCCAGCCGAGCGAGCCCTGGGTGCGCGACAGGATCTCCGCTGCCGTCAACCCGCCGTGGATGGCGTAGATCGCCAGGCCCAGATGGATCAGCACCAACGGCGCCAGCACCAGCGCGCTCGCCCGCTGCGCGAGGAACAGGATCGCAGGCAATGGCATCAGACCTTGCCTCCCACCATCGCCAGCAGCGACAGCCGCTTCAGCCCCGCCACGCCAGCCGACGGGTTCAGTTCCACCGGACAGTGCTCGGTGCAGGAGCCGTGGGAATGGCAGGAATGGCAGCCGCCGCCGGCCGTGGCAGCCGCCAGCACGCCCTTGCGGTCGCCCTCGCGGTCGTCATTCACCAGGGTCCAGGCGCGGTTGAGCGCGGCGGGCCCGAGATAATCCGGGTCGCTCGCGACCACGTCGCAGGCGGCATAGCAGACGCCGCAATTGATGCACTCGATGGCGGCGTCGGCGGCCTGGCGGCGCGGCGAGGCCGGGTCGACGCGGTGCGTGTCGTCGGCGCGGGAGCGGGTGCCGGTAGCGCGGCCCTGGGCCTTCTGCCACTTCTCGAAGAAGGGCGTCATGTCAGTGGCGAGGTCGCGGATCACCGGCAGCGAGCGCAGCGGCTCCAGTTCCAGCACGTCGCTGCCGCCGGTGGCGGTATCGACATGGGTGCGGCAGGTCCAGCGCGGCCGGCCGTTGACGGTCATGCCGCACGAGCCGCACATGCCGACCCGGCAAGCGAAGCGGTAGGCCAGCGTCGGGTCCAGCTCACGCTGGATGTAGGTCACAACGTCGAGCACGGTCTGGTGCTCACGCCGGGGTACGGCGAAGGCCTGGAACTTGCCATCTTCGCCGCCACGCCAGACGCGGACCTGCAGGGTATTTTCGGTATCACTCATGATGGCGCGAGTATTGCGGAGCCCCCGGCGCCGCGCAAGAAAAAGAGAAGGCGCCGACAGGGCGCCTTCTCCAGAGCCAAAACGCGACAGGCGGCCCTATTTCACGTTCACGTAGTAAAGCATGAACTGGTTGTCAGCGCGTTGTGCCAAGTCGATATTATCGCGCTTGCCCCACGCCAAGCCCTGCTGGTGCAGCGGGATATAGCCGCGGTCGTCGTGGGTAATCTTGTAGGCCTCGGCGATCATGGCGTCGCGCTTGGTGAGGTCGGTCTCGGACAGGATCATGTCCGTCAACTCGCCGATGCGCTTGTTGCAGTAGTTACCCAGATTGAACTTGCCCGCGCCACTTTCCTCCTGGCAACGGATGATGTTGTGCAGGACGTTGTAGCTGTCAAAGCTGCCCGGCGTCCAACCCAGCAAATAGAAATCGGTATCGTACTTCGGTCCCAGAACCTTGGCGAAATAGATAGCCTTCGGCTGCGCCAGCAGGTTCACCTTGATGCCGATTTTCGCCAGCATGCCGACAACCGCGGTGCAGATCTCTTCGTCGTTGACATAGCGGTTGTTCGGGCAGTCCATCGTGACGGAAAAGCCATTGTCATACCCGGCGTCCTTCATCAACGCCTTGGCCTTTTCCAGGTCGAACGGCAGGCGCTCCTGCCAGGCGCTTTTGTCGACCAATTGCGGCGCGATCATCATACCAGTCGGGTCCGACAGGTTGCGCATCACCTTGGCCTTGATGGCGTTGATGTCGATCGCCCGATACATCGCCTCGCGCACGCGCACGTCGGCAAAGGGATTCTTGCCCTTGACGTCCGATGTTTTCAGTTCCGACGCGGATTGATTCAAGCCGAGGAAGATCGTGCGCAACTCAGGCCCGGTCAGCATGCCGGTGCCGGCATTGCTTTCCACCCGGTTGATATCCTGCACCGGGATCGGATAGGCCATATCAATCGAGCCCGACAGCAGCGCCGCGACGCGGGTCGGATCGCTGGAAATCGGCTTGAAGGTAACCTTGGTCAGGTTGTGCTTCGGCTTATCCCACCAACCGGCGAATGGCTCCATCACCGTTTCGACATCGGTTTCGCGCTTCACCACCTTAAACGGGCCGGTGCCGTTCTCGTTAAAGGCCGCAAAGTTGTCCTTGCCTTCGGTCACGCTCGATGGGGTAGCCGCGCCGTTTGCTTCCGACCATTCCTTATCCATGATGTACCAGGTGGACCATTCGGAATGCAGGATCGGGTTAGGGGCGCTGGTGATGAAATCGACGGTGTAGTCATCCACCTTCACCACCTGGGTATCGGCGGCGATGCGGGTTTTCAGGTCAGAGCCGTCGGCGCGCACACGGTTGGCGCTGAATACCACATCGTCGGCATTGAAGTCGTTGCCGTTGTGGAACTTCACGCCCTTGCGCAAATAGAAGCGCCAGCGCGTCGGCTCCAAAATTTCCCAACGCTCCGCCAGGGCAGGTTCGTTCTGAAGGTCGGCAGTACGGCGCACCAGGCCCTCATACACATTTCCCAGCAGACCCAGCGTAAAAGTTTCATTCAGGACATAAGGGTCGAGCGATTGCGCATCGCCCTGGAACGACCAGGTGAAATCTTTGGCTGCTGCTGGCCCCACTAAACCTGCGGCCAGTATCACTGTTAGAAGCGTCTGCTTCATTTGGTCTATCCTTCCTTTAGTTTTTTACTCAAACAACAG
>JAPOJR010000217.1 GCA_029978325.1 Alphaproteobacteria bacterium | reverse complement strand
AATCGCTGCAATCGGCAAATTTGGTTGCTTATAATCGCACGCCGGCCTTTGTCTACGGGAAGGCCGGGGTCGTTATTGATAAGCACCAGAAAACGCTGGTGGGAGGAAATAAATGACCGATCTTCTTGAAGCGGAAGCCAAAATTTTAAGCTGGCTGGACCAGCAGCGCCCGGCAATGACCGATCTGCTGGAACGGTTGGTCAATATCGACAGTGGCTCCTACAACAAAGCTGGGGTCGATGCGGTTGGCGTCGCGATTGAAGACTGGTTTGCGGCGGAAGGAATTCCAACGGATCGGGTACCGCATGGTGTGTTCGGCGATTGCATCCGTGCGCATGTTTCCGGCGGCGAGGGTAACCGTCCGATTGTCCTGATGGGCCACCGCGATACTGTCTTTCCCGATGGCACGGCGAATGAGCGCCCGTTCCGCGTGGAAGGCGACATCGCCTACGGCCCAGGGGTTGCAGACATGAAGGCTGGGCTGGTGATGAACGCCTTTGTTCTGGCGGCATTCAAGCGGTTCGGCGGCGCGCCCTATCCGCTGTTGGGGCTCTATACCAGCGACGAGGAAATCGCCTCGCCGTCCTCACGCCCGGTCATTGAAAACGAGGCGCGGACGGCGCGGGTGGTGTTCAATGCAGAACCTGGCCGACCTTCGGGCAATGTCGTGACGGGGCGCAAGGGCGCTAGCTTCTTCAAAATCAAGGTCACCGGCAAACCGGCGCATTCGGGCGGACAGCACGAGCTTGGCATTAGCGCCATAGGCGAATTGGCGGCGAAGATCACGGAACTGCACAAGCTTACCGACTATGATGTTGGGACGACGGTCAATGTCGGCATCGTATCCGGCGGAAGCGCGGTGAATATGGTGGCGCCACACGCAATGGCGGAGGTCGATGTCCGCTTCAAAACCATGGCCGCCCGGGATGCCGTGTGGGAGAAAATCACCGGAATCCTGGAGACCGCCTATGTTCCAGGCACGGCGACCGAGATTATTGAGAGCAAGGGCTTCCTGCCGCTGCAGCAGTCTGCGGAAAGCAAGGAAGTATTCGAACTCTATGTCAAATGCGGTGCGGAAGCTGGCCTGACGATAGCGGGCGAGTTCTCCGGCGGCTCGGCGGATTCCGGCTTTACGGCACAGGTCGGCGCTCCCACAGTGTGCGCTACCGGCCCGGTTGGTGCGCATGCGCATACGCCGGAAGAGATGATGCGGCTCGACACCATGGTGCCGCGGGCCAAGACCGTAGCACTGGCCATTATGCGCTTGGATCGCTGAGCCCGCCTGCCGTAGACTTGCCGGAAATCACTTCGGCTAAGGACATACGGTTCATGAGCAGCACCCCCACCGGTTTTCTAGGTATCGGCGCGATGGGGCGTCCGATGGCGATCAATATCGCCGGCGCGGGCATCCCGGTCGTGGTCAGCGATCCAAACCCGGTTGCGACCGGCATCCTGGCCCAACACGGGGCTACTATCGTGGAATCGGCCCGGTCCGTAGCCGATCTGGCCGAGACCGTCCACATCTGCCTGCCAACGGTTGCCATTGCCGAACACGTGGCGGCCGAAATCGCCGGTGGCAAGGCCGTGAAGCGCGTGATCAACCACGGCACCACCGGCTCTGCCTATTCCAAGGCCACCGCTGCAGCGCTGGCGGAGAAGGGCATTGCCTTCCTGGATGCGCCGATTTCCGGTGGCGTTGCCGGGGCGGAGGCTGGCACTCTGGCCATTATGTGCTCCGGCGATAAGGCAACATTTGAGGCCGCCAAGCCGGCCCTGGAGGCCATGTCTGCCCAGCTAACCTATCTGGGTGAGGCGCCAGGCGCGGCGCAGACCATGAAGCTCTGCAACAACATCCTGTTCTTCTGCAATTTCGCTGCCACATGCGAGACGATGACCCTGGGTGCCAAGGCAGGCCTGGACCCGCAGCAGATGCTGGACATCATGAACAAGGCCACCGGACGCAACTTCGCGACCGAACAGGTCATGAGCCAGTTCGTGCTGCCGCGCACCTTCGACTTTGGCGGCGCGAACTACATCATCCAGAAGGATCTGGAGCTGTGGCGGCAGGAAGCGGAGGCCTATGAAGTCCCATCTTACATCGCCACCTTGGTCCGCACCCTGTTCCGCCAAATGATTGCGGAAGAGGGCGAGCAGGAGGATGCTTCGCGCATGGCCCTGCTGATGGAACGCATGGCAGGCGTTGAGATCAAGAAACCCGAATAACGTTCCCAACCACCCGGAGGAAACCACACCATGCTTTACGAACTGCGCAAGTACACCCTGAAAGTCGGCACCATGGCGACGGTGCTGGAGCTATATGGCAACAAAGGCTATCCGGCCTTTTCAGCCGCGGAGAAAGCCCGCCTGGTTGGCTATTTCACCTCCGATACCGGTACGCTGAACCAGATCGTCCACCTCTGGCGTTTCAAGGATGACGCGGAGCGGCGCGAACATTGGGCGAGTGTGTTCTCGAACGCGGCGTTCATGGAATTTGCCAAGGACTTGCGCCCGAACATTCTGACCCAGGAAAATCAGCTGCTGAATGAGGCGCCCTGGGGCCCGAATCCCTGATGCGGTTCGGATTTTACCTGCCGACGCGAGGGCCGGTGGCGACGCCGCCGGCTCTCACCGCCTTTGCCCAGGCTGGCGAGAGATTGGGCTTTACCTCTGTCATGATCGCAGACCATGTCGTATTTCCGGTCAAGATTGGTAGCCCCTATCCCTATACCGTAGGCGGCGCGTTCCCCGGCCACGGCGACCAGTTGGAGCAGTTGACGCTCGCCAGCTATATCGCCGCCAAGACAGAGCGCATCCGGCTTGTCACCAGCGTCATGATCCTGCCGCACCGCAACCCGGTGCTGACGGCCAAGATGCTGGCTACCATCGACTACCTCTCGAACGGACGGCTGACCGTCGGCGCCGGCGTCGGCTGGATGCGAGAAGAGTTCGAAGCGCTGGAGGCGAAGCCATTTGATGACCGCGGCGCGGTTTCCAACGAAATTCTGGAGATCTACAAAAAGCTCTGGACCCAGAAGGAGCCATCGCACCAGGGCAAATACTACCAGTTCGCCCCTGTGCACTGCGATCCGCAGCCGGTGCAGAAACCGCATCCGCCGATTTGGATCGGCGGTCATTCCAGGCCGGCGCTGCGGCGGACGGCGAAGTATGGCGACGGCTGGCATCCTGTTGGCGCCGTCGATGCCTCGCCGCTGTTGCCCGACGAATTCCAGGCCAAGATCGACGAACTGTTTCGTCTGACCGAGGCAGAGGGGCGTGACCCGTCCAAACTGGATATCTCGCTTAAGGCGCCCGTGTACGACGCCAATCCTGGCAAGCGTGCTGATGGCGGCCGGCGGTATTTCACCGGAACCGATGAGCAGATCGCCGAGGATATCCGGCTCTATCAGGGCATGGGTGTCGGTGAGATGGTGTTCGATTTTCGTTCCTCTACGCTGGAAGGCTGCATCGAGCGGATGCAGGCTTGTGCAGAAGGGGTCATGAAGTTGGTGGGATAGGATCGGCGAGGGGGCGCATTCGACCCTAAAAATGTAGGGTGCGCCTCAAAAATTCGTCGATCCAACAGAAGTGTGACGTAGGTTACTGCGCGCAGTTGGTTAATTTTCTATCTCTAATGACAACAAAGGTTAGAAGGGAAGTGAGATCAACCAATGCGAGTACTGAAGTCTGCATCTTTCGCCGCCAGCGCTCTGTTCTTGGTTTTGGCGGTTGTCCCCGCGGCGCATGCCGATGCGCGCAACGATGATGCCGGGTCGCAAGTCAAGTCGGACGTCCAGGTCCATGAGGCCCGATGGGCCCAGGTTTCGGCAAAGGCGCGGGAATTCCAGACCCGTCGCAGCGCACAATTTCTAGGCGTTAAGAACGGCGACCGCAGCAAGGCCTTTTTGGCCATGGCCATCGAAGCCCGGAACGGCCAATAGCCGTGTCTGACGCAGCAAGGCGGCAATGGCGCCCCATATGTTAATCCTGCGCCAACGCCTGCATCCGTGTCTTGAGATCCGGCGGCATGCCCCAACTGTAGTCGCGCAAAATTTGCCGATAGAGCGTCTTTACAGCCGCCGGCTCTAGAACACCGTCGACAGCCGATTGGCCTGGCTTCATGAGTCCGTCCAGGGTTCGGGCGATTTCCGCAACGTTGTGGTACTCTGGCCAGGCCTTTTCTGCGGCACGGAAAGCATCGCGGGCCGTGCGAATATCATTGGCAAGCAAAGCTTCGAAGCCGCGGCGCTCCAGATCCGGCGCATTGGCAGCCCCAGGAATCAGCTTGGCGATGGTTTGACTGCGGGAGGCAAAATAGGCTTCCTGTTGCGTCTGAGCTTGCTGCGCCTGGGCGGCGTAATTCGCCAGTGCGTCGGCCGGGGCGAAAATCTGCGACGGTCCTTTCGCAACCGGCTTCTCCTGTGGCTGCGTGTTGGGTCGTCGTGGCGGTAGGTTGGGCGCTACGGCCACCGCCGGCGGTTCCGCTGTCAAAGGTGCAGACTTGTCGCCATCTTGTCCGCCACGGCCTTTCGGTGGCGCACTGTCCGCCATCACCTGGGCAGCGAACCGGTCTGCCTCATTGAACTCGTCCCGCAATGCTTTCCGGTACATGGTCAGATCGACGCCAATCTGGCGCGCCACATCGAGTGACTCCCAGTACTGGACGAAGCGGATGCGCTCGTCCAAGGTGCCCTTGGTTGCCAATTCCACGTAACGAGCCAGAAAATCGCGCAAATTGCGCTCGCGCTCGATCTGCAATTGGCCTTGCTGGTAGGCGGTGGTGCCGAGGAATGTTGCAGCGGCCAACGCCCCGCCACCGAAAATCCAGCGGATCAGTTCCTTACCGATGCCTCCCATTTCGGGCTCCTTTGCAAATATTAGTCGTCTGGCCCCCAATAGCCACGGTAGACCCCCCTTGATCGGGTGCCGGCTTCGCCTCCAGTTGTTTCTATCTGAGCGTCCGTCCGGGCAAGGCGGAGCTTGCGGGTTCGCAGCCAACGGAACAGATATTCGTGCAATTCGGCCCGAATTCCTGCGTATTGCGGGTCATT
>JAPOJR010000216.1 GCA_029978325.1 Alphaproteobacteria bacterium | reverse complement strand
GAGATCCTGTCCTTTTTCCGTCAGACTAACCGTAATCGACCGTCGGTCGTGCGAGGAACGCGCCTGCCTGAGATAGCCAGCTTCCGCCATTTTTTTCAGGTTATAGGAAACGTTCGCCCCTAGGAAATAGCCGCGTCGGGTCAATTCGCTGATACTGATGCTGCGCCCGCCGATGCTGTACAAAATCAGGCTTTGTACATTGTTGATGTCACGGACCCGAAGCGCATCGAGTTCCGCCTTAATGACCTCCAGAAACAAGCGATGCAGACGCTCAATCCCGGAGATACACTCCAGATAGTATTGCATGAACGAACCCTTTGGCTGCAGTTTCCCCTTGCAGTGTCGGAGAAACTACAGCCAAGGACTGAAAAGCATCTGAATCGTTAGCGGGAAATCCGCTACTTTGTCTTTAACATCCGGATAATCCCGGACATGTCATCGCCGCCCATGCCAGCCTGGCAGTAAAGCCGGAACATCTGCGCCGCGGCTCCGCCCAGCGGCAATGGAACGCCAACGGAAGTGCCGGCCTCGATGGCCAACGCCGTGTCCTTGGCCATCATCGCCCCGGCAAAGCCCGGTTTGTAACCGTTTCCAGCAGGCGCACCCTCGGTCAGGCCGGGTTCGGGATTGTAGTTGGTCAGCGCCCAGCTATTCCCGGATCCCGCAGTTGAGACCTCTTTCAAGATTGCCGGGTCAATGCCCAGCGCGCGGATCAGCGTCATACCCTCGGCAACGCCAATCATGGTGATCGCCAGCATCATATTGTTGCAGATCTTCACCGCCTGCCCGGCGCCGGCCTCGCCGCAATGGACGACTTTGCCGCCGACGATCTCAAGAAACGGCTTGGCTTTTTCGAATGCCGCCTTCGGGCCACCGACAATCATGGTCAACGTGCCGGCAACGGCGCCAGGGACACCTCCGGTCACCGGGGCCTCAACCATTTCCAGTCCGCGTTCTTCGGCATTGGCGGCAACCGACCGGGCGGAGGCGACATCGATGGTTGAGCAATCGATCAACAAAGTACCAGAGTCGGCAGAATCGATGACGCTACCCTGCTCGCCCTTCGCGCCATAAACGGCGCGCACGTGGGGGCCGGCCGGCAGCATGGTCATGATGACATCCTGGCCTTTGGCGCAGGCGGCCGCGCTCTCCGCCTTCTGGCATCCGGCGGCGACCGCGGCACTCACAGCGGCGTCGGAAAGATCGAAGGCCGTAACGGTATGGCCGGCCTTGACCAGGTTCGCCGCCATCGGGCCGCCCATATTGCCAAGGCCGATAAAACCAATGCGTGCCATTGGAGTGTCCTCTGTCGATGATGTGGAAAGCTGTCTAACAGGTCGGACCCTAGCCGCGCCTTGGCCATTCCGCAATGCGCCGCGTTGGCGGGTCAGGATTGACGTGGCGCCGGCGGATGGAACGTCAACTCACCCGCGGCAGCCGGCAGGAAATAGCTCGCCACCCGCTCATCCGAGACGCCGGCGTGGCTGGACGGCTGCCAAAGCGGCCGGTTGTCCTTATCGACGATCAGGGCGCGAACGCCCTCGAAAAAGTCATGATCGGCGCAGAAGGCCTGAC
Organism: Alphaproteobacteria bacterium; assembly: GCA_029978325.1. Classification (GTDB taxonomy): domain Bacteria; phylum Pseudomonadota; class Alphaproteobacteria; order Bin95; family Bin95; genus JACKII01. The sequence goes on along the minus strand of JAPOJR010000216.1, from coordinate 3,519 downwards.
ACAGCCGGAATTCCATCGTCAACACCTCCGCCAGGCCCATGCCGGCACCGCGCCGCAATTGCTCCAGCGCCACCTTCAACGATGTCGGCGACTTGCCGGACATGATTTTCGCCCATTTCTGAGCGTCCTCGCTCGGATCGTCAAACAGGGCCTGGAAAATGTCTTCCACCGTATCGCCGCGGAACAGCCGGTCGATCTGCGCCAACTGGCCGGTGATTTTCGCCGCCGGCGGCTTTGCTGCGAACACATCGAGCACGCCCATCACCGCCTCACGGCTGGCCCCAGGCTCAAGGTTCGCCAACAGTTCCGCCGCATCGTCCAGGCGATCCTGCGGAATATACACATCGCATAGCCCGACCGCACAGCAATCCGCGCCCGACAATCGCCCGCCGGTCATCGCCAGAAAGACACCCAGCCGTCCCGGCAGCCGCGGCAGGAAATAGCCGCCGCCGACATCCGGGAAGAAACCGATCCCGCTCTCGGGCATCGCAAACACCGTGTTCTCGGTCGCGACGCGCACGCTCCCCAACACCGATACGCCGACACCGCCGCCCATGACGATGCCGTCCATAAAGGCGACATACGGCTTGGCATAGTGGTGGATGCGCCAGTTGAGGATGTACTCATTCCAGAAAAAGGTCGCGGTATAGGGCTGGCCTCGCTCGCGATACAGCCGCTCGATATCACCGCCTGCCGCAAACGCGCGGCCGCCCGCCGCCGGCCGGATCAGCACACAGGCAACCGCCGGGTCCTGCGCCCAGGCGACCAGCTGCGCGTCCATGGCGTCCACCATGTCCAGCGTCAGTGCGTTCAATGCCTTTGGCCGGTTCAAAGTGATCCGGGCGAGGCTGCCCTCTCGGTCGAACAAAATAGCGTCGGTCATTTAGGACGGTTCCGGAGTATCGGTGAATGTTCGGTTGGTCGCCTGCCTGCTGACGGCTGGCGAAATTGCGCCGGCTATCCCGCCAAATCCTGCAACAGGCGGCGGGCGATGATGACGCGCATAATTTCGTTGGTGCCCTCCAGGATCTGGTGCACGCGGGTATCGCGCACATAGCGCTCCAACGGGAAGTCCTGAAGATAGCCATAGCCGCCATGGATTTGCAGCGCGTCGTTGCAAATCTGGAAGCCCGCATCGGTGGCGAACCGCTTGGCCATTGCGCAATACATCGTCTTTTCCGGATGGTTCGCATCGACGGCGCGGGCGGCGCGATGGATCATCAGGCGGGCTGCCTCCAACTCCGTCGCCATGTCGGCCAATTTGAACTGCAACGCCTGGAAATCGGCCAGGCGAGAGCCGAAGGCTTTGCGTTCCCCCATATACGCTCTGGCTGCAGTCATGGCAGCGCGCGCTGCGCCGATGGAGCAGGCGCCGATGTTGATGCGGCCGCCATCCAGGCCCGCCATGGCAATCTTGAAGCCTTCGCCTTCCGCGCCGATCCGATTGGCGACCGGCACGCGGCAATCGTCGAACAGCACCATCGCCGTCGGCTGCGAATTCCAGCCCATCTTGCGTTCCTGCTCACCGAACGAAAGGCCCGGCGCATCCTTGGGAATAGCAAGGCAGGATATGCCACGCGGACTATCGTCGCCGGTACGCACCATGCAGACGTAAAGGTCGGTACCGCCCGCGCCGGAAATGAACGATTTTGAGCCGTTCAAGACATAGTGGTCGCCGTCCCGGACAGCCTTGGTCTTCAATGCAGCGGCGTCCGAGCCTGAATTCGGCTCGGTCAGACAATAGCTGGCCAAAGTGGTCATCGAGCAAAGATCAGGCAGCAGGCGCTCGCGCTGTTCCTGATTGCCAAACCGGTCGATCATCCAGGCCGCCATGTTGTGGATCGAGATATAGGCCGCCGTCGAGGTGCAACCCGCCGCCAATTCCTCGAAAATCACCGCAGCGTCGTGGCGGGTCAACGCTGAGCCGCCGACCTCCTCCGACACATATATGCCGCCAAAACCCAGTTCAGCCGCAGCGCGCAGTTCTGCAACAGGGAAAATCTTTTCGGCATCCCAGCGCGCCGCGTTCGGCGCAAAGGTCGCCTCGGCAAAAGCGCGGGCGGTATCCTGGAACAGAATCTGGTCTTCGGTCAGGTCGAACGGCATGGGCGTTGGGGCTCCTGAAAGCCTGTGCGAAAAGCTCATCTTGCGGGCTGGGCGCGCGACTGTAGCATGTCTGCCATCCGTATTGTCAGAGGGCCGAGCCATGGTCGTGCATTTTCCAAGTGCTGGTTATCCCACAACGCGCATGCGCCGCAACCGGCGCGATGCTTGGACGCGTCGCCTGGTCGCCGAAAACAAGCTGTCGGTCGATGACCTGATCTGGCCGATCTTCGTGCGCGCGGGCAAGGATCTGGTCGAGCCGGTCGCCAGCATGCCCGGCCAATTCCGCCACTCGCCGGACCGGATCGTCGCGACGGTGCAGCAGGCCTATGAGCGTGGCATCCCGGCCGTCGCCATTTTCCCGCTGGTCGAGCCTGGCCTGAAAGACCCAAAAGGCTCGGAAGCCGTGAACCCGGACAATGCGCTGTGCGATGCCGTGCGCCGGATTAAGGATGCCTGCCCAGATATCGGCGTAATCTGCGACGCCGCGCTGGACCCCTTTACCAGCCATGGCCATGACGGCGTGATCGAGAACGGCTATGTGCAGAACGACATCACGGTCGAGTTGCTGTGCCAACAATCCGTGGTTCAGGCCCGCGCCGGCTGCGATGTCATCGCCCCCAGCGACATGATGGACGGCCGCATCGGCGCCATCCGCAAGGCGCTGGACGCGGAAGGCTTTGACCATGTCCGTATCCTCTCCTACGCCGCCAAGTACGCCAGCGCCTATTTTGCGCCCTTCCGCGATGCGGTCGGGTCGGCCGCGAACCTGGGTACGGCCGACAAGAAAACCTACCAGATGGACTCAGCCAACAGTGACGAGGCGCTGCGCGAAGTCGCTCTCGACCTGGCCGAAGGCGCGGATATGGTCATGGTCAAGCCGGGCCTGCCTTATCTGGACATCATCCGCCGGGTTAAGGACGCCTTTGGCGCCCCGACCGTCGCTTACAATGTGTCGGGCGAGTACTCGATGCTGAAAGCCGCGGCAATCCAGGGCTGGCTCGACTATGACCGGGCGATGATGGAGGCACTGCTCAGCTTCAAACGCGCCGGCGCGGACGCAATCCTGACCTATGCGGCAATGGAAGCGGCAGAATTATTGGACCGATAATCGGAGACCACGCACGGTAGACGCGGTCTGGCTAGTGGGCGTCTGCCGACAAGCTATGGCGGAGAGGGAGGGATTCGAACCCTCGATACGGGGTTACCGTATACACGCGTTCCAGGCGTGCGCCTTCAACCACTCGGCCACCTCCCCGCAGAACGAGGGGCGAACCATACTGATGTTGCTCTGTTGACGCAACGCTGCGCCACATGGCATTGGATGTTTTTCGCTGGCAAGGTGTCGCAGTGCCAACGCCGGAAACCTCTCTCCATCACTGTAAGGACCCTCAACGATGATCGGTCGGCTTCTCG
>JAPOJR010000215.1 GCA_029978325.1 Alphaproteobacteria bacterium | reverse complement strand
AGATCAGCGAGAAAACAGCGGGGGATTTGCTGAGCTTACTGTTTTAGTAAAGCTCACGCTTAGGAGCCGGCGTTATCAACAACTCCGGATAAAGGATACTTTCGTGTAGTTTTGGTGTAGTCGCGGCCAGCTTCAATTGATTTAGACTAGCCAAAAATCACCATAAACTATTGATTTTTATGGTGAGCGCGCCGGGGCTCGAACCCGGGACCCTCTGATTAAAAGTCAGATGCTCTACCAACTGAGCTACGCGCTCCCGTTACGCTTGTGCGTGCGGGGTCCTGTGCCGATGCTGCGGTACCGTGATCGGGCTGAACGCCGGGGCAAATCACCGGTGGCACTGCCACGCGAGGCGCGGGCGGACGCGTCTTGGTATCCGCCCCGGGCCTTCCGGGCAATAGCACAGGGTGGAAATTTGACGAATTTCCCTTTGTCTCCGCGGTCTCCGTGCGGGCGGCGAGATGACCTGCAGCCGCCTCCCACTGCTCAAAACCGGGAAATAACGTAGAGCGCTGCAGCCCAAACAATGGCGCTCACAACCGTCGTCCAGAGCATCTTGATACCCATCCGCGGCGCTACCGGGGCGCCAGGATCGGTTCCCTCCGGCATTTCGCCATCCTCGTGCTGAGAGCGCACGCCGAACGGCAATACGGCGAACAGCACAACCCACCAGATGGTGAAATACAAGGCGACGCCAAGCGGCCAGTTCATACGATTTCCCCTGAAAGGCCCTCGCCGGGCCAACCTTCATGCATTGAGACAGAACCGGCATGACCGGATACCCGCGCAGACTTGCCGGTCATATCGGGGCCGGGTCCTGTCCATAACCGTGGGCGGCACCGGGCGCCTGTGGAGCTGTTCCGGTGGCAGGCGCGGCAAATTTCTGTCCGGAGAAACGGGCCAGATTGCTTTCCATCCGCCGCATCATCATACGCATGATATGAAAGCCAAATTCGGGATTCTGGAAGTACAGCTGCTCGAACTCCTCGTAACTGATCCGCCATGCCCGCACCTCGCTCATGCAACTTGCGCCCGACATGCGGCGGTTGCCCGATGCAAAAAGACCCATCTCTCCCATAAGACTGCCCGGCCCAAGAATGACGCCGAGTTCCGTCAGTGCTACCTGCCCCTCCCCGATCACATAGACAGCATCGGCCTTGTCCCCCTTGCGGAAGATGAACGAACCGGCAGCAAAATCGACCTCGCGCATATAGGGCTTCAACCATTCGAAATCGATGGCCTCCCGGGATGACGCCTCATTGGCTTTGCGGACATCGGCGATCAGCTTGTACATTTCCCGCAACCGCAGGATGTTGAGTGGCAGCAAAAGCGAATTGAGTACTAGACTGGGACCGTTGCCGGTATGCAAATTCCACAGGATCGTGAGGATATTGGCTACGATCGTCGCCCAGCGTAGCGGGATCATCGTCTTGGAATGGAAGGCGAACAGGCTGAAACCGACACCAAGCCAGCCACAAGTCTCGGCAAGTATCGCAATGATCTCTGACTGGGTCACATTGTTCTCCAGAATATTCGCTTCCGGACTGCCGCCGGAGTTCTCCGGGCGTGCCGCGCTCGCAGCTCCCCGGGTGGCGTTCTGGGTACATGCCAGCTTTGCCCGGCGGGCGTCAATCGCACATGCGCCTGGAGCGGTGAGAACCGATCAGACCTGCTCGATTTCCACCAGCGTACCGCAGAAATCCTTCGGATGCAGGAAAAGGACCAGCTTGCCGTGGGCTCCGGTTTTCGGTTCGCCATCGCCAAGCACGCGGGCGCCCTCCTGCTTCAACTTGTCCCGTGCGGCGATAATGTCGTCCACTTCGTAACAGACATGATGCATGCCGCCGTCGGGGTTCTTTTCGAGGAATTTTCCAATAGGAGAGCCTTCTCCAAGCGGCTCTAGTAATTCGATCTTGGTGTTCGGCAGTTCTACGAACACCACCGTAACTCCGTGCTCCGGCAGGGGCAAAGGATCGGAGACCTTCGCGCCAAGCGTGTTCCTGTAGGTTGAGCTGGCCGCCGCGAGGTCCGGCACGGCGATTGCTACGTGATTCAAACGGCCAATCATGGCTTTCTCCCGAGACCTGTCTCAGACTTCTACGACGAGGACATGCACCTTCGGCCGTTTGCCCCAGACATTCCGCACGCTATTTCGGACAGCCCGCTCGACCGAAGTCGCCAGCGCTTCCGGATCACGCCGGCGCGCACGCGGCAGATTGTCCAGCGTGTCGAATATCGCATCGTCAACAATCGTGTCCATTGAACGTCCGTCGGACAAGCGCGCCGGCAGCCCCTCCATCAGCACGTCGGGATCTCCCGCAATCTCGCCTTTTGCCGTCACAGCCAGCCCGACCGAAACGATACCCGCATAGGACAGGTCGCGCCGTTCCTTGATGGCCCGATCGCCCGCGTCCAGCGGTATCCGGCCATCCAGATAGGTGCGCCCGTGCGGCACCTGGTCGACGATCACAGGCTCGCCCGGCCATAGCAGAACGGCGTCGCCGTTCGATGGCTTCACCACGTGGGGAACGCCCTGCCCGCGTGCGAATTCTTCATGGCCGGCAAGATGCATGGCCTCGCCATGGGCGGGTATCGCGATCTGGGGCCGTAGCCATTCGTACATGCGTTGCACTTCAGCGCGGCGCGGATGGCCGGATACATGCACCAGTCCGTCGCGGTCGGTGATGACTTCGATCCCCTGCCGGGTCAGACCGTTGATGATCGTGTTGATAGCCTTTTCGTTGCCAGGAATCGGCCGCGAGGAAAATATCACCCGGTCGCCGGGGACAAGGCGGGCGCGCGGATGCTCGTCGTCGGCAATCCGCGCCAGCGCTGCGCGGGATTCACCCTGGCTGCCGGTCGCCAGAATAACGATCTTGTTACGCTGGAGATTATCGAAGGAATCCACCGGCTGGAAGTCCGGCAGCCCGGCCAGATAGCCGAGTTCGCGGGCTACCGTATTGACCCGATCCATGGAGCGGCCGGCTAGCACCACCGTTCGCCCAGCCGCCTGTGCTGCCCGGCCGACGGCAGCCAGACGCGCAACATTGGATGCAAATGTCGTCACCAGAACGCGCGCTGGAGCCTGGGCTATCAGTTCGGCAAGGCTTGCCTCGACATCCCGCTCAGAGGGACTGACACCGTCGCGCAGGATGTTGGTGGAGTCGCATACCAGCGCCAGGACGCCAGCCTCGCCCAGTTCGCGAAAGCGCTTCTCGTCGGTCGTCCAACTGACGCCCGGATAATCGTCCAGCTTCCAGTCGCCAGTATGTACGACCACGCCAGCCGGTGTCGTGATCGCCAGCGACGTGCTTTCCGGTATCGAATGCGCCGCGGCAATCATTTCGATCTCGAAAGGTCCGGCATGGAAACGCCCACCCGGCGCCGCAATGCGGATGTCCACATCCGGTGCGCCATCTTCCGAAAGCCGGCGGGTGCCGAGCAGGTCGGCAGCAAACTGCGTCATGTAAACGGGGCAGCCAAACTGCTGCCAGACATAGGGCACCGCGCCGATATGATCCTCATGAGCGTGGGTGATGATGATCGCCCTGAGGTTGTCTTTCATCTTGAGGATGAACTCCATCCTCGCAAACATGACATCAATGCCGGGCAGCTCCGGGCCCGCAAAGGCTATCCCGCAATCGACCATGATCCACTGGCGCCTGCCGGCAGAGCCGAAACCATAAAGGGCGCAGTTCATGCCGATTTCGCCAAGCCCGCCAAGCGGTACAAAAACAAGTTCGTCCCGGTCTGCCATAAGAGTCTAATGTCCTGTGGGTGGCGGTTCCTGATGAGCCGTTTCGGAGCGAGTCAGCATGATGTCGCCGGTATCAATAATGCGAAAGCCATCTGGCTGTTCCAGCACGAGCCGCCCGTGCTCGTCGATGGTTCGGAATATCCCCTGAATGGTTTCCCCGTTCAGCGCGATGGAGATGGATTGTCCCAGATGCGCCGCGTGCGACAGCCATGCCATACGAATGGCTGAAAAGCCACCGGCATCGCGCCACCCCATGTACCAGTCCGCAAAACTGCTGGACAAGGAGGCAAAGACCTCTGCCGGCGAAACAGCAGCGCCGAACGCATGAAGGCTGGCGGCCGGATAGGGCGTATCGGCGGGATGGCTGGCGCAATTCACGCCGCAACCGATTACACAGACAAAGCGGCCGTCCGGTAAGGTGGTGGCTTCCAGCAGTATCCCTGCCACCTTGGCGCCGTTGCATAACAGATCGTTGGGCCATTTCAGTTTCGGCTGAGCGACCTGCGGCAAGATCGGAGACAGGGCTTCGGCGAGAGCGACACCTGCAACGAAGCCCAGCTCGGCGGCGCGCGCTGGCGTCAGGCTGTCCAGTAGCAGGAGGCTGGCATAGAGATTTCCTGGTTCAGATACCCAGGGCCTCGCCATGCGGCCACGTCCGGCGTTTTGACGCCCGGCAATAAACCATTTCCGCAGGAACTTCACATCTGCGGGAATATTCCGCGCCTCGTCCATGGCCCGGGTGTTGGTGGAATCCAGCTCGGAGAAGTATTCAAGCCGGTAGGCGCCGCTTAGCGCGGAATGACCCAACTGCACGGATGGGCCGCTCAGAACAGCGCCTTCGCGGCTGCGCTGGCTGCATCGACCACAGGACCGAGGAAGACCGCGAACACTACGACAGCGATGCCGCACAGGCCCATCACGGCACGCACTTCAAAATTGACCGGATCGAACCTGCGTGCCGGTTCATCGAAGTATATGATCTTGACCACGCGCAGATAATAGAAGGCCGCAACCGTACTCGCCAGCATGCCGATGACGGCGAGCCAGTAAAGATGCGCCTCAATGGCCGCCAGGAATACATAGTATTTGGCGAAAAAGCCGGCCAGCGGCGGAATGCCGGACAGGGAGAACATCATCATCGACAGGACAAAGGCCATCCAGCCGTTGTTGCGCGACAGGCCGGCAAGATCGCCGATATTCTCGACATAGCGATCGCCGATACGCATGGACAGGATCGAGGCAAAGGTGCCCAACGTCATGAGCAGATAGATCGCCATGTAGATCAACACGCCGCTGACGCCCTTTTCAGACCCTGATGCCAGACCGACCAACGCAAACCCCATGTGACCG
>JAPOJR010000214.1 GCA_029978325.1 Alphaproteobacteria bacterium | reverse complement strand
GGCCTGATTTGTTTCTCCCTCACATGTAATCCATTGACTCCGTGATATTATCCAAGCTTTGCGGTGCGCAAACTCGGAGGTCATATGGGAGATCGGGGCTGATGCTTGTCAAGTGTCTGTCGCCGGTGCGGCCGGCCCGAAGCGGGAATCGTGCTAGCGGAATGTAGAAGGCTCATTTTTTTCTGTCCAAACAACAGGGATGTTGGCTAACTTCCATTGTCCGCTTCCGCGAAATTCTGTGGTCCATCCGACGGCGGCGAACTCGCGCGTTAACTCAACGGTCCGGCTCAAAGGTCGGGCGTGATAGTGGCGCGCTGCATTTGCTTTTGACGCGCACAAATGGAGAACGAAGATGTTGAAGCGCACGCTGCTGGCGTTCGTTGCTGCAGTCTTGATCGGAGTTGGTCCCGCCGCCGCGGAATATCCGGAACGCCCGATTACCTTGCTGGTTGGCTTCCCTGCCGGCGGCAACGTCGATATTGCTGCGCGCCAGGCACAGCCGTTTCTGGAGAAATATTTGGGCGGCAGCGTTGCGGTCGTGAACAGGCCAGGGGCTGGTGGATCGATCGCCTATACCGAGGCCGCTGCAGCGAAGCCCGACGGTTACACGCTGATCATGCTGTCCTTCCCCGGTAACTGGACACAGCTATTCGGCAAAGAATTGCGCTATGGCGTTGATAGTTATGACTATATCGGCCTGCTGACGGACGAACCGTTCTCTGTCTTCGTCCATCCCGCCTCGCCGTTCAAGTCGCTCAAAGATATGGTCGCTGCCGCGAAGGCAGATCCCGGCAGCGTCACGCTAGCGGGCGCTGGCAGCGGTTCCTCGCCGCATCTTGGCACGCTGTTGTTCCAAAAGGCGTCGGGCGCCGCATTCACCTGGGTCCCGATGCAGGGCTCTGCGCCAATGATGACGGCCGTTCGTGGCCAGCACGTAAACGCCGGCGTCACAACCGTCAGCGTCTCCGTCCCCATGCAGACGGAGGGGCAGGCTAGGGTGCTGGGCCTGATGGCGGCGGAGCGCTGGTCGGAGGCGCCGGACACGCCGACCTTTGCAGAGCAGGGCTTCCCGGTGGAGTGGAGCGCTAGCCGCGGTGTCGCCGCGCCGGCCGGCCTGCCAGCCGACGTCAGGGCGAAGCTGGTCGATGCCGTCAAGAAGACGTTCGACGACCCGGAATTCAAGGCTTTCGCCAAACGCGACAAGCAGATCATTCGCTACCTGGCGCCAGACGCCTTCAAGGCTTACGCGCAAGCCCAATACGACATGCTGGCAGACATGTGGGCGTCGGCCCCCTGGCGCTAAGCCGCGCCGCACCATAACCTAGGCGTGGCACGAACCGCGTCCGGTGACCACTCTCGGAGGAAACAAGAGATGATGATCAGGAAACTCGCCGCATATGCAGTCGCGATCTTCGCTGCTGCCGGTTTTCTTGCACCGCCAGCCATGGCCGAATACCCGGAGAAGCCGATCACCGTGTTGATCGGGTTCCCGCCGGGCGGCAATGTCGACATCACGCTGCGCCATGCCCAGCCGTTCCTGGAGAAATACCTTGGGACTTCTTTGGTGGTGGTGAGCAAGCCGGGCGCCGCTGCCGCACTCGCCTATACCGAACTCGCGAATTCGACCCCCGACGGCTATACGATCGCCATGACCTCCCTGCCGGGAGGGCTCGGGACCCAGTTCGGTACCGAGCGGCGCTACGACGTCGACAGCTTCGAGTGGATCGCCAATTTCACCGAAGAGCCGTTCACGTTCTTCGTCCACCCGGATTCGCCGTTCAAGACGATGCAAGACATGCTTACCGCGGCAAAGGCGGACCCGGGCGGCGTCACCTTGGCCGGTGCCGGCTCGTTCGGCTCGCCGCACCTGGGCCTGCTCGTGTTCCAGCGCATGGCCGGCGTCAAGTTCACCTGGGTCCCTATGCAGGGGTCGGCGCCGATGCGGACCGCTGTGCTCGGCCAGCATGTGGACGCTGGCCTGACCTCGGTCAGTGTCTCCATGATCATGCATGTCGAAAAGCAGGTGCGCGTATTAGGCATGATGGCCGATGAGCGTTGGGACCTGGTGCCGGACGTGCCGACGCTGAAGGAACTGGGCTATCCGATCGTCTGGACCGCAAGCCGCGGCCTGAAAGCACCTGCCGGCACGCCCAAGGCTATCATCGACAAGCTGGCCGAAGCGTCCAGAAAAACGCTGCACGATCCGGAGTTCCTGGCAATTCTGAAGCGCGAGCGGCTTTCTCCCAAATACCTGGGGCCGGAGGAATACCTGGCCTATGTGAAAGCGCAAAACGATGCCCTGAAAGAACTGTGGGCGTCGCATCCATGGCGCTAAGGGCGGCGAGTTTGCTGTTGGAGGAAGCAGGGTGAAGTTCAGCAGCTTCCTCTTTCCCGAAGCCGCGAGTCCAGACCGCGACCATGCCGTGATCCAGGAGAGCCTCGCCGAAGCGAAGCTCTGCGACGAGCTTGGCTTCGACGTGGTCTGGCTTGCCGAGCATCATTTCGACGGCAACTGCGCCTATGTCGATCCGGTCAGCTTCGCCGCAGCGCTCGCGACCTGCACCAGTCGCATCCAGATCGGCTTTGCGGTGGCCCAGATGTCGCTCCACCACCCGATCCGGATGGCGGAACAGATGTCGCTGATCGACAACATGACCAATGGCCGGCTGATTGTCGGCCTGGGTCGCGGTACCGCATATAATATCTACGATTATCAAGGCTATGGGCTTGACCCGGCGGAAGCACAGGATCGCCTGATCGAGGCTGAGGAGATCATGATCCGGTCCTGGACGGAGGAGAACCTGGAATACAGGGGCCGGTTCTGGGACCTGAAGCTGCCGCGTCTGCGGCCAACGCCCTTCACCAAGCCGCATCCGTTCATCCTGCGTGCCGCGTCGGGCGAAGAGTCGATGGTGGAACTCGCACGCCAGGGGCGGCCGTTCATGATGAACGTGCAGTCACTCGACGTGACCCGGGCACGGCTCGACCTCTATCGGCGCACCATGCAGGAGGCGGGATTCGATGCGGCCCACATTGCGCGGTGTATGGAGGACGTCTGGGTCTGGCGGAACGTCTACGTCGCCCGGACGGACGCTGAGGCGGAGCAGATCGCGGTGCCTGCTTTCCAGGCCCAGCAGGAACAGCGCGCCCGAATGCGCAACCGCTTTGCCGAGGAGCAAGGCGTTCGCATGAAGCACGAAGCCGCGCCGGCTGCTCGCACCAAGACAGAGCACGCGCTGTTCGCCGGCTCGCCCGAGACCGTTGCCGCCCGGCTGCAGCAGATCGCCGATCTCGGCGTCGGCGGAGTCATATTGCAGTTCCGGCTAGGGCCTATGTCGTGGGCTGATACCGAGCGCAGCATCCGGCTGTTCGCGGAAAAGGTGGCGCCAGCAGTCCGCAAGCGGTCGACCACATGAAGCTGGTGGCCAATGGTCAGATATCCGCGCGGTCGGAAGTGAGAGGGCAAACATGTCGCTGAACATAAAGGAGACGGTGACGGCGGCCGCGCTTCTGGCGCTGGCGCTGTTTGCGTGGTTCGACGCCGCAACGTTTGCGGAGGAGGCGCGCGTGTTTCCCCGGCTGGTGGCCTTCGCGATGGGTGTTCTTGCGTTCGCGATGCTGGCGCGCAGCTTCTTTGCAAAAGCAGAGGACACCAAGCGTCCCTTCTTTAAAAGTTTCCGCTACTTCCTCGTGTGTCTCGTGCTGATCGGCGGATATGTCTATTCGACCTCTCTGCTGGGTTATTTCACGGCGAGCGCAATCTTTATTCCGGCGTTCGCCTTGTTGCTCGGCCTGAGGCGCCCCTTTGTCATCATCGCCTCTACCGTTGGCTTCGTCATCCTGACCAACCTTGTGTTTGTGCAGGCTTTTCAACGGCCGTTGCCGACCGAATTCTTCCTCCGCCAATGACAGCGCCGACGCCCCACTGGCCGAACTTACCGGGATAGAATACCTTGGAAGACGTCCTCTCAGCCCTTTGGCATGCACTCTTCGCAGTTCTGACTGTGCAGAACGTGCTGGCAATGATGTTCGCCACGCTCTGCGGTGTCGTCATCGGAGCATTGCCCGGCCTCAGTGCGACGATCGGGATCTCGGTGCTGATCCCGCTGACCTTCGGCATGGACCCGATGGTGGCGCTCGGCATGATGGCCGGCATCTACAACGGCTCCATGTACGGCGGCGCCATCCCAGCCGTGCTGCTCAAGATTCCCGGCACGCCCTCCGCCATCGTCACAACGTTCGATGGGTTTCCGATGGCGCAGCAGGGCAAGTCGGGCGCCGCCCTCAAAATCGCCTGCATCTCCTCCGCGCTCGGCGGCATGGTCAGTGCGATTGCCCTGATGACGCTGGCGCCGCCGCTTTCCCTGGTCACGCTCGCCTTCGGCCCGGCAGAGTATTTCTGGGTGGCCGTGTTCGGGCTTGCATCTGTCTCGGTTCTGCTGGGCCGCGATCCGATTAAAGGCGCGCTCAGCGCGACGTTCGGACTGTTGATCGGTACCCTCGGCACCGACCTTGTCACCGGATACGAGCGCTATACGTTCGGCGTGCTCGAACTGACAAGCGGCCTGCACATCGTCGTGGTTTTGGTGGGCCTCTACGCGATGCCCCGCGTCCTCGGCATGGCGGAAGACCGATTGCGCGAAGGCGTGAGTGCTGCGGCTTTGAAATTTACCGGCGCAAAGCTGGGTTACAGCGCCGTCCGGCGGTTTTGGAAGCCTTGGACGCGCGCCTCGATCATTGGCATTATTGTCGGCATCTTGCCGGGCGCGGGCGGCAATATCGCGGCGTTCGTCTCCTATAACGAGACCAAACGCGCATCGAAGGACCCAGACTCGTTTGGCAAGGGCAATCCCGAAGGCGTGGCGGCGGCGGAATGCGCGAACAATGCCGACAACGCCGCGGCCATGATTCCGGCCCTCACCCTGGGCGTTCCCGGCAACTCTATCGCCGCCCTCATCCTCGGCGGTCTCCTGGTGCATGGCCTTCAGCCAGGTCCGGCGCTTTTCCGGGAAAGCGCCGACATCGTCTATGGCTTCATGATCCAGATGTTCCTGACGTCGGTCATGGTGTTCATCTTCGGCGGCCTCGTCGCCTCGCGCATCTTCGCCCAGGCGCTTCGCCTGCCGC
>JAPOJR010000213.1 GCA_029978325.1 Alphaproteobacteria bacterium | reverse complement strand
CCTCTGTCGATCGACATGCCGCTTGCCGGCCTTCCGGCCATTGCTGCGGCATTTGCCGAGCCAGAAGCCAAAGTGCAGTTGGTCGTGGGCGTTTTTCTTGCCGGCTTCGCGATAGCGCAATTGGTCTTGGGGCCAGTCTCCGATCGGTTTGGTAGGCGCCCCGTCTTGCTGGCGGGGCTAGCCGTTTATGCGGTCGCCGGCTTAGCCTGCACTCAAGCGGAAAGCCTTAGCGTTTTGCTGCCTTTGCGGTTCATACAAGGCATCTCCGCCTGCGCGGGCCCAGTGATTGCCCGCGCTATTGTAGCAGATGTCTATGCCGGCAAAGCCGCGCAGCGCGCGATGTCTATCGTAACCGCCGGTATGGGCCTTGCGCCCATCGTAGCGCCGATGATCGGCGGCATACTGATGAATTTTTTCGATTGGCCCGCAGTATTCATCACCCTGTCGCTGACCGGGCTATTGCTGCTGTCGCTTGTAATGCTTCTACTTGGGGAAACTTTACCGACGCCAGATCCCAAAGCGCTGCGATTCAACCGTATCTTGGTAAACTATTTCAGCATGTTGTGCAGCCGGCCGTTTATGAGTTTCGCCCTGCCCTCGCTATTGTCCGGCGGCGCTCTCTTCTCGTTTATCTCGGCGGCCCCATTCGTGCTCATCGGCCAAATGGGGTTCGCGCCGGTAATGTTCGGCGTATTTTTCGCCATGGTTATGCTTGGCTTCATCACGGGCGCAAGCCTGTCGGCCCGGATTTCCCAAACCCGCACTCCGGCCCAGATGGTGCGATTGGGCACCGCGGTTATGGCACTCGGCGGCGTGGTCATGTTCGCTTCGGGCCTTTCCGGCATCGAGCATGCTTTGGCATTGGTAATCCCTATGGCGGTAATCATGATGGGGACCGGGCTGATGCGTCCAAACAGCATCGCCGGTGCGATGGCTGGCTTTCGTGACCGCGCCGGCGCGGCGTCGGCCTTGCTTGGCTTTCTGCAAATGGGCGGCGGCGTCCTGGCGGGAATCGTCGGCGCTGTATTCGCGGTTCAGGCTGTCACCCTGGCGCCGACCGCATTCGCCATCGCCGGCTTTGGTGTACTCCCCGCCCTGGTTTTCTGGCTCTACCCGCCGCGTGCCGCCTAGCCGGAGCAAGCCAGCGTGGTATAAGCGGCACAACAAATCCCGACCCGATGGAAACGCAAGGAACGGCCACTATGGATTTCGGCTATTCGGACAAAGTCAAAGCCCTGCAGGAACAGCTCACCCAGTTCATGGAGCGTGAAATCGTACCCCGCGACCGCGAATGGCACGAGCTGACCGAGGCCGGCACCTTTCCGCCACCGTTCTGCAAGGACATCAAGGCCAAAGCGCGGGAAGAGGGCCTTTGGAACATGTTTATGCCAGGCCTGCCGGACGATGCACCCGGCACGCGGTGCTCCAATCTGGAATACGCGCCATTGGCCGAAATCATGGGCCGGATCTACTGGTCGCCGGAGATGTTCAACTGCAACGCGCCAGATACGGGCAATATGGAAGTCTTCCATATGTTCGGCACGCCAGAACAGAAAAAGCAGTATCTGGAGCCGCTGTTCAACGGCGAAATCCGCAGCGCCTTCTGCATGACAGAGCCAGAGGTCGCCTCGTCGGATGCCACCAACGTGCAAACCCGCATCGAGAAAGTCGGCAACGAGTACGTCATCAATGGCCGCAAGTGGTTCATCACAAATGCTGCGCACCCGGAGTTGGGCGTGATGATCGTGATGGGCAAGACCGACCTGGACGCCCCTACCCACCGCCAGCAGTCGCAAATCATCGTTCACCCGTCGACGCCGGGCGTAAAGATCGTGCGCAATATTCCGGTGATGCATCACATCTCGCCAGAAGGTCACTGCGAAGTGGTGTTCGATAACGTCCGCGTCCCTGCCAGCAATCTGATTGCCGAAGAAGGCGACGGCTTCATGATTGCCCAGGCGCGGCTGGGGCCGGGACGCATCCACCATTGCATGCGCACCATCGGCCAGTGCGAAGTGGCGCTAAGCCTGATGATCGAGCGCGGCCTGAATCGCAATACCTTTGGCAAACGCACCATCGACCATGACACGGTGCGCGAGCAGGTGGCGCTCAGCCGGATCGAGATCGACCAGGCGCGCCTGCTATGCCTGCAAACCGCTTGGCTAATCGATCAGCATGGCAACCGCGCGGCGCGCGATGCCGTCTCCGCGATCAAGGTGGTGGCTGCCCGTCTTCAAACGACGGTGACGAACCGGGCGATGCAGGTCCACGGCGCTATGGGCCTGACCCCAGACACGCCGATTTCCTACCTCTGGACCTGGGGCCGCGCGCTGCAATTCATCGACGGCCCGGACGAGGTGCACCTGCGCACAATCGCCCGCAGCGTCGTGCGCAAGCACGAGAAAGAGGGCATGCCGCCAGCTATGCCGCACTCTTATAAGATGAGCGCCGATCTCGGCTGACGTCAGCCTGCGAGGCGATGGAAAAGGCCCCGGGCACGCTCGCCGCGTCCGGGGCCGTTCCGTCTGAAAGAGGCAGCTATTGACCCAGCCAAATACTGGCGCCGCCATCCACTGCTAAGGTTACCCCCGTCACGAATTTGGCCTCATCGCTCGCCAGGTAAAGGGCGGCATAGGCAACATCCCAGCCGTCGCCCATCTTCCGGCCCAGCGGCACTTTGGAATCGCGCATGGCCTCGATCTCCGCGCGCGGCTTGTTCCATTCCCGCGCCCGCGTATCAACCGCCATTGGCGTGTTCATCAGGCCCGGCAGGATGACGTTTGCCCGAATGCCGTGTTCGGCGTTCGTATAGGCAAGTTGCTCGGTCAATGCGACGACCCCGGCTTTTGAGGTCTTATAGACCACCAATGGATACCGGTCGCGCACAGCCATGGATGAAATATTGACGATCGCTCCGGACTTCTGCGCCCGCATAACCGGCACCACGTGCTTGCAGGTCATGATCATGCCGCGCAGGTTGATGGCGTTGCATCGGTCGAAATCGTCTTCCGTCAACTCGTCCAGCGGTTTGTCGCCGCCGGCGATCGAGACGCCCACGTTATTGTGCAGAATGTCGATCCGTCCGCACTTCGCCATGACGGCGTCGACCATGGCCTTCAGCGATGCTTCCTTCGTCACATCGGCGGCGAGCGCAAATGCCTGATGGCCCTCCGCCCGAATAATGGCGGCTGTTTCCTCAGCGCGCTCCAGGTGCATGTCGACACAAGCGACGGTCGCGCCCTCCCGGGCAAACACCATGGCAGTCGCGCGGCCATTGCCGACGCCTTCGCCGGGAGATTGGCCGGCGCCGACGACGACGGCGATCTTGTTTTCCAAACGCATGGCAAATCGGTCCTTCTTGTCAGTTCGCCGGCAGCGGGAACATGTCGAGGTAGGGTTGGTATTCCGGCTCCACTTCAATCGCGAGCGACGCCAGGATGCGGACGACGGCGCAATAAGTAGCGATAGTCACCACCAGATCGACCATCTGCTCGTTGCCGAGTTCGGCCTGAAGTTCCTTAAACAATGGCTCCGGCATCTCGATGTTGTCCGCCATCTCGCGCGCCGCCAGAAGAACTTTCTTTTCCAATGCACCAAGCTGGTTCGGCTTGCCATCCGTTTCGGCGATCAAGCCTTCGATATCCTGTTTCGAAACGCCGAAATCCATACCGAGCTTGACATGGTGGCTCCACTCGAACGGCGACCGCGCCAGCCATCCTACCTGAAGAATCGCCAGTTCCCGCAAACGCATATCCAGCTTCATGCCATAGCGGATATGACCGCCAAGCACATGGAACGCACGGGCGGTATCCGGGCTGTTGACCAGGGCCCGCGTCAACCAGATCGGGCGTTTCAACAGGTCTTTGTTATTGTCGGAGAGATCTTCGACATCGAGATAAGGCACGCGGGCGGCCATCTGGCAGTTCCTCATTGTGGCGTATTGAACGGTTGCGCCGAGGATAGCGCCAACCGCCTGCCGTGTCAGGCTTTTGCGACCACCTCGCTGACGATGCCGCCGGTTATGCGCTGCAGTTCATCTGGCGTAGTCGCAAAGACGCAGTGAGGGTGGCCGGCAGCGGCGTAAATCGCATCGAATCGTCCCAGACTTGCATCAATGCCGATGGCCAATTTGCCCGGATGGCCCACAGGTGAGACTCCGCCTATGGCGAAGCCGGTCGCTTCCCGCACCAGTTCCGGTGAAGCGCGCCTGGCTTTGCCTGTCAATCCCAGCGCCGCTGGCAACGCCTTCTCATTGCACCGCCGGTCGCCGGCGACGAGAACCATGACGGCCTGGCCCTCGACCTCAAAGACCAGCGATTTGACGATAGCCCCCAGGGCGCAACCAACGCTATCTGCAGCCTCCTGGGCGCTGCGCGCGGTTTCAGCGAGCGCGACGACCGCCGCACCCGATCCGGCGGCGCGCAAGGCTGCCTGCACCCGCTGTACGGATGGATTTGTCAGCGGCACCGCAATCAGCCCTGCATCAGCGCGGCAACGCCGGGAAGCTCCCTGCCTTCCAGCCATTCCAGGAATGCGCCGCCGGCCGTCGAGACATAGGAAAAGCTATCGACCGCGCCGGCTTTCGCCAAAGCCGCGACCGTATCGCCGCCGCCGGCAACCGTAACCATGGTTCCGGCCTTGGTCGCCGCGGCAGCAGCGCGCGCAACAGCATTGGTGCCGGCATCGAACGGCTCAATCTCGAATGCACCCATCGGACCATTCCAAACCAGCGTGCGTACGGAAGCGAGGCGCAATTCCAATTCTGCAATCGCCGCGGGGCCAATATCCAAGATCATTGCATCCGCTGGACACATGTCAGCGGAGACCGCTTCGCAAGCCGCGCCGGCCTTGAACTCCCGCGCAACGACAACGTCTGTCGGTAACACGACGGTGCAGCCAGACGCTTCAGCCTTGGTCAAGATATCCCGTGCGGTGCCAGCCAAGTCTTTCTCACAGAGACTTGCGCCGACAGCCTTGCCCTGCGCAAACAGAAAGGTGTTCGCCATGCCGCCGCCAATAATCAGCGTGTCCACTTTGGCGACCAAGTTCTGCAGCACGTCCAACTTTGTCGAAACCTTGGCGCCACCGACCAGTGCTGCGACGGGGCGCGTGGGATTTCCGAGGGCGGCATTCAGCGCCTCCAGCTCCGCCTGCATCAGG
>JAPOJR010000212.1 GCA_029978325.1 Alphaproteobacteria bacterium | reverse complement strand
CGGCGAGCAACTTTCTGGTACTCTTCGCGCAATTCCTCATCGGTCTTGCCTTCGCGGGCTTCCTCGGCGTTATCGCCTTCGAGCTGCTTTTGCAGCTCAGCCCAAATGCCATTGAACTCCTGCTCAACCAGGTTTTCCGGCAGGTCGAACGTATGCAGCTCATCCAGCTTGTCAAACAGGTCGCGCTTGGTGCGGTTCCGTCCGATTTCGCCGTACTGCTGCTCCATGGTCTCGCGCATTTTCTGGCGCAGGTCGGCGACATTCTCCGCGCCCATCCGCTCGGCAAGAGCATCGTTTACCTCTGCCGGTCCCAACGCTTTCAAGCCATTGAGCTTAACCTTGAAGGATGCCTCCTTACCGGCCAGGTGCTCCGCACCATAGTCCGCAGGGAAGTTGACAGTGACGGTCTTTTCCTCGCCGACCGACATGCCGACCAACTGCTCTTCGAATCCGGGAATGAACTGGCCGCTACCTAGCGTCAGTTCATAGTTCTCGGCGGCGCCACCGGGGAACAGCTCACCATCGATCGAGCCTTCGAAGTCGATGACCACCACATCATCGTTGGCAGCCGGCCGGGGCTCGGTTACCTCGACTTGCTCGCGCTGGCCAGCAGCCATTCGCCCCAGCGCTTCTTCGACTTCGCTTTCCGGTACGTCTGGCTCAAGCTTGACCAGCTCCAGGGTCGAGAAATCCATCGGCTCGAATTCCGGCAGCAGATCAATCTTCAGCGAGAACCTGAAGTCGCCGCCGGGCTTATACTCGTCGGCCATATCCATTTGCGGCTGGCCGGCGGCGCGCAAACCGCGGTCGTCGATAATCTTCTGAATGCCATCGCGCAGCATTTCGTCCAGCATTTCGCCCATGACGGATTGGCCAAAGCGCTGACGCAGGATCTTAAGAGGCGCCTTGCCCGGGCGGAAGCCAGGCAAGTTCACCGTTGGTGCCAGCTCTGTTAGCTTGGCATCGACCTTTTCGGAGATGGTCGTAGCGGCGACAACGCAATCGTAAGCGCGCTTCAAACCGTCATTTAGCGTTTCGGTAACCTGCATTGGCTGCTCTTCAAAGCCCTCTGGGGTGGTGGCGTGTTCCGGCGGGATTGGTGCGGGCGAAGGGACTCGAACCCCCACGGCCTAAGGCCACTGGAACCTAAATCCAGCGCGTCTACCAATTCCGCCACGCCCGCATTACGGAAGCGCGCCGAATAGCGCAGCCAGGGGAGAAGCGCAAGGGAAACACGCAGGCCGCATCAGCGCAGGCGTTCTGTCAGAACCTGCGCCGCCGCATCCAGGATCGCCTCTACACCAAGCCCGTGCGCTTTATAGAGGTCCGGAATATCGCCCGATTGACCGAACTTTTCGACGCCCAACGGCTTGAGCGCCTGTTGCCGGACGCTGCCAAGCCACGACAAGGTTGCAGGGTGGCCATCGCAAATCGACACTAGGCCAGCATCCTCCTGCAATTCGCCCAACAGGCGGGCGATCCAAGATCGTCGGCCGTTTTGACGCCAGTCGCGATGCAATCTGCTGGGCGATGTCACCACCAGGACCCCCAGTCCCGGCACATCTTCCGCTAGTGCGTCTGCCGCCTCCAGCACTTCAGGCAGCAGCGCGCCCATCGCTACAAGGGCAAGGTCGCATTCTCCCGACGGCTTGCGCAGCCAATAGCCGCCGCGCACAACGGCAGCAGCATCCAACGGACGTTCCGCCTGGTCCAAGACCCGGGTAGAAAGCCGCAGATAAACGCTGCCGCCGTCCTGGTCCGCCTGCATGTGGCCAAAGCCCCAGTGCATGATCGCTGCCAGTTCATCCACATAGGCGGGCTCGAAGTAGGCAAGATTCGGTAAGCCCATGCCGATCAAGGGCGTCTCGATGGATTGGTGCGCACCGCCTTCCGGGGCGAGGGTCAAACCCGAGGGAGTCGCCACGACCATGAACCGCGAGTCCATGTAGAGGCCATAGTTCAGCGCATCGAGACCCCGCATGATGAACGGATCGTAAAGGGTGCCGATCGGCAGGACCCGTTCTCCGAACATCGGACCTGACAAACCCAGCGCCGCCAGCATCAGGAACAGGTTATTCTCGGCAATGCCCAGTTCGATATGCTGGCCTTTTGGGTCCATCGACCAGCGTTGCGCGCTGACCACCTGCTCCTCGCGAAAGACATCGACCCGCGGTTCGCGGGCGAAAATGCCCTTTGCATTGACCCAACCGCCAAGATTGGTGGAAACAGTCACGTCCGGCGAGGTGGTCACGATCCGTTCGGCAAGCGCGCCCCCTGCCCTAGCAATATCGGACAGGATGCGGCCGAATCCCTCCTGCGTCGACATTCGGTCCGCCTTAGGGACTGGCAGGTTCGCGGGCAAATCGATTTTCGCCGCCTCGAAGCGCCGGTGAGCCCCCTTGTCGCGCATGAACGGCGCAGCATCGATAAGCCCCTGCAACGCAGCTTTGTCGTCCTCGACCCCGGCGAATTTATCCCATTCCCGCCCTTTCGGAACATTCATAAGGTCCCGGAACGCGTCCATCTGCGTCGTATTCATGATGCCGGCATGGTTGTCCTTGTGCCCGGCGAACGGCAGGTTGTTGCCCTTGATGGTGTAGCAAATGAAGCAAGTCGGGCGGTCCCAGTCGACCTGGGCAAACGCCTCCCTTACCGCCGCCATGTCCTGGCCGGCGAGGTTGGTCATCAGGTCGGCCAACGCCGCGTCGTCATACTTGGCCAACAATTCCTTTATGCCGGGGGAGCCGCCGATATCGTCCAGGATCTGCTCGCGCCACGCCGCCCCGCCCTTATAAACCAGCGCCGAATAGAGCGAGTTCGGGCAATCATCGATCCAGTCGCGCAACAATTCGCCACCCGGCTGGGCAAAGGCGGCCTGAAGCTTGCGCCCGTATTTCAACGTTATGACGTCCCAGCCCATGGCATGGAACAGCCCGTCGATCTTGCCGAACAACCGGTCGGATACCACGGCGTCCAACGATTGCCGGTTATAGTCGATCAGCCACCAGACATTGCGGACATCATGTTTCCAGCCCTCCAGCAGGGCCTCGAACACATTGCCCTCGTCCAATTCCGCATCGCCGACAATGGCAACCATGCGGCCAGCCTTGGCGTCCCGCTTCCACTTCAGTTGCACATAGTCCTGGACTAGTGCGGCGAATGACGTAAATGCAACGCCGAGGCCGACCGAGCCGGTCGAGACGTCGACATCGTCCTGGTCCTTCGTACGCGACGGATAGCTCTGCGCGCCGCCCAACGCCCGGAACCGCTCTAACTGGTCCTGGCTCTGCCGTCCCATCAGGTACTGGATCGCATGATAGGCCGGCGAGGCATGCGGCTTCACCGCGACCCGATCCTCCGGCGTCAACTCGCTGAAATACAGCGCCGTCAGCATAGTCGAGACGCTGGCGGAAGACGCCTGGTGCCCGCCGACTTTCAGACCGTCGCGGCTTTCCCGCACGTTGTTGGCGTTGTGGATGGTCCAGGACGACAGCCAGAGCACCTTCTGCTCCAACTGTTCCAGCAGCGCAATTTCAGCCTGATTGGAACGTTCGCCAACCGGCGCTGACTTCTTTGACATGAGACCCTCATCCGTTAGAGCACCGCCCGATCACAGAGAATCGCTTGACCGAGGTCCGCTCCAGGCACCGCACTTGTTGTAGCCGCAGCAACTTGCATCGCCACAGCGCCTGTCGCCGCGGCCTTCATCCAGGGAATACCAACCAGGGAATACCAGCCAGGGAAGCCTAGATCGCCGAAAACACCTGCGTCCTGGCCTTGATCCTGTCGGTAAACTGGTACCAGCCCGCCATCGCCTTAAAAGCCGGCGTCTCCAGCACAGCCGGCCCTTCGATTTCGTAGACGGCGGTATAGGCGACGGTCGCCACGCGCTGGCGCTTGCCATGATCGGTCAGCGAAACCTCGCCGTCCGAGCGATAGCGGCGGCCGCGGATAACGCCGGGACAGGCCAGCGCATCGGGCAAATGCTCTTCGTCGTACCAGCGGTTCCATTCAGCTTCGACCGCCGAATCAATCTCGCACAGCACCAGCAGGATGCAATTGGGCAAGGGTTCGGGCACAGCACTACACTCCTCGGCTTGGGTTGTTTTATCGCTTGAACAGAGCGGCGGCGGCGATGGCCGGGTCATCGACCTCTGCGCCTCCCTCCAAGGGTTCGTTCAGCGGATGCCATGGCGTCTGGCTCTCCACCTCAATCACCCACAGGTCAGGATCGCGGTCGCGCTGCCGCTGCCAATAGACATCGACATCCGCCTCCGCCACCGGCGCCTGGCCGCCAATGGCAAGTCGCCACGCGCGCTCGCCCGCCAGCGTCGTGAATGGCGATAAGACGCCGCCGGAGCCATCGGGCCGCCGCCACTTCAGCAACACAATACCAGCATCGGCATCGCCCCGCGCCAGCACTGTCGCCATGACGCCGGCGCTGCGGCAAGCCAATAGGCAGGCCTCGACCCAGGTGCGGGCGCGCAGGCGCGGCGGCTCCTCCACGAACGGCCTCTAGGCCGCCGCCTTCACCCTAGGCAGCACCTCTTCGGCCAGCAATTGCATTTGGTCGCAAACGAGGCTGTGCGGCATGTCGGGGAACTGGACGCCAAACACAATATGATTGGTGCGGCACTCGCGGACTGTTTTCAGAACCTGCTCAGTCACTTCATCGGGCGTGCCGACCAGGAAGCGGTCCTTCATCAACTCGTCCATGTCCATGCCCAGGTCGTTGTCGCCGTCCGGCATGGCCTTGTCCTGGCCCCACTTGTGATAGGCAGCGTATTTGTGGACGAGGTAGTCTTTGGCGATGCGCATCGCTTCGTCATGGGTCGGCGCAATGCAGCATTCGCGCATCATCGGAAATTCGGAGGGAAACGGCTTGCCGGCCGCATCCAGAGCCCGCTGGTACACCTCAAGCTGCCGCTTGGTCGTGTCGATGCGGTTATGCGGCGAGACATACCAAGCGTCCACCAACCGCGCAGCGCGTTCGATCGCTTTGTCGGCATTGGCGCCAATCCAGAAGGGCGGCGGGTTCTGGATCGGCTTGATCGAGACATTGGCGTCTTTCAGCTCCCAACCAAGGCCTTTCATGTTCACGTTGGTTTCGGTCCACAGGCGGCGGACAGCGATGATATTTTCTTCCATATGGCGTGTAATGTTTTTGCGCTCGATACCGAACGCATCGAACTCCACAT
>JAPOJR010000211.1 GCA_029978325.1 Alphaproteobacteria bacterium | reverse complement strand
GCTGGTTCAGTTCACCAACACCACAACGAATAAAGTTTATTAAGGGTTGCGTGAAGAGCTTGTCGCCAACGTTCCGACCCGCGGCTGGGGCTCGTTTTTTATTAACCTGAACAGCTCGGTCAATGTGCTTGTCGAAACCCCGCACGTCCGGTTCGACACCCGGTCATGGGAAATCGGCGCGCTTGCCTTTGAGCAATCGAATGCGCTTGGGTTTCTGATGAACGGCGCGCATCGCAACACCAACGGGGTTGGCACGGCTGACGTCGCTCATCTCGTCGAAAGCATATTCCAAGAGGTCCATATCGCCTGGAATGGACCGTCGGGTGAGAATACCGCCTGGTCGATTCACGGCTTCGACGACGCCAACCACGCCTTTCCCGCCGGCACCGACGCTGTGTTGTCCAGCGGAGACGGCTCCATTTCCCAAGCAGTTGTCGACCTCGACCAATCGCTTACCGATGCCGGCTTCCTGAGCTACGCGTACAACACCCTGCCGATAAACGACCCGCTGAATCTGCTGGTCAACGACGGCGTCGACGGTACGACGTTTTCCTCCTTGGGGGGCACCACCAATGTTCAGGGGATGTATTCCCGCGGCATTGGCGGCGACTTTATCCACGTAGAGCTTGAACAATCGATCCGGTTCGATGCGCAAAACCGCGCATTGGCAGGGGCGGCAATCGCCGAAGCCATTGTGGCGTCCGCCGTTCCCGCGCCGGGGGCCCTCCCACTCCTCGCCACTGGCGCATTTGTCATTGCGTTGCGCCGCAAGCTCTGGCGCTGAGCCCCGTATCTCCCCCGCCTGGTTGGGGGGCAACGCTTACGGCAGATACGGCATGTGCGGCGGGCCAAGTTGGCTCTTCAACACCCGCTGCGCATCTTCGACAAACTCCGCCAATAAGGGACGCGTTTCGCGCGGATCGATAATGTCCTGGCCCGTCGCCTCCGCCGTGCGGAAGGGTGATGCCAGCGCAGTTAACCGCGCCTCGATCTCGGCGCGCTTAGCTTCGGGGTTGGAGGCGGCTTCGATTTCCCGGCGGTACGCCGCGGCAGCGCCGCCGGCGATATGCATACTGCCCCAGTTTGCACTCGGCCAGGCATAGCGGCGGAACATGCCGGACGGCCTGTGGTGGCATTGGCCGGCGACCCCGTACATCCGGCCGATGACGACTGTGCACCAGGGCATGCGGCTGAGGCACACCATGCTCATCAGCCGCGCGCCGGCCCGCTCGATCCCCAATTTCTCCTGTTCCAACCCGACGTGGAATCCGGGCTCGTCGCAGAGCGAAATCAATGGCAGGTGGAAGGTGTCGCATAGCTGCATCAGGCGCATTACCTTGCTGCCGCCAGCCACATCGGTGGAGCCACCGCGGATCATCACATTGTTCGCCATGATGCCGACCGGATAGCCGTTGATCCGCGCCAGGCCGGTGACGCGGCTACGCCCATAGAGCGGCGCAATCTCGAAAAACGAGCCACGGTCCACGACACCGTCCAACAAAGTCTTCACCTTGTAGGGATAGCGCCTGTCGCGCGGCATCAGGGTCAATAACGCCTCGTCACGGCGGTTCGGGTCGTCCCCCGTCCCGATCCGCTCCGGCATCTCGTGCACGTTCGCCGGCAGATAACTGAGCCAGCGCCGGATCTGGTCAAAGGCGTCCTGTTCGCTCTGCGCAAGGTTATCAATGCAGCCGCTTTGGCGGGTGTGAATATGGTCGCCGCCCAGCTCTTCCTTGGTGATATCGACGCCCAGCGCAGCTTTCACGACCGGCGGGCCGCCCGGGAAAATCTGGCTGATCCCTTTCACCATCACCGAAAAATGGCTGAGCGGCGCCTCAACTGCCGGCAGCCCAGCGACCGAGCCCAGCACTGCCGAGGCGACTGGCGCGCTTTGCAGCAAAGCGACGTCGTGCCGGCCATAGGAATTGCCGTCGGGCAGATAGGTCCGGCCCAGCACTTCAAAGCCGCGGACGCTGCCGCCGGCGGCATCCAGCAGGCGGACATAGGGCAATCGCCACTCGAGCGCCCGCTCGGTCGCAGATAACTCCGCTCCTAACGCGCCACGGGCCGATCCCGCGCCGGAGCCGCCTCGCACGGTAAAATCGCCGGCAGAGACGACAACCTTGTGCCTGCCCACCTTGGCCATTCCCTCAACCATGCCTTTGGGCAGGAAGGCGGTCAGGTTGCCATCGGCGTCGTAGGTGGGCTCACCCACCAGATGCTTGAACTCCCGAAACGATCCAGGGTCAGCGAACGCGGCGATCCGTTCGCGCGCGGTCAGTTTTCCCGAATCGTGATGCCGTTTGATCCGTTCCTCGCCCCCCATCTTTTGCATCAGGTCGCGACGGCGGTTCAGTTCTTCGATTTCAGGTTGCCAGGAGTTGGAGTCGGCGGACATGGGCGTTCCTCTAGGCATCAGCGTTACGCATTGCCGAAAGCCTGGAGCGTATCCGCCCTGAGATCAAGCGAACTGACGTTGCCTCACGCCCGGTGGACAAAGCCATAGCGCAGGTTGGACCGCATCCCGCCGCCGGCCTTGTAATCCGCTTTGATCGCCGACACGGCGTCGGCATCGAACGGACGCCGTTTCGCGGCATCCTCCAGGCCATAGAGGCGAGCGGCGTTCAAGCCGAAGATCGCGTTCTTGACCGGGCTATCCGGTTCGGCCCCCAGGGGGGCCAAGCCTTGCGATTGCATCAGGTCGTCCGGAATTTCCAGCCGCCGCAGCGCCTCGATCTGCCATTGCGGCGAGCCATAGAAGACCGAATCCGTTCCCCATAGCACATGATCGACCCCCATGCCCTGAATCAACCGGCCCAGCATGGCAGCCGCCAGACGCGGATAGGCAACTACTGTGCTGCCAAAGGAGGTGCCGATTTCCGCATAGACGTTCGAAACCGCGAACTTGGCCGGGATTTCCGCCAGATCCGTCACCCAGGGAATATATCCGCTCTTCTCAAACCGCATCGCCGCCTGTTGCGTTTCAATCACTCCAGCTTGCAGGCCCGCATGATAGATAACGAAATTCAGGTCCGGCCAATCCTGGGCGGCCTTGCCGACATCGACGACGCTAGCGGCAGTCCAGGCTTCGGGTTGGTGCAAAGCAACGTCGCCCGGCACCAATCCCTTGTGCACGCAAATGGTGCGGATGCCTGACCGCATGGCCTTCTCATAAAATGGATACACCAGTTTCTCGTCATCCAGCCGCCACGGCGCACTTGGCTTCAGGGTCAGCGGATCGCCGATCGTATAGCCCTTCCAACTGTCGGGCTTATGCACTTCGATGGCTTCGTCGATATCGTCCAGCCATCTTGTGCTGCCCGGCGTAGGCTGCATCATCGCATGCGAGAAAAGCCGTTTTGAACCGGCATGGGCGTTGATCAATTCACGCGCCCTGGCCATTGCAGCATTGCTCAGTGCTTCCCGCCCTTTGGTCTCAGATGGCGCTCCGGACAACAGCGCGATGTCGGTATCGCTGTCTAGAAATACCTCCTGCAGGTAGTTCTCGAACTGGTAAAGCGCGAAATCGTTCGAAACCGGTACGCTGGAGCACCAGGAATGCGCGGCGCGGCGGGTGAAAAGCATTCGCTTGAAGTCAAAATCGTCGTGCAAAAAGTGCGTTTGCACATCGAAGATGAACTGTCCCGCCAAGCGCTCCGAGCGCGCAGTACAGAAATCCGCATCCGCAGCTTCTGCTTTTCCTACCCGGAAGATCGGCCCATAGACTTGATTCATCGCAGCGAAAGCCGCGGCCATGCCAGCCGTGGACCGGAGAAACTGCCGACGCTCTACGCCCTGTCGTTTCGCCTCCGCGTCAGCGGCTGCCGCAAGCGCCGCTTCAACCTGCCTTTGCTGGGCCGTCTGCGGCGGCGGATTGTACTCGCCGTTTGAAACAACCTGGGTCGGTATCGGCGACTCGAATGCAACCCGGTGGGCCGCATCCGTCCGTCCGCGCTCACTCTTGCTGAGCCAAGTCGACATTGCCCGCGTTCTCCCCTGCCCTGGCGTGCTCAATACTACGACAGAGAGCTTACCGAACAGGTGTTTAGCGGTCTCGCAAAAACTGAAAGGCCGGCATTATTGCGGATAATGCCGCTGCATGTTTTCCGGATAGCTGCGAGAGAAATAATTCCAAAGCTGGCCGCCGTAAGTCTCGGGATGCTTGGCGCTGGCCATATCGGCAACGCCCGCGGCGACTTCGTCCAGCTGCGCCATGAACCCGGCATTGGTGTGCCGGGGACTGGCTGCAACCGCTGCGGCGAATTCCGGCGCGAGCGGCAACCGCGTAATCTTGGTGTCAAGCGACGGGCCATGAAAATAGCCGACGGATAGCCTCGGCGCGCGGGTTGCGACACGATGCGGCGTCGCGATGAAATAGTTGCCGGTCATCGACTGCAAGACTTCGCCGATATTGATCACAAACGTCCCCGGCGCCGGTACCAGGGGGATCCAGTCGCCGACTGCATTCTGCACTTCCAGGCCCGGGGTCGCGCCAGGCGCTAGGATCGTTACGAACCCCGCATCGTGGTGCGCGTTAACCCCAAATTGGCCTACCGGAGTTTCGGGATAGCTGATTAGCTTGGTCAGCGACATGCGCTCATCGCCGAACCTCTGCTCGAAATACGCCGGCGGCAGGCCTAGACCGACGGCAAAGATCTCCATCAGCCGCCCCGCCAACGCACCCAGGTCGCTGAACCATCGGGTCATGATCTGGCGATAACCCGGCAATACCGCCTCGGGCGGCCATTGGTTTGGACCCAGCAACCGGAGGAATTTTGGCTCCACCGACGCGGCTCGCGCCGGATGCTCCGACCAAAGGTCGACCTGTTCGCGTACATCGACACGATTGTTGGTTCGCTCTGCCCCAACCGGTTCCCAGCCGCGGAAGTGCGGCGAATTCCGTTTGTCGATCAACCGCTTCTCGGCTTCCGGCAATGCAAACAGCCGGGCCGACATCGAAAACACATTGTCTACCAGTTGCGGATCGACGCCATGGTTGGTCACCACCATAAAGCCGACCTGGTGGCAAATTTCCCGCACCAGCCGCGCCAGCCGCGCACGCGCGCCCGGGTCGGCCTCGGTCCAAGGCGCCAGGTCGACGACCGGTATCGTTTCGAAGCTTCCGGAAATTTCGTGCATTTGTCCTGATCTCCAGTACAAACCTGGAAAAAATTTTGCTATTCTTCGGCCGACGACACTAAGAGTGTCCTAC
>JAPOJR010000210.1 GCA_029978325.1 Alphaproteobacteria bacterium | reverse complement strand
ATCTTTCAGAAATAATGGATGCAGAAGACCTGCGAGAGTATTTAATGCTCTACAGGCAGGCTTGCGTCGATGTTTGCCGGGCCAACAATGGGCACATTGCATTTCAGCAAGGTGATGGAATCACCGTGTTTTTCGGCTATCCGACGGCCAGCGAGCATGATGCCGAAGATGCGGTTCGGGCTGGCTTGGCGATCGTGCAGGCGGTCCGCGCCATTGATGCGAATGCCACCGTGAAACTACAGGTGCGCGTCGGGGTGGCGACGGGCACGGTCATCGTCGGCGACGTCGCCAAAGACGGCATGATGGAGCAGGATCTCGCGGTTGGTGAATCATTGAATTTGGCCGCCCGTTTGCAGACTCTTGCGGCGCCGGACGAAGTAATAGTGGCCGATGCAACGCAGCGTTTGGCTGGCGCGATATTTGCCTATCAGACCCCTACGGTGGAGATTCTGAAAGGCTTTGCCGACCCGGTGAAGGTCTACAGAGTGTTGGGCGAAGCTCGCGTGGAAAACCGGTTCGAAGCCCGTTCGCAAGGTGTTGCGACAGCAATGTTCGGGCGGGATCGTGAGCTAAAGGTGCTTTCCGACCTTTGGCGCAAGGCCCGGGCAGGTAAAGGCCAGGTGGTGCTTGTGTCGGGCCAGCCCGGCATCGGCAAGTCGCGGCTGACGCTGGGGTTCGCAGCGTCGGTAGTCGGCGGCCGTTCCGTGCAATTGAATTGGTATTGTGCGGCGCACCTTGCAAACCGGGCGCTGCACCCTTTCATCCGCGAGATCGAGCGGCATGTGGGTTTTGCTCACACGGCAGACGCGATTGAGCGTCTGGCGGGCGTGGAGGCCATATTGGAGGCCAATTCCGCGATGACCGCCGCCGACATGCCGCTGATCGCCGACCTGATAGGGATTGAGGTCGATGGGCAACGACCGGACATGGACCCGCAAGCCAGGGC
Source organism: Alphaproteobacteria bacterium (assembly GCA_029978325.1). GTDB lineage: Bacteria > Pseudomonadota > Alphaproteobacteria > Bin95 > Bin95 > JACKII01. Next base: position 4,317 of record JAPOJR010000210.1, on the reverse strand, counting down.
GCGCGCTTCGGCCGATATGCTGGTGCGGCGGGTCCAGGGCGTTGCAGCGCAAGCCCCATTGCTGATGGTGTTTGAAGACGCTCACTGGGCGGACGAGGCATCTCAGGAGGTGCTTGCGCGTTTGGCCGACCAACTGGACGATGTCCCCGCCATGTTGATTGTGACCGCCCGGCCGGAATTCCAGCCGAAATGGGGCCTGCGGCCAAACCAGAGCATCATCGACCTGCCGACGCTGGACCAGAGTTCGGGCGCAAAATTGATTGACGCCATATTGAAGGATCGGAAACTGCCATCGGTTCTGGCCCATAGAATTCTGGAAAAAACAGATGGCGTCCCCTTGTTCGTTGAGGAAATGACTAAATCCATCGTGGAAGGCGGTGGAAGTGGCGACAATTTCTCATCTGGGGACTTTCTGAATTCGACGGCCGTTCCCGCGACGCTGCAAGATTCACTAATGGCACGGCTCGACCGCATTCGCGGTGGCAAAGAAATCGCGCAGCTGGGCGCGGTGATTGGGCGGGAATTCACCGCTGCGATGCTGTACGAAATCAAATCCGACCATCGGGCGGTCGACAACGGTTTGGCGCGGTTGTGCGAGGCCGGCTTGGTCCTCCGCGGCAGCCCGAATGGGCCGGAATGGTTCTATTTCAACCATGCACTGGTTCAGGACGCGGCGTATGAATCGATGTTGCGCCGCACCCGCCGCAGCGTGCACCGGGTAATTGCAGCAGCGATGTTGGCCAAAAATCCGGTTTTTGGCTCTCCTGAGCCAGAAATCATTGCGCGGCACTGTACCGAGGCCGGAATGGCGGCGGAGGCGGTAGAGTTTTGGTACGCCGCCGGGCGGGACGCGCAGGAACGCGCCTCTCATATCGCCGCCATCGAATATTTGCGGGCGGCTTTGGCCAATCTCGCTGATGGCTTGGATGGCCGCCGGCGCGCTGAGACAGAGCTAAAGCTGCAACTGGCGCTGGCGCCGTCGTTGATGACCGTCCGCGGTTGGGCGTCGGAAGAGGTGGAAACCGCCTGTGCCCGCGCCCGCGATTTGGCGGTCGAACTGGAAGACTATACGCAGTTGTTCGCCGCGATGTGGGGGCTTTGGTCCGTGCTGTTCCTGCGGGGCGAACTGAACGAATGCATGGCGGTCGCCCGCGAAATCGATGCGATGGCGCAAGGGTCCGGCGTACCGATGTTGATGACAGCGGCAGACCACGCGGTTGGATACGCCCATTTTTGGCGGGGCGAATACCACGAGGCTTTGGAAAGGGCCGAAGCCGGCATGGCACGGTTCGACCGCGAGGTTGAGATCGCCATCATGAAGACGTTTCAGTTGTCGTCGTCGGGCGCCATCCAAACGTTTCGGGCCTGCAGCCTATGGATGGTTGGTCGTGAGGCTGAGGCTTACACCGCGTTTGAGGAAGCGCTGGAGTTTGTTGCCTCGCTGAACCATCCGCCGACCAGCGCCTATGGCTTTGGCACCAGTGGGCAAACATTGACGATGTGGCGTGATTGGGACCGCCTCGCAGAAATTGCCGGGCGCGGGAAACGCTATTCCGACGATGAGGGATATGAGCTTTGGTCGACCGTTGCAGAGGTGCAGGCCGGCCTGGCGCTTGCGTTTAAAGGCGAGATTGAACAGGGATTGAACGCGGTTCGAATTGGCCGCGACCGTTTCCTTTCGACCCGCACTGTCATTACCGACGTTATGCACCATCCTTCGGTGGGCGAGTTGTTAATTACGGCGGGGCATGGCGATGCCTGCATCGAAGCAATGAGCGCGGCGATTGCCGATGCGGAACGCAGGGGCGAACGGAACTATCTTTCGGAAGTGTATCGTGTCCGAGGTGAAGCACGCCGGGAGGTCGGCGATTGGGATGGGGCGCGGGTGGATTTTGAGGCCGCTATTGCAATCGCAGAAAGTCAAGGCGCCGTTCCGCTATTGCGTTGGGCCAGGCGGTCGTTGTTGGATCTGGAACGGAAATCGACTCGGCGCGAGCCTGTCGAGGATAGGCACGGATGAGTTGGTCCGGTATATTTTGGATAACACGCGGGGGTTGTATGGCCGGGGTGGCCACCGTGTATCGTGGCTGTCGTACGGCGGCCAAAGGGCATCATCACGAAACGCATGACGGATGCGGCCCAGACCTATCACTTGGGCATGAAGGGAGCGGCTATGTCAGACGAAGCTTTTAGCTGGGATCAGGATCAATGGAACAAGGTCCGCCAGGCAGTTCACGATCAGGCGCTGAGAGCGCGTGTTGCGGCGTCGTTTTTACCGCTGTTCGGGCCGTTGGGCAGCAGTGATCAGACCGTACCGACCAACCGATTGGAGGATGCCAAGACGCTGGCGGTGAACGACTATGACGTTTTGCGCCTTGCCACCGTTTCGGTGAATTTGCGGTTGCGCAACGCCCAGATATCCGATCCGGAATTGTCCAGCGCCCTTATTATGTTCCGTCGGGCCGCCAGCGTTCTGGCGCGGGTTGAGGACGCGATCATTTTTACTGGGCAATCCAAGGCGGATCATGGTCCGAACGGCGGCCTCGGTCAGACCGATGTGGACTTCCACGTGAGTGGCGGCGGTGCATACAAGGGGTTGATGGGCTATGACGCTAACACCATAGCCGGCATTGACGCGGCGTCCGGGCCTTCGATTTTTGGCGGGGTCGTGCGGGCTGTGACTAAGCTGGAAGACGCAGGTTATTATGGGCCCTATGCCTTGGTATTGGGCGACGACTTGTTCGAAGCGGTTAACAAGCCGATTGCGGCGTCAATGGTGCTGCCGCGGGACAGCATCATGCCGTATCTGAACGGTCCGTTGTTGCGGTCGAGCACGATCGATCCGAAGCAGGGTGTGCTTGTTTCCACGTTGAGCGACCCGGTGGAGATTGTCGTTGGCAGCGATATCGCGGTGCGGTACCTGCAAACCACCGAGGATGCCAAGCACGTTTTCAGGGTGTCGCAGCGGTTCGTGCTGCGGGTGAAGGAGCCTAAGGCGATTGCCATTTTGAAATGCCCATAAGGCGCGCCGGCGATTGGGTAAGCGTGTCGGATGCCTGCCTATAGTGACAATGGCTTAGCGCTGCGTTGGGACGAAGACCAGCCGGCGGCCCGGCTTGGACTTGCCGGTGTGCGGCGTGCGGTAGTAGGGGCTGCGCCACCACATCCTTCGAACGTGGTCCATGGAGTGTACCGCGTGGATGGTGGGCCTGAACTGGCGGTGCGCGGCTTTCCGCTGGCACAGCCGTCCGGTGGCGGCGAACAGCCGTTCGGGATCGATTTTCCACCGGTCCGCGACGGGGCGCTATTGACCTGGCGGCCGGTATTATCTCGGGCTGGTCGCCGTCTGGACCCAAGGGATGGCGGGTTGCCGGATTCAGTGCTGAAAGCCGTCCCGGTCGAGGCGCCGGCCGCTCTGTCCGTCGAACCGAAAGCGCCGGCGCGCTTTCCCTACCAGCTCGAATTCTTGGCGCGGGTGACCGTGCCGCTTGAACAGCCGCCAATCATGGTTGGCAAGACGCCGGATGGATTGCGGATCGTGTTTCCGTTGGGCAAAGGCGGCACAATCCGCGGGCCGAAAATGAATGGAACGGTTGAACACGTTGGCGGCGACTGGATGCGGGTTCGCGAAGATGGCATCGGCGTAACGGCGATTCGCGCGATTATCACGATGGACGATGGGGCCACGCTGCAAAGCGAATACAGCGGATTTGTCGATTTCGGTGCGGACGGGCAGGCAGAGCTTGCGGCCGGTCGAGGGCCGCAGCGGGCGCCACTCAATCTGACGCCGAAATACCTGACGCAGCACCCGCGGTGGCAATGGCTGAACCGATTGCAGTGCGTCGCCTTCGGTGTTGTGACGATGCGGACTTTATTGGTTGAGTACGATTTGTACGCCATGCACTCCGAAGCTGCGGGGGAGGTCCGATGACATGAGCGAGGACAAAATGGGCGAGGGCAAAAAAGTCGTCATTCTGGGAGGCGGCGTTGGCGGCATGAGTGCCGCGCATGAATTGGTGCGCCGCGGCTTTCAGGTCGAAGTTTATGAACGGCAACTCATTCCGGGCGGCAAAGCCCGCTCCATTCCCGTCATGAAGAACATGAACGACCGCGGCGGCAAGTTGGAACACACCGCGGCGCTAAAGGAATTTTTGGAGGAGAATGGCCGCCAGCGGAAAATCGGCGAAAAGCGGGATTGGCTGCCTGGCGAGCATGGCTTCCGGTTTTTCCCGAATTTTTATCGTCACATCACCCAAACGATGCAGGAAATTCCGTTTGGGACTGGAACAGTGTTCGATAATCTGACTGACACTACTC
>JAPOJR010000020.1 GCA_029978325.1 Alphaproteobacteria bacterium | reverse complement strand
GGCGGGATTCATCCGGAATAGAGAGCCACCACTCCTCGCTGTTGGAAAATGTAGGATCGACATCGAAAATCACGCCGCGGAAGGGGTATTTGCGGTGCCGTACCACCTGCCCGATCTGAAATTTGGCGTTACGCGCCTCCATGGAGGAGTCCTTACTGTTCCGGTTGGTTGTTATGTAACGACGACATTACAGCATAGGCGGCCGTGTTGCCACTGCCAGAGCCGTTGCAGGGCGTCGCGGATCGGGGCAAAGTGCCTTGGAAAAGTCCTACAGGCGATTGTAATCGCATTCCAGCATTCGAGGAAACACGATGTCCCAGACTGCAGCCAAAGTTCTGGTTGAGACCATGCGCCGCCACGGCGTCGACCGCGCCTTTTGTGTGCCGGGGGAAAGCTACCTGGCTGTCATGGATGCGTTGGTCGATGATCCCGTCCTGGAAATTGTCTCGTGCCGGCATGAGGGTGGGGCCGGATTTATGGCGGTCGCGGATGCCAAATGCACCGGGCGTCCGGGCGTCGTTTTCGCCAGCCGTGGCCCGGGGGCGACCAATGCATCGGTTGCGATTCATTCGGCCCACCAGGGCGGCGTGCCGTTGGTGGTGATGCTGGGGCAGGTGGGCACCCGCTCCATCGGCAAGACGCATACCCAGGAAATGGACTTCACCAAGACCTTTGGCGACATGGCGAAGCGTGTCGAACAGGTGAACGATCCAAACCGCATCGCAGAAATCGTCGCCCGGGCCTTTCAAGTGGCGCAATCCGGCACGCCGGGTCCGGTGATCGTCGCTCTGCCGACCGATGTGCTGGAGGCCCAGACCAACGCGAAGCCGCTCGACCCGCTGCCGGTGGCGCGGCCTGGTGCAGCAGAAGCCGATGTGACTGCCGTCGCGGAGTTATTGGCGAATGCCGAGCGTCCTGTGTTGATCGCCGGCGAGCATACCGGCCGGGCCAAGGACCTGCTGGCGCAGGTGGCGGAGGCCTATCAGGTGCCGGTGATGCCGGTCTATGAGCACCAGGACGTGTTCGACCATGACCATCCGCTCTATGCGGGCGAGCTGGGCGTGCGTCCGCCGATGGACGTGCGCCGCACCGCCTGGGATGCGGATGTTGTCGTGGCGATTGGCACCCGCCTGACGGGCGCCCCCAACCTTGCCTATACCATTCCGGGCGAGAACCAGACCTTCGTGCATGTCCACCCGAATCCAGAGGAACTGGGCCTGCGTCACCGGACCGACCGGGCGGTCGTGGCGGATGCTCCGGCCTTCCTACAGGCGCTCTCCACCCGCAACGTGCCGCCGCCGCCTGCCGGCCGGGCGGCCTGGACCAAACGGGCGCACGACGCCTATCTGGGGGGCGCCAACTTCCCGACGCGCGAAGCGGACGACGGCATCGATTTCGCCCATGTCGTCGATGGCCTCAGCCGGCTGGCGCCGCCCGATGCGATCGTCACCACCGACGCCGGTAACTTCATGAGCTGGCTGCACCAGCGGTTCCGCTTTCGCCGCACGCAATTGCTGCTGGGGTCGGAGATCGGCGCGATGGGTATGGGCATTCCGGCGGGCGTGGCGGCTTCGCTGCGCTTCCCGGACCGGCAGGTGTTCAGCTTCTGTGGCGATGGCGGCGCGCTGATGACCGGCTCCGAATTGGCGACGGCGATGCTGACCGGCGCGAAGCCGCGGATCATCGTCTCCAACAATCAGCACTACGGCACCATTCGCTTTCACCAGGAAAACCATTTCCCGGCGCGCGCGCATGCGGTGACGACCCTGCGCAACCCGGATTTTGCGGCCTATGCTGCGGCATTCGGGGCCAAGGGCCTGCGCATCCTGGACGAGTCCGATGTTGAGCCGGTGCTGCGGGAGGCGATGGCCTATGACGGGCCGGTGGTGATCGAGGTCAAGACCAGCCTGGAGCTGAACACGTCGCAGGCGCGCCTCAGCGAATTGCAGGCAAAGGCGTGAGGTACCCCTATTGCCGTCAATGCGAGGAGCGGAGCGACGAAGCAACCCAGGGGACTGGGCACCGGCGCCCCTGGCTTGCTTCGTTGCCCTGCGGGTGCCTTGCAATGACGGCAAAGGGGAAAGGTTAATCCCATGACCCTGCCCCCCACCGTTGCGGGAGTCCTGGTGTTTACGCTCGGGCTCTCGTTCATCGCGCTGGCTGACGCCATGGCAAAGGTGCTGGGGCAGAGCATGGCCAGCCCGCAGGTGGTCTGGATGTATCTGGTCAGCGTGCTGATTGCGCTGATGCTGTACTTCGGCGTGCGCCGGCAGAACCTCCGCAAGCTGGCGCAGACAAAAAGGCCGTGGCTGCAGGTGGCGCGCGGCTTCAGCATTTTGGGCTCGCTGACATTCATCTTTGCCTCACTGCAATATCTGCCGCTGGCGGAGGCGACGGTAATCAACTTTACCGGACCGCTGTTCATGGTCGCCCTGGCCGGGCCGATGCTAGGGGAGAAAGTCGGCTGGCGGCGCTGGGCGGCTGTTATCGTCGGGCTCGTCGGCGCGATGATCGTCGTGCGCCCGGGCTCGGAAGTGTTCCAGTGGGCGGCGTTGCTGCCCATCGGCTCGGCGCTGTTTTTTGCCGTGTTCCAGCTCATCACCCGCAAGCTGGCCGGCCAGGACAGCGCGATGACGACGCTGCTCTATACCCAAGTGGTGGCCGCGGCGGGCGCGGTGCTGACGGCGCCGTTTTTCTGGACACCGGTCACGGCGCATCAAATGGGATACGCCTTTCTGGCCGGAGTAGTCGGGCTGGCGGCGCATATCTGCATGTTCAATGCCTTCCGGTTGGCCGACGCCTCGCTGCTGGCGCCGATCAACTACACCCGCATCGTCGCGAGCGTGCTGCTGGGGTATTTCATGTTTGGCGACCTGCCGGATTTCTACACCATCGTCGGCGGCGCGGTGATCATCGGCAGCGGCCTGTTTGTGATCTGGCGCGAGACTCAGGTGCGGCGGCCGGCGCGGCCCTGAACCAGCCAGATGCCGAGCATGGCCATGGCGAAGCCGGCAAGCGCGGTTGGCGGCAGAGTCTCGCCCAGCAGCACGAAGCCAAAGATCGCGGTCAGGCCCGGCGTCAGGTAGAAATTGGCGGCGACCTTGCCTGCAGCACCTCGGTTTAACATGAAAAGATAGAGCCCCATGCCGCCCAGCGACACGCCAAAGATCAGGTAGAGCAGCGTGCCGATGCTGGCCGGCGTCCAGGTCACATGCGCGTCCTCGAACAGCACTGTCAGCACGCTGCAAAACACTGCGCCGGAGAGCAATTGCACGGCGTTGGCGTGTACCGCCGGCACGCCGCGGCTGTAGCGCGAGAAAATCAGCGTCCCCACCACCATGCAAGAGACCGAACCCATTGCCCAGGCCATTCCAGGACCGGTATCCAGTTGCAGCACATTGACTCCGGCCACCAGCCCCACGCCGGCGGTGCCGAGCGCAAATCCCAGCCATTGCGCTGGGCGGAAGCGGTCCCCCAGCAGCGGGCCGGACAGCGCTGCCACCAGCACCGGCTGCAGCGACCCCGCCAGCGCCATGGTTGCGCCGGTGATCTCGGTCATGGCGATGTAGGCGGCGGACAGATAGCCGCCATTCATCAGCACTCCGGCCAGGATGGTCACGCCCCACTTGCCGCGCAGGTCGCGCCAACGTCCGGGCTGCCAGAGGCTCAGGACCGCGATCAACAATGTGCTGGCAATGGCGAAGCGGATGGCGAGAAAGTAGAGCGGCGACGCATCCGGCAGCCCGGCCCGTACCGCGATGAACGCGCCGGACCACAGGCAAATGAAGACAAGAGGGGCGAGGGCTGCCATCGGCGCGGGCAATCCTTGAGGCAAAAGGGGTGTCGTGTAGTGCCGCTTGCAGCCTGCTGGGTAAAGGGGCAGAGTGCCTCGCAGGAAAGCACAACCGTTTGAGGATGTCCGCGCCATGGCCGCCCAACTCTCCAAGCAACAGGTCGAAGAATATTTCGAGAAAGGCTATACCGTCGTCGAGGGCGTGCTCAGCCCCGAGAAGCTGCGGCGGCTGCGGGAGGAGACGGAGCGCATCATCGCCCAGGCCGGCGGCGTCGCGGAAAACAATAATGTCTACGACCTTGAGGACAGCCACTCGCCCCAGAATCCGCGCGTGCGCCGGATCAAGGAGCCGCACAACCACTTCCCATTTTTCTGGGATCTGTTCTGCGACACCGACATTACGGATGTCCTCGTGCCGCTGCTGGGCGAGAATATCCGCGTCTATGGCGCCAAGATGAACATGAAAGCCGCCGGCTATGGCGCGCCGGTGGAATGGCACCAGGACTGGGCGTTCTACCCGCATACCAATGACGACGTGCTGGCAACCGGCCTGCTGCTGGACGACTGCGACGAGAGCAATGGCCCGATGATGGTGTTGCCGGGGTCGCATAAGGGGCCGGTCTACGACCATCATGCCGATGGCTTTTTCTGCGGCGCGTTCGATCCTGACGCCGCCGGACTTGATCTTTCCCCGGCGGAGATGCTGACCGGCCCGGCCGGCTCCATGACCATCCACCACGTGCGGGCGGTGCACGGCTCGGCCCTCAACACCTCCAACCGCCAGCGCCGCTTGCTGCTGACCGAGTATGCGGCGGCGGACGCCTTCCCGATGGTCAACCTCAAGGGCGACTACGCCGCCTATGAGAGCCGCATGGCCCGTGGCGTCAGCACGCGCGAGCCGCGGGTGGAGCCGGTGCCGGTGCGCCTGCCGCTGCCGGCAGCGAAGCATCAGGGCTCGATCTACGAGAACCAGAAGGGCTCCGGCCGCCGCTGGTTCGAGACCTACGAGCAGCGTGCCGGCAAGACCGCGGCGGAGTAAGACTGACACCAGTGATCTTGGATCCTTGACCCAAATACCTTCAGCCTGAGGTGCGAACGGAGTGAGCCTCGAAGGCCGGCGACGCTTCGAGGCTCACTCCGTTCGCACCTCAGCGTGAAGCGATTCGTTAAGACAGCCGAATTGTCCGACGGCCTGAAAGAGACCGGCAGGACAAAGCCCACGGAGCAGACCCGATGACATTCAAAGCCATCTCCGCCGACAGCCATGTGACCGAGCCGCCGAACCTCTATCTGGACTTCATCGATCCGAAGTTCCGGGACCGTGCGCCACATGTCATCCGCGATCCGAACCGCGGTGATATCTTTGTCATTGAGGGGATGAAATCGACCATCCCGATCAGCCTGGTGGCCGCGGCGGGCAAGGACCCATCGGAACTGAAGACGACGGGCGGCAAGTTCGAGGAGTTGCACCGTGGCGGTTGGGACCCGGTGGCGCGCAAGGCAGATCAGGACACGGACGGTGTTGCGGCAGAGATCATCTACCCCTCCGTCGGCATGATGATCTGCAACCACCCGGACCCGGATTACAAGCGCGCCTGCTTCGACGCCTACAACCGCTGGCTGGAGGAATTCTGCGGAGGCCTGCCCGACCGGCTGTTCGGCATGCCGCAGATCACCATGAACACGCCGGACGAGGGCATAGAGGAACTGCGCAAGGCCAAGGCCATGGGCTTCCGCGGCGTGATGCTGCCGGGCGATCCGGGGCATGAGGACTATCACCACCCGGACTATGATGCGTTCTATGAGGCGGCGGTCGATCTCAACATGCCGCTCTGCTTCCACATCCTGACCTCGCGCCGGGATGCGCAAAAGACGTTTCGCGGACCGAAGATCAACGCCTTCCTCTCCGTCATCCGCAGCAACCAGGATATTATCGGCACCTTCATATTCGGCGGCGTGTTCGAGCGGCATCCGAAGCTGAAACTGGTCTGCGTCGAGGCCGACGCCGGCTGGGCCGTGCACTACAAATACCGCATCGACCATGCCTACAAGCGCCACCGCTACTGGCTGCAGTGCGATGAGCTGTCGATGCTGCCGAGCGAGTTTTTCGACCGCAACGTCTACATGACCTTCCAGGACGACTGGAGCGCCTTCAAGCTGCGCGGCCACCTGAATATCGAGCGCCTGCTCTGGGCCAACGACTTTCCACACAGCGACGCCACCTGGCCGAACAGCCAGGAACTGCTGGCGCTGCACACCGCCGATATGACCGATTGGGAGCGTGACCGCATCCTGTTCGAGAACACGGCGGAACTGTACGGGCTAAAAATTTGAGGGGAGGCCAGGCATTGTCTGGTGCGGCGCCGCAAACGCAGCGGCAGCCGCTCTCCGGGATTGTGGTGATCGACTTCACCCAGTTCATCGCTGGCCCGGTTTGCACCCGCGCCATGGCCGAATTGGGGGCGGAAGTGATCAAGGTCGAGCTTGCGCCGGACGGCGACATGATGCGCAAGCAGCCCTTCCTCCGGAACGGCCGCAGCGCCTATTTTGCTCAGCAGAATTTGGGTAAGCAAAGCCTATGCGTCGATCTGCGCGCGCCGCAAGGGCTGGCATTGGCGAAGCGCCTGATCGCCAAGGCCGACGTTGTGGTCGAGAACTTCTCGCCCGGCGTCATGGCGCGCCTGGGCCTGGACTGGCCGACAGTCCATGCGCTGAACTCGGACCTGATCATGTGCTCGCTCTCGGCGTTTGGGCAGTCCGGCCCGTTGGCGAACCAGCCGGGGTTTGACTATATCGCCCAGGCGTATACCGGCATCACGTCAATGATCGGCAACCCCGGCCAATCGCCGCCACTGACGGGCATGGCAATCGGCGATGTTGGCACAGGCATCACCGCCCTGGCGATGATCAATGCGGCGTTGTTCGGGCGCGCCAGGAACAAGGACGGCGGCCGCTGGCTCGATATCGCCCTGATCGATTTCTATTTTCACGGCCACGGCGTTGCGGTGCAGCTTTCCAGCGCGTCGCGTGGGGAAATCAAGCCGAGCCGCAATGGCAACCGCCATATTTCTATTTCTCCCGGTGGCATTTTCGCCAGCCGAGAGGGCTATGTCGTGCTGATGCCGGTTGGCGACGACATGTGGAAGCGGCTGGCCAGAGCTATAGAGCGTTCGGATTTGATCGACGATCCTCGGTTTATCGATAATGCCGCGAGAATGAAGCACTTCGATTTGTTGGAGACTCTCATCACCGACTGGCTCAAGGCGCAGCCGTCCGATGCCGCGGCGCTGAAACGTTTGCAGGCCGAGCGGGTGCCGTGCGCGCCGGTGCTGACGGTCGAGGACGCTATTCGCCATCCGCATTTGGTCGAGCGGTTTACTGTCCGCGATGTTGAAGATTCCGAACTTGGTGTATTCCAGGTTCCGGGTCCATTGCACCGGCTGACCGGCGAGCCTCCCATACTCGCTGCCAATCCGCCGCGATTGGGCGAACACAACGGCGCAATTCTGGAACGTCATCTCGGCATGAGCGGCGCCGAGGTTGCAGCGCTGGCTGCAAGCGGCATTCTGGCGAGCGCGCCCGAAGCCAGCCGTTAAAGTCGTGCTGACGCGGTCGACCGGTCGAGAAAAGCATGCAATGCGGCCTCTGGCAGATCGACTGGAAAAGTCGCCGTCCTGCCGATTGCATGGTCTAATTGGGCGCGGTAGTCGTCCCGCGGAATTTCGATTGCACCGAACTGGGCCAGATGCTCGGTAATGAATTGGGTGTCGAGCAAAATCATGCCGCCATGCACCATGCGCGCGGCCAGATGCACCAGCGCCACTTTGCTGGCGTCGCGCTCTCGGCTGAACATGCTCTCGCCAAAAAACGCTCCGCCCAGGTGCAGGCCATAGAGGCCGCCAACCAGCCGTTCATTGCGCCAGCATTCCACGGTGTGCACCACGCCCATGGCAAACAGCGCGCGGAACAGGCTGCGCACCTCGGCGTTGATCCAGGTATCCTGATGCGTGCCACGCGCCGTCGCGCAGCCGTCGATCACACCTTCGAAATCGGTATCGCAACGGACGTCGAAAACGCCTTGGCGCACTGTTCGCTTCAGCCGGCGCGGCACATGGAAGGCATCCAGCGGCAGCACGCCGCGCATATCGGGATCGACCCAGAAAAGCGCTTCGGCGTCGTGCGATTCCGCCATGGGGAAAACGCCGATCGCATAGGCGCGAAGAACCAGCGTTGGAGTCAATTCCGTCATCGCCAACTCATCCCATGCTGCAACTGAACCCGGCTACCTGCGATGGCTGCCGGAGTCGCATTCTGGTGACAAAACTTGGCGATGATCCGACGATTCGTCCAGCGCGTCCTATTCGATCAGGCGTTGCCACCATCCCCGGCGACGCGGCCTTTGCGGCTGGTCTGGAGCTGGTGCGGGCACGGCGTCGGCAAGAGCCGGTTCAGCCGCTGCCTGTTCAACAACTACCTGTTCAGCCGCCGCCGGTTCAACAACTGCCTGTTCAGCCGCCGCCGGTTCAACAACTGCCGGTTCGGCCGCCGCCTGTTCAACAACTGTCGGTTCAACAACCGCCGGTTCTGCCGCCTCCGGTTCAGACGCTGCGGCAGCGGGCTCGTCAACCGATTCCGGTGGTTCAGAGGCTTGCTCTGGCAGCGACGTTGTGTCTGCGACCTGTTCGGATTGGGGTTCGTCACGCCCTTCCGGCACTTCTGCCGTGGGCTCGGCTGGGGTGTCGGCAGTGGGGTCGGACGGTGGCTCGGCTTGTGCTTCAGCCGTCTCAATAGATACCTCGGCGTCAGTGGCCACAGGGTTATCGTTCGGCTCTGTCGGCTCGACCGCGCCAGCATCTGGCGTAGTCTGCTGCGCTGCCGCCTCTGCGGTATCTGCAGGGGGTACGGCGCCGTTCGGTAAGCCAGACGCTGCTGTTGCCACCGGAGCGTCAACGTCGGCGGTCAGTGCCTGATCCTGATCTCCACCGTCCTCCGCATCGTTCGAACGGTTGTCCGGCCGCGATTCGCCGCGGCGAGCGCGAGCCGATCCGCGGCGCGACCGCCGCCGATTGTTCGGGCGATCCCCGCGAGCGGTGGGCTTGTCCTGTGCCGACATGTCGTCGGCCATCTCTTGCGTCTCTGCTTCGGTTTCGTCGCGTTGCTGGAATTGGTTGTCGCCAGCGACTTGGGGCTGATCGCCAACCGGCTGGGGCGCCACGTAAAATGCCAGAGGCAGGGCGCTCTTCGAGAATACTGCGACACCCGGCAACTGTTTTTGGTCCGGGCGCGTACGGCGACGGCGGCGGCGGCGGCCGCGGCCGCGACTGTCGCCGTCATCTTCCGCATCGTCGGCGTCAGGCGCACTGTCAATCGGCGGCGCAATCGGCCCGCTGGCTGCGACTGGCGCTGCATTGTCGTCGCGTTGGCGCCGACGGCTGCCGCGTCGGCCGCGTCGGCGGCGATCTGTATCATCGGATTCATCGCCGCTGTCATCGGCCTGGTCCGCGGCATCCTGAATATCACCCTGATCGTCGCCGTCGTCCTCATCGTCTTCGATCAGATCGTCGTCGTCGAGGGGAAGCGGCGGCGCCAGCGGCCGAATGTTGAGCACTGGCGCTTCGCCGCGCTCCAGCATTTCGATCCGCATATCGGGCGCAATCAACGACGCATCCGGGGCAAACCGGCATACCAGATTGTAGTCCTGCTCGAACCGGGCCAGTTCATCCCGTTTGTCGTTCAGGATATAAAACGCGACATCGGGGGCGGTCGTTACCAAGGCGACGCCAGCATTGCCGCGCAAACCATGGTCTTCCAGAGCCCGCAGGATATAGAGTGCGCTGGTGCCGGTGGAGTGGATCATGCCGGTGCCGCTGCAATGTGGGCAGGGCTGCATCATCGTCTCGACCAGTGACGGGCGTAGCCGTTGCCGCGACATCTCCAGCAAGCCCAATTGGCTGATTCGCCCGGTCTGAACGCGGGCGCGATCGTGGCGCAGCGCATCCTTAAACCGGCGTTCGACCGCAGCGTTATTGCGGCGGTCTTCCATGTCGATGAAATCGACGACCACCAGGCCAGCCAGGTCGCGCAGGCGCAGTTGCCGGGCGATTTCGTCGGCGGCCTCCAGGTTGGTCTTGAGCGCCGTTTCCTCGATGTGCCGCTCGCGCGTTGCGCGGCCGGAGTTGACGTCAATCGCGACCAGCGCTTCGGTCAGGTTGATCACCAGATAACCGCCCGACCGCAATTGCACGATAGGCGAGTGCAAATGCTCCAGCTGGGCATCGACCTTGAAGCGATGAAACAGCGGAGGGGAGCTATCTCTATAAGGCTGAACCCGTTTGGCGTGGCTGGGCATCAAGGTCTTCATAAAGTCCTTGGCCTCGCGATAAGCATCCTCGCCCTGGACCAGGACCTCTTCGATCTCCCGGCTATAGCTGTCGCGCAGAACCCGCTTGATCAACTGGCTTTCTTCGTAGATCAGCGCCGGCGCCCGCGATTGCAGGGTTACCTCGCGGATTTGCTCCCACGTTTTGGCCAGATAGTCGAAATCGCGCTTGATATCAGGCTTCGAGCGACCGATGCCGGCGGTCCGGACGATCACCGCCATGCCGCCCGGGATATCCAGCGAATCGACTATGCCTTTCAGGCGTTTGCGATCACTGGCAACGGTGATTTTCCGGCTGATGCCGCCGCCGCGTGCGGTATTGGGCATCAGTACGCAATACCGGCCGGCCAGCGAGAGATAGGTGGTGACAGCCGCGCCTTTGGTGCCGCGTTCTTCCTTGACCACCTGTACCAGCATAATCTGGCCGCGTTTGATCACTTCCTGAATGGTGTAGGAGCGGCGGAGCCGGGAGTTGCGCCGGCGCTCGTCCTGCCGGTCGTCGCGGCTGCGGCCATTGCCTTGCCGCCTGCCTCGGCGCTGCCGCGGCCTGTCGCTGTCGGACGCGGCGGTCGAGCCCTCGGTGTCGGTTTGAGAATCGGAAGGGTCGGTCGATGTCACCGCATCGCTGGCAGCCGCCAACGGCGCATTCGCGGCATCCTCATCGGGGATATCGCGGAACACGTCCTCGTCGTTCGCATCCAGGTCGGCATCGTTCGACTCGAGTACGTCTTCGTCGTCATCGAGGTCGTCATCCGTATCTTCGTCGTCAGCCTCGTCGTCGTCAGCCTCGTCGTCGTCGGCTACCGCCTCGTCGTCCTCGTCTTCATCGAACTCAGAACTGTGACGGGCGCGGGCCTGTTCGGCCAACAGCGCTTCGCGGTCTGCGACCGGGATGCGGTAATAGTCCGGATGAATTTCGCTGAACGGCAGGAACCCGTGCCGGTTGCCGCCGTAATCGACGAACGCCGCCTGCAACGACGGTTCGACCCGGGTGACCTTTGCGAGATAAATATTGCCTTTAAGATTGCGCTGGCTACCGGTTTCGGAATCGAACTCCAGCAGCTTGTCGTCTTCCATAATGACCACGCGCGTCTGCTCCGCGTGGCTGGAATCGATTAACATACGTCTGGTCATAAACTCTGGTCTCCGATCGGCGAACGGCCGATGGGGCGCCGGATGTTCTGGAGTCAGGCGCGCAAGGCGTCTTCGTTGGACGATAAACCAAATGGTCTGTCTGTGCGTCGCTCAAAGCGAGGTTTCGACGGGCGTACAGTTGGCGCGCGCGAGTGGAACTGGTCCGGCAAAGCCGTTCGATGTTGTGTGGGGGGAGACGGCGGGAGCACACCTGCGGCACCGCGGAATTCGCGCTATAATAGTCGATTCTCACGGGATTTTCGCGCAACAGGGCTCAGGCCTCCTCAAGTATCGCTAACGGGGCTAGTGCAGCGCTAGATACCCTGCCGCGCATTTCTGCATCTGTGCAATTGCAGCAGCACAGCCACACGGCAATCACTCGGTCGAAAATATCCGAGGGGTGTTGTAGACGCACCGCAGCGCCTTCCGTTCAACGGATTACATAGCCTCTTTCGATCCTGCTCGCAATTCATCATGTTCGGGCCGGATGCCGCGGGCGCGATTTTTTCGTGCGGCTTGCCGCCCAAACAGGGTTCGCTCCCAGCGGCCGCATTGCGTCGCAGGTGGCCGGGCGCTATTGGGACGGGCAACCGTCTCCAATCAGGATATTTCATGAGGTTTCCCGGTATTCGATCGGTTGCCCAATGGCGGACCAGCGTCGCGGCGTTGATCCTGGCTGTCGGTATCTCCGTTCATGCCGGAGGATTTTCCGCGCTGGCGCGACCCCAGATTTCCGACGTGCAATTGGCGTCCGGCGCGGGGGGCAACGCGCTGCGGTTCGTGGTCGACGAGCCTATCGATTTCAGGCTGTTCACCCTCGCCGCGCCGCTGCGTCTGGTCTTGGACCTGCCGGCCGTCGATTGGCGGCCGCCGCCAGCTCAATTGGATCGCGTCGCGCGGCAAAGCCAAATTGTGCGGAATGTCCGCCATGGCGAGTTCGGCGGCGGGACACAACGGATCGTGTTTGATTTGGCGTCTCCCCTCCAGGTGGTTCAGGCGGGATTGCAGCCGCATGGCGCAAAGTTCGCCTTGACGGTGCGATGGCTGCCAAGCCGAACCTATTCGGACCAGCGGTACGGCGATTTTCGCGCAGTGCCGATACCGCCGCCCAGGCCCGGTCAGTCAAAGCCGGTTGAAAAGCCTTTGATCGTTTTGGACCCAGGCCATGGCGGGGTCGATCCGGGCGCTACAGGAAGGCGGGGAACTCAGGAAAAGTTTGTCACTTTGGCGATGGCAAAGCGCTTGGAGCAGGCCTTGCTCGCCACCGGACGTTTCCGGGTCGGCCTAACCCGCCGAGACGATCGCTTCCTGGCGCTACGGGAACGCACACGCCTGGCGCGCCAACTGGGCGGCCGCTTGTTCATTTCCCTGCATGCGGATTCCGCGCCCGAGCCAAATGCCAAGGGGCTATCGGTCTACACGCTATCCGACAAAGCCTCCGACCGGGAGGCGGCTGCACTGGCGAGGCAGGAAAACCAGGTCGATACACTGGGCGGCGTGACGCTAGCCGACGAGCGGCCTGAGGTCGTGTCGATTTTGATCGACCTGGCGCAGCGGGAAACCAAGAACCGGTCGGTAAGGTTTGCTAATCAATTGGTGCAAACCATGATTCTAAGGGTTCCGCTGCTGGAAAGGCCGCACAGAGAGGCTGGATTCGCCGTGTTGAAATCACCAGATATTCCGGCAGTATTGGTTGAATTGGGCTTCCTGTCGAATCCCGGTGAGGAGCGTTTGTTGCAATCTGACCAATATGGCGATGCCATTGTCGACGGTATTGTTGCCGCAATTGAGAACTATTTTGGAACTGGTGCGCCGCTAATGCGCGCGCAAACGCAGTAGTATCGCGGATTGTCCGCAGCGGTCTCTCGGGCCAATACCTTGAGGGGCGGGCGCGTATGCCGGCGCCCCGTGCGAAAGCGAAATGATGAAGCGTTGGTTATGGCGTGGGCTTTTGGCCTTCATTGCATTGACACTGATTGCAATGGTTGCGGTGATTGCAACCGTCTATCATTTCAGCGGAAATTTGCCGGATAACCGGGCGCTGGAGGCTTATGTTCCGCCCATCACGACGCGTGTCCACGCTGGCAACGGCGATCTGATCGCCGAATATTCGGTTGAGAACCGCGTGTTTGTGCCGATCGAGGAAATTCCGCCCCTGGTTAAGAATACGTTCTTGGCTGCGGAAGATAACAATTTTTATCAGCATCGGGGCGTTGATTTCAGGGGGCTGGTCCGCGCCGCCATTACCAATCTGCGAAATGTCGGGACAGGACGACGCCTGGTCGGCGGGTCGACCATTACCCAGCAGGTGGCGAAAAACTTCTCTCTGACGGGGGAGGTTTCCTACAAACGCAAAATCAAGGAGGCGATCCTCGCCTTTCGGATCGAGCGGGCGCTCTCGAAGGACCGCATCCTGGAGCTCTACCTGAACGAAATTTACCTCGGCGCTGGCGCCTATGGCGTTGCTGCGGCGGGCATGCGCTATTTTAACAAGTCGCTGGATGAATTGTCGCCAGGCGAGATTGCCTACCTGGCGGGACTGCCCAAGGCCCCCAGCACCTACCACCCTGTCCGCGCCCGCCAGGAGGCAGAAGAGCGGCGCAATATTGTGCTGCAGCGAATGGTCGAAGAGGGCCTGATCGCCCAGGCGACAATGGACAGCGAACGTCAGAAACCGTTGCTGGCGCCAGGGTTGGACAAGGCAGGACAAAAGCCCGCCCCTTGGTTTGCCGAGCAGGTGCGCCGGGAATTGGTCACGCGGTTCGGAGACAAGCGGCTGTATGAGGGCGGGCTTTCCGTCCGGACGACGATGGACCCGCGCTTGCAGTCCGTCGCACAGGCAGCCTTGCGTAGAGGCCTGGAAGTTTATGACCGCCGGC
The DNA here is from genome assembly GCA_029978325.1 of Alphaproteobacteria bacterium. Taxonomy (GTDB): domain Bacteria; phylum Pseudomonadota; class Alphaproteobacteria; order Bin95; family Bin95; genus JACKII01. The sequence continues at coordinate 17,633 of JAPOJR010000020.1, read as the reverse complement.
ACGGTTATCGCGGCCCGGTTGCTCAAATCGATCTGAAATCCGATTGGCAGGCGGCATTGGCGGCAGTCCCGCATCCCGACCCGGGCCAGGACACCCGGCTGGCCGTGGTGCGGGAGGCTGGTCAGGAGCTTGTGCAAATAGCCTTTGCCGACGGCTCACAAGGCGCCATTTCGTTTCAGCAGATGGAATGGGCCGGGAATTTCCACGAAAGCTATCGCCGGGTGCAAAAGCCGAAACGCCCTAGCGATATCGTGGCGCCGGGAGATGTCGTCTTGGTGCGCCAAACCGATGCGGATGGGAATTTGCTGGCTGCGGGAACATACAGCCTGACGCAAGCGCCCGCGGCCGACGGGGCGTTGATCGCAGTCGATCCTTTTACCGGACGCATGCTTGCGATGGTCGGCGGGTACAATGCTGAGCGAAGTGAGTTTAATCGCGCTGTTCAGGCGCAACGCCAGCCGGGTTCGGTGTTCAAGCCCTTCGTCTATCTCACGGCGCTGGAGAATGGCTACACGCCGGCCTCGATCATTCAGGACGCGCCGTTTGTCATGCGCGACCCGACGGTACTGGGCAGCGGTTGGAAGCCGGGCAATTTTACCGATGGTAAGTTCTATGGCCCATCGCCGTTGCGGCTTGGGATCGAGCTATCGCGGAACCTGATGACGGTGCGTCTGGCCAATGCTGTCGGCATGGACAAGATCGTTGACACTGCGAAACGCTTTGATGTGGCGGAGAATATGGCGCCGGTCCTGGCGATGGCTTTGGGAAGCGGCGAAGCAACGCTGCTGAAACTCACTACGGCTTATGCCATGATAGTGAATGGCGGCAAACGGCTGCACCCGAGCTTTATTGATCGGATCCAGAACCGTTTCGGCAAAACAGAATATCGCCATGACGTCCGGCCTTGCGACAACTGCGATGGCCAATCGGCGACCTTGGATGCTGTCCCCTTGCCGCGATGGGAGCCGGAACAGGTCTACGACCCCGTGCCGATCTACCAGATGGTGACCATGCTGCAAGGGGTGATCGACCGCGGCACCGCGGCCCGCGCCCGCATTGCGGGGGCGCCGCTGGCGGGCAAAACCGGGACCAGCAACGATTCGAAGGACACGTGGTTTATCGGATTCAGCTCGGACCTTGCCGTTGGTATTTTTGTTGGGTTCGATCAGCCGAAAACTTTGGGGCCGAACGAGACCGGTGGCCGTGTCGCTGCGCCGATATTCGGCGACTTCATGAAACAGGCGTTGCAATTTTATCCCGCCAATCCGTTCCGTGCGCCCGAAGGGGTCCGCCTGGTGCAGATCAGCCGCAAGACCGGAAAGCTGCCGCAAGGTGGCGAGACCGACTTAGTCATGGAGGCCTTCCGCCCTGGGACAGAGCCGGGGGCGGAACCGATCAACGTTGACGCAGGCGGTGGCGATTCACCCAGCGTGGCCACAGAACGGGCCAATGCGGCACGCAAAAAAATGGGAGGGCTCTACTGAACTCGGCTGCGCCCGGCATAGCGCGCAGGCGAATGGTGATCCCAACGGGACTCGAACCCGTGTCTTCAGCGTGAAAGGCTGATGTCCTAACCACTAGACGATGGGACCAGCGGTAGAGACGGGCCTTCTACAGGCCCTTTGCGGGAATTGCAACCACTGCAATGCACGTGCTTGACGGGCGCGACCCTACGCCCGATGTTGCCGCCGACTTTGACCTCGCCACTGCCGCAGAAGGTGTTCCGATGAACGCGCCGTCGCCCGCAATCTCCGCCGAAACCGAAGCCCAAATCCTGGATGCCGTCGACAAGTTTTTGGAACGTGACGTGCGCCAGCATGTGATGCGCCTGGAACATGCGGATGAGTATCCGCACGATATCGTCGAAGGCATGAAGGAATTGGGCCTGTTCGGCGCGATTATCCCGGAGGAATACGGCGGTCTGGGCCTGTCGGCCTCAACCTATTCCAAGATTGTCGAGCGGGTTTCGGCGGTGTGGATGTCGCTTTCCGGCATTTTCAACTCACACCTGATCATGTCTGCGGCGGTGGTGCGCTTTGGCACCGAGGAGCAGAAGCGCCGGTGGTTGCCGAAATTCGCCAGCGGCGAAATCCGCGGCGGCCTGGCGCTGACCGAGCCAAATTGCGGCACCGACCTGCAGGCGATTCGCACGGTGGCTAAGCGCGACGGCGATCACTATGTCATCAACGGCACCAAGACGTGGATCTCGAACGGCATTTACGGCACCTGCTTTGCCCTGTTGGTGAAGACCGACCCGGAGGCAAAGCCGCGGCACAAAGGCACAAGCCTGTTTATCGCCGACAAGCGCGAAGGCTTCACGGTTGGGCGCAAGCTGGAGAAGCTGGGCTATAAGGGCATTGATTCGGCAGAGCTGATCTTTGAGGACTACCGCATTCCGGCCGACCAATTGATCTCTGGCGAGGAGGGCAGGGGTCTGCCGCATGCGCTGGGTGGCCTGGAACTGGGGCGCATCAACATCGCTGCTCGTGGTGTTGGCGTCGCCCGCTCCGCCCTGGAACTGGCGGTCAAGTATAGCCAGGAGCGCCAGACCTTTGGCCAGCCGATCGCCAACCATCAAGCCATTCAGATCAAACTGGCCGACATGGCGACACGGTTGGAAGCATCAAGGCACCTGATGGAGGCGGCCGCACAGGCTTACGACCGCGGCGAGCGCTGCGACATGGAGGCTGGCATGGCCAAGCTGTTCGCAACCGAGACCGCACTCTACAACGCGACCGAGAGCATGCGCATTCACGGCGCTTATGGCTATTCGAAAGAGTTTGACGTGGAGCGCCTCTATCGTGACGCGCCGCTGCTGTGCATCGGCGAGGGCACGAACGAGCTGCAGCGTATCCTGATCGCGCGGCAGCTGATCCAGCGGAACCCTGTGTAGCGCTGGGCGGCTATTCCGCCGCGATGCGCTGTGTGGAGGCAGTGACCATGCTGACCATGCCGTTGGCCTGGTCCTGCTCCCGCGCCGCCGGCTGGCGTTTGGCCGGCAGGCCGTAGCCGCCGCCGCCGCCGAGGGAGATTTCGATCACGTCGCCTTTCTGGAAGGCCAGGTTGGCCTTGGGCGGCACGGTTATCACCTCAGCACCGCGGAAGAGCCTGGTCCGGCCTGACATGCCATCCGCACCGCCGAACACACCGCCGGGTGCCAGCTTGTGGCGGTCAGCATAAGTCTGCAGCTTCACGCCGTCTTTCAGGATTTCATAGCGCCGGGTGAAGCCGGCGCCTCCCCGGTGCTCGCCATCGCCAAAACTGTCTGGCGCCAGGGCGTAGCCGGTGACGCGGAAGAAGTCATAGTCGGCGTCCAGCGACTCGACCGGCGTGTTGGAGCAGTTGGATAATGGCGAGTCGACCGCATCGACGCCGTCATTGCCGGCACCGGCACCATAGCCGCCACCGAAGATTTCCAGATAGACGCTGTATCCCTTCTCCCCCAGATGCGCGAGGCAGAAGCTGGTGGTGGTGTCATAGCCGGGCGCGATGACCTGCGCCGGTACCGCTTTGGCCAGCGCATCCATCACCGCGTTATAGGCGCGGTAAGCCGGCAGCAGCCGCGCCCGCACCGGCGCCGGCGGGCGCGGGTTCAGGATTGAGCCATAGGGCGCTTTTACCGTCACCGGACGCTTGCAGCCCTCGTTAAACGGGATATCCGGAGCGGAAATCACCGACTTCACGCACGACAAGGCCGTTGCGAGGCAGGAGGCAAACGGGCAGTTGATGTTGGTCGCCACCTGCGGGTCGGTGCCCTCGAAATCGACCTCCAGCTCATCGCCCTTGATGGTGACGGTACAGCGGATGTGCACGGGCTCCTCGCTGGTGCCATCGTCGTCAATGGCGGCATGGCCGTGATAGACGCCGTCGGGCGCTGCCGCGATGCCGGCGCGCATACGGCGCTCGCAATAATCGAGCAGTTCGCTCATGGCTGCCGTGATCTTGGCCGCGCCGTATTTGGCGGCCAGTTGCTGCAGCCGGTTTTCCGCGATGGCGTTGGCGGCGAACTGGGCGTTGAAGTCGCCGAGCGTCAGGTCGGGCACGCGCACGTTCAGGCGCAGCAGCGCCTCCAGCTTGCCGCCGTTCCAATCCTCTTCCCAATTCCATTTCGACGGCGGAATGCGGATGCCCTCGGCATAGACATCCGGCGCGTCCATGTTCAGGCCGGCAGCCCCACCGCCAAGGTCCAGGTGGTGCGCGACGCTGGCGGAGAACGCGATAACCTCGCCATCGACGAAAACGGGGGTGAAGATGAAGACGTCCTGCAGGTGCTGACCGCCCTGGAACGGGTCGTTCTGCATCAGGAAATCACCGGGCTTCAATGTCTCCGGCGGATGCCTTTCCAGGCAGGGCTTGCAGGTGGCGGAGATGCCGCCAAGTTGCATCGGGATCAGGTCCGCCTGGGCGATCACATTGCCCTCGCGGTCCAGGATCGCGGCCGAGCCATCCTGGGCCTCCCGCAGGATCGGCGTATAGGCGGACTTCACCAGCTTGGTACCGGCCTCATCGGCGGCGGCCTGGATCGCCTGGGAGATGACGGCGTAGTCGATAGGGTCGAGGGTCATGGTATCAGGCTCCCTTGGTCACGATGAGGTTGTCCTGGGTATCCAGTTTCGCGCTCCAGCCACCGGGAATATAGGTGGTCGAGGTCGGGCCGGCGAGAATCAATGGACCATGCAGTGCCGCACCGGGTGCGACCGAGGCAATGTCCTGCAGCGAGCCCTCGCGCCAGTCGCCATCGTCAAACAGAGCAGCGTCAAAGGCTGGTTGGACGGTGTCGCGGGCGATGGCCAGGGTCGGCAATTCGCCGGCAGGCAAGGTCGCAGCGACACGCAGAGCCACCACCTCCACCGCGCGGTGCGGGTCGGCGGGCTGGAAATAGACCTGGCGATGCACCTGGTCGAAGCCCTGTTTGAGGGCGGCCTCGGTCAGGGAGGATGCAGCGTCTTCCGGCAGCGGTACGGGGAGTTCGAATGCCTGGCCGACAAAGCGCATGTCGGCGGAGAACGTAAAGGTTGGCGCGCCCTCCAGCCCCAGCGAGGCGAACTCATTCCCAAGGCCTTTGGCGAGGCCGGCGAGCACGCCCGGAACCTCCCGCGCGGCGTCGGCTGTACCGAGCTTGCGGGTCAGGCTGTCGTGCTTGGTGAAGTCGCTGGCCAGCAGGCCATAGGCGGAGAGCACGCCGGGGTTGGGCGGCACGACCAGCGTGGTGATGCCGAGTTCCTCCGCAATGCGCGCGGCGTGCAGAGGGCCGCCGCCGCCGAAGGGGACCAGGGCGTAGTCGCGCGGGTCGCGGCCACGCTCGGTCGAGACGAGCTGGATGGCACGGACGACGGCGTTGTTGGCGAGGCGGATGGCGGCGTCGGCGGCCTGTTCGATGGTCATGCCGAAATGGTCGGCGACCGGCTGGAAGGCCTCGCGGGCTGCGTCTGCATCGATGGCCATCTTGCCACCGAGGAAGCCCTCTGGCCGGACGGCCCCGACAATGACCTGGGCGTCGGTGATGGTCGGGCGCTTGCCGCCTTTGCCATAGCAGGCGGGGCCGGGATCGGCGCCGGCGCTCTCCGGCCCGACGCGCAGCATGCCGCCGTCATCGACCCAGACGATGGAGCCGCCGCCGGAGCCGACCGAGACGATGTCCAGCACTGGCGTGCGGATCGGCAGGCCGTCGATCTGCGTATCCGGCGTCGTGGCGGGCTGGCCGTTGTCGACGAGGCAGACATCCGTTGAGGTGCCGCCCATGTCGAAGGTGATGAGGTTTTTATAGCCCGACCGCTCCGCCTGCCGCACCGCACCGACGACGCCGGCGGCGGGGCCTGAGAAAAGGGCGGTGATGGCGTTGCGGCGCATGCCGGCGGCGGGCAGGCGGCCGCCGTTCGACTGCATGACGGTGAAGCGGCCGGCGAAGCGGTCTTCTGCCAGGCGCTGCTCGATGCGGGAGAGGTAGCGGTCGATCACCGGCTGCACGAACGCGGCGAGCGTGGTGGTGGAGGCGCGCTCATACTCCCGGAACTCGCGGATGACATCGGCGGAGCCGGTGACGAACATCTCCGGCATATCCGCCTGGATAAGAGCGGTGACACGGCGCTCGTGCGTGTCATTAGCGTAGGCGTTCAGCAGGCAGATCGCGATGGCGTCGTAGCGGCCCTGGCGCAGCGCCGGCAGCAGTTGCGCGGTCAGGGATGCTTCGTCGAGCGGCAGCTCAATCGCGCCGTCGGAGAGCACTCGTTCGGAGACCTCGAAACAATCGGCGCGGCGGACGACGGGGGCGGGCTTTTTGTAGTGCAGGTCGTAGATGTTGCGGCGGGTGTGGCGCTGCAGGAACAGGATATCGCGGAAGCCGGCAGTGGTGACGAAGGCGACGCGCGCGCCCTTGCGCTCCAGCACCGCATTGGTGGCGACGGTGGAGCCGTGGCCGAGGTCGGCCATGTCGGCAGGGTCGAGCGCCGCGGCCGCTATGGCGTTGAACGCGCCCACGTCCGGGCTGGCGGGGGTGGACGGCACCTTCGCCACCTGCACAGAGCCATCCCGGAACGCCACCAGATCGGTAAAGGTTCCGCCAATTTCTACACCAACTCGCAACGCCACAGGCCGCGGCTCCTCGTTTCCTGGAATGGGATTGTAGAAGCATAGCCGCACGTTTCCGCTTGGGCCAGCCATGGAAGTTGGCGTAAGCTTTCGAGCAAACAGCGCCACGCAGAAGAGGATACGCCTATGTTGTTCGGTCCCGCTGAAGAAGCCTTTCGTGAAGAAGTCCGTGATTTTATTGCGGAAAAGCTGCCGAAAGACATCGCCAAAAAGCATCTGGCCGGCATGGAAATGCAGAAAGAGGATTATATGCGCTGGCATAAAATCCTCTTCGAAAAGGGCTGGGTCGCGCCGAACTGGCCGAAGGAATATGGCGGCTGCGAGTGGGATGCGGTGCAGCGCTATATCTTCGATGAGGAGGCCGGGCTGGCCGGCGCGCCGCGGCTTTCGGGCTTTGGCCTGAACATGTGCGGGCCGGTGCTGATGGCCTTCGGCACGCCGGAACAGAAGGCGGAGCATCTGCCGAAAATTCTCTCGGGCGAGCGGGTGTTCTGCCAGGGCTATTCGGAGCCGGGCTCGGGCTCGGACCTGGCCTCGCTGAAGACGCGGGCGGTGAAGGAGGGCGATCACTGGGTGATCAACGGCCAGAAAATCTGGACCTCGCTGGCGCATCATGCCGACTGGATTTTCTGCCTGGTACGGACCTCGATCGAGGCAAAGAAGCAGGACGGCATCTCGTTCCTGATCTTCGACATGAAGACGCCAGGCGTCGAAATCCGGCCGATCATCACCATGAACGGCCTGCACCACACCAACGAGACCTTCTACACCGACGTGCGCGTGCCGATTGAGGGCACTCTGGTCGGCGAGGAAGGCCGCGGCTGGACCATCGCCAAGTTCTTGCTGGGGCACGAGCGCATGGGCGGCGGCTCCATGGCGGAGGTTAAGGTGGCGCTGCGCCGGCTGCGCGAAATCGCGGAGCAGGAGCGGGATTCGGACGGCGAGCGCCTGATCGACGACGACTATTTCCGCCGCAAGCTGATGGATGCCGAGACCCAGACCATCAGCTGCGAGCAGTTCGTGCTGCGCACGCTGTCGGCCTATCGCTCCAACAAGGAAATCGGCGCGGCGGCGAACATGATCAAGGTGCGGCGCTCGGAAGTGCAGCAGCTGGTGACGGAGATCGGGACGGAGGCCGGCGCCTATTACTGCCAGCCCTACAACCTGGAGGCGCTGCGCTTCGGCTGGAACGAGGAGCCGGTGGGCGCGGAGTATTTCAACGGCCTGACGCCGAACTATACGTTCCTGCGGGCGGCCTCAATCTATTCCGGCTCGAACGAGATCCAACGCAACATCGTCAGCAAGGGCACATTGCGGCTCTAGGTCAAACGGACGGGCGTTGCCGGGCGTCTGCCGGGCAACGCCCGTCCGCGCTGCTAGTTCGCAGCCGAGTTGAACCGCCCGATATTGCCAAGAAGCTGTTCGAGCAGCCCAAGCTTGTGCCCCTCGGTTGGAGTCTCGCGCTCTACCAACAGCACCTCCTTGCCGGCGGTTTTGTCCAGCGTTGAAATGCTTTTCAGCACACGCTGGTCGTCGAAGCGTAAGATCAGAACTTTGCGTTCCACCACTTGCGGTTGGAAGAAAGCGTAAGCCTGCTGGACTTCAGAGACGTAGTACCAAACCCCTTTGTCGAACGCTGATTCGCTGGTAGGGGTGCCAAATAGCTGTAACACCCGATCCTGCGTTACATTTCTTTCCTGCAAGGCGGCGACAATGCGCTGTGGCATTTGATTGCCGTGCTGAGATTCCTTAACAGTACAGCCGGCCAAAATCGCCGCGCTCAAGGCAACGGCGAGCCATCGTGCGCACGTGTCACGCAGCGAGCGGCGATCTTGCATTCTAAATTCCTGCTTCAGCATTCGACGGGAAGTGACAATTACTGTGTTTCGTTCTTGGTTCAAACAACGGGCTTCAGATGCCGAGGTGTTGGCCTTGGCTGTTCACGCCGCTGCACGGCAGCCTGCCTTCTACACCACTTTGGGGGTTCCGGATAGTTTCGACGGGCGCTTTGAGTTGCTGGTGATGCATGCCCAATTGGTCCTTCGGCGATTGCGTGCCGAAGGCAAGGATGGTGCGGACCTGGCGCAAAGGCTATTTGACATCCTGACCGGCCATTTCGACGAAGCGCTTCGGGCGATCGGCGTTGGCGATATGGGGGTCGGCAAGCGAATTAAAGTAATGACCAGCGCATTTTACGGCCGCCTGTCTGCCTATGATGCCGGGCTCGATGCCCGCGAGCCGACCGTGTTGCGAGAAGCGTTGCGGCGAAACCTTTATGGGACGGTCCCGGACATCGGCGATGCCAATCTGGAAGCAGTGCGGGCTTACGTCGAGGCAACCCAACAACGCCTGACCGAGCGTTCCTTCGATGCGATCAAAGCTGGCGACGGGTTATTTCCGGATGCAGCGGTGTACCGGCCCGACGGGGACTGGTCGCGTTCCGATACTGTGGATATAGCCTGAGATGCTGGTTGAATTTTCACGTCCCATCCCCCTTGCGGAAATCACAAGACACCAGCGCCAATACCGAATCGCGGTGACTGAACAGGAAGCGCCGCAAGTGGCCGCACGCCTTGGTGTCGATGAATTGCGCAGCCTAACTGCCGACCTGGTGGTGGCGAAGCGCCGCGGCGTTATAGAAGTTGGCGGACAGTTCACGGCCGAGGTTGTGCAGCTTTGCGTGGTATCGTTGGAGCCCTTCGCGGCTGTCGTCACCGGTGAGATTGACGAAGTATTCGCGGAGGCCGATGCGGACCGGAACCTTGACGAAGTTGCCGTCGATTTGGATACGCCGGAGCCTCTGGATGGCGATGAACTTGATTTGGGTGAATTGGTGATTCAGTGCCTGTCGCTGGAAATCGATCCGCACCCGCGAGCTCCAGACGCCAACATTGAAGATCTTGATGCGCCGACGGATGATCGCATCGACCCTTCCCACCCGTTTGCGGGCCTAGCAAAATTGCAACCCAAGCCCTAGGCCGTTGCCGCCAGACGGTGCAACGGCTATCAAGACCCCTTGGCGTCATGTCCTGTTCAGGATCTGCAATCCCAACTTGTGTGCTTTGAGGAACGAATGGCAAGCAAAGGTATTATAGCATTGGATGCAATGGGCGGCGATCATGCGCCGGCCAGTGTCATCAATGGCGCCAATACTGCTGCCGAGCGCTTTCCGGGCCTGCGATGGTTGTTGTTTGGAGACGAGGCCAAGATTGCACCTTTGATGAAGGATGCGCCGCTGTTGGCTGGCAAAGCCGATATCCGCCACACGCCGAACCGCATCGCTGATGCCGAGCGGCCGTCGGTGGCGCTGCGGACCGGTCGGAACTCCTCGATGTGGCAGGCCATCCAGGCCGTCCGGGATGGCGATGCCCAGGCGGTCGTCTCAGGGGGCAATACCGGCGCATTGATGGCGATTTCGCGGCATATTCTGCGATCTCCGCCGGGCATTTTCCGTCCGGCGATCATTTCCTTTTTTCCAACGGCCCGCGGTGAAACCGCAATGTTGGACCTTGGCGCCAACATCGATTGCCAGACCGAGCATTTGGTGCAGTTTGCATTGATGGGCGCTTTGTTTGCGCGCAGCGTCCTGGGGCTGCCGAAGCCTACGGTCGGGTTGCTGAACGTCGGCGTCGAAGACGTGAAGGGGAACGATGAAATCCGTGCGGCGGCGCACAGGTTGCGTGAAGGTGGATTCCCATTCGTCTTTCATGGTTTCGTAGAAGGGACAGAGGTAACGGCCGGCGCCGTGGATGTGGTCGTCAGCGATGGGTTCAGCGGCAATATTGCCCTGAAGATGGCAGAGGGCACCGCGGTGCTGTACACGCATTTTCTGCGAGAGGCATTCCGCGCCTCCTGGTCGGCGAAGATCGGCTATTTCTTTGCCCGGCGCACGTTGGCGCAATTGCGCAATCGCGTCGATCCCCGGCGGTATAACGGCGCAGTATTTGCGGGCTTAAACGGTGTCGTGGTCAAAAGCCACGGTAGTACGGATGCATTTGGCTTTGCCAATGCGATAGGCGTTGCGGCCGACATGGTCGAGCAGGGCTTTATGGATGAAATTCGCAAAGAATGCGAACGGCTTAATTGGAAAACTGAGACCGCCCAACAGGCGCCGTCGGTATAGGGATAGCAATGGCTTATCATTCAGTCATCGTCGGATGCGGCTCGTATTTGCCGGCGCGTGTGGTGGAAAACCAGGAACTGGCTGCCAAAGTCGATACCTCGGACGAGTGGATTATTGAACGCACCGGCATCCGGCGCCGGCACATAGCGGCCGAAGGAGAAACGACCTGCGACCTGGCATACGCCGCGGCAAGCGCAGCGTTGCAAAATGCAGGCGTAAAGCCGGAAGCCATCGATTTAATCGTGCTGGCGACGGCAACGCCCGACCACACGTTCCCGGCAACGGCGACTCAGGTCCAGGCGCGGCTGGGCTTGACGCATGGCGCAGCGTTCGACGTTCATGCCGTGTGCTCTGGATTTATTTATGCTTTGGCCGTCGCGGACAATTTTCTGAAAGCCGGTCAAGCCAAGACGGCGTTGGTTATCGGCGCCGAAACATTTTCCCGCATCCTGGACTGGAAAGACCGGTCAACCTGTGTGCTGTTCGGCGACGGTGCAGGGGCAGTCTTATTGGAACGTCAAGATGGTGCGCCCGATGTCCGCTCACAGGGGGTGATTTCGACGCATTTGCACTCGGACGGCCGCTACAAGGATCACCTGTTCGTTGACGGCGGACCATCGTCGACACAGAGCACCGGCTATCTGCGTATGGCCGGGAAAGAGGTGTTCAAACACGCGGTTACCAATCTGGCAGGCGTCGTCAATGAGGCGCTTTCCGCCAACAATATTTCCGCGGCGGAGGTGGATTGGGTCGTGCCGCATCAGGCCAACCAGCGGATATTGGATGCGACCGCGCGCAAACTGCAATTGGACCCGGGCCGCGTCATCAGCACCGTCGCGAACCACGCTAACACGTCTGCGGCGTCCGTTCCTCTGGCGCTGGCCACGGCGGTGGGCGACGGGCGGATACAGCGCGGTCAGCTGCTGATCCTGGAGGCCATGGGCGGCGGGTTTACCTGGGGCGCCGGCCTAGTACGCTGGTAAAAATCAGATTTCGGGAACCGTTGTTCTAGCATTGCTTGACAATTGCCACTTGACGCTCTGTTAAGAGTGTAAGTAACCTTCCCATCGCAGAGCACGGAAGGGGGTCGGAGAGAAATTATGGCTGCTAGAACAATTACCAGGGCCGACTTAAGCGAAGCAATTTGCCACGAGGTCGGATTGTCTCGCGTTGATGCGGCGGAACTGGTCGAAGCTGTATTGGATGAAGTTTCGGATGCACTGGCGCGTGGCGAAACAGTTAAAATCTCATCGTTCGGAAGTTTCTCGATCCGCGAAAAGGCGGAGCGGTGGGGGCGCAACCCCAAAACCGGAGAACCAGCCCGTATCGACCCGCGCCGGGTCCTGGTGTTTCGGGCCTCGCATGTTTTGAAAGACCGGATGAACGGCATTCAAAGCAACGGTATCGACGATCTCGAATGACCGCAGAAGGTACCCGCGGTAAGGGGCCAAATGCCTTCCGAACGATCGGAGAGGCGGCGGAAGAGCTTGGAGTGGCGCCGCATGTCCTTCGGTTTTGGGAAGGCAAGTTCCGGACCCTGCGGCCGCTGAAGCGCGCTGGCAATCGCCGCTACTATCGCCCAGGCGATATGGAGTTGCTGCGCCGCATCCGCAGTCTGCTGCACGACGAAGGATTCACGATCAAAGGCGCGCAAAAGGTGTTGCGCGCGCCGATAGGTGCGGATGCTCAGGTCGCCGACGACAGCGCCGCCCCAACATTGTTTGCGACCAAGGCGGCGACAGCAGCCGAGATTCCGTCCGGCTCTGTTGAACCGGTTCAGGATATCGTGACGGCATTGGATGCTTTGGCCGAAGAGTGCGCCATTGTGGCCGCCGGAAATCCGCCGCCATCGGGCAAGGATTGATTGCCAGCGGCAGGGTAGCCGTCTATGGTGCCGGCCTTCGTCGGAGCGTGGCGCAGCTTGGTAGCGCGCTTGTCTGGGGGACAAGAGGTCGTGGGTTCGAATCCCGCCGCTCCGACCATCCCTCCTCATTTCCAATATAGATAGAAGCACGCTGGAATTCCGGCGCTGCCTTGCGTGGCCTTGGCTCCTGTACAGGGCTGGGTCGTTCGGTGAGGTATTCGCCATTTCGCCGGCTCTGACCACGCCGCTTGTGACCTCGGCTATGCACTGGCTCTGTCCGTAAGCGGCCGGATTAAAGCGCAAAAAAAAGGAGCCCCGATTGCTCGGAGCTCCTTCGAAGACCGGATCAACAATCCGTCGCGTCTAGTGCGCCAGCATAGCCAGCAGCAACAGCGCCACGATGTTGGTGATCTTGATCATCGGGTTCACGGCGGGGCCGGCGGTGTCCTTGTAGGGGTCGCCGACGGTGTCGCCGGTCACGGCGGCCTTGTGGGCATCACAGCCCTTGCCGCCGTGGTTGCCGTCTTCGATGTACTTCTTGGCGTTATCCCAGGCGCCGCCGCCGGCGGTCATGGAAAGCGCCAGGAACAGGCCGGTGATGATCACGCCCATCAGCAGCGCGCCCAGGGCGGAGAACGCCGCGGACTTGCCGCCAATCGCCCAGATCGCGAAGAACACGACCAGAGGCGCCAGAACCGGCAGCAGCGACGGCACGATCATCTCCTTGATCGCGGCCTTGGTCAGCATGTCGACGCAGGAGCCATACTCCGGCTTCGCCGTGCCTTCCATGATGCCGGGGATGGTGCGGAACTGACGGCGGACCTCTTCAACGACGCTGCCGGCCGCGCGGCCGACGGCGGTCATGCTCATGGCGCCGAACAGGTAGGGCAGCAGGCCACCGAGGAACAGGCCAACCACGACATAGGGGTTGGACAGGCCGAAGTTCAGCTTGACGCCCTCGAAGAACGGATACGCGGCGGTATCGCTCATGAAGTAATCGAGGTCATAGAAGTACGCGGCGAACAGGATCAGTGCACCCAGGCCGGCGGAACCGATGGCATAGCCCTTGGTCACGGCCTTGGTGGTGTTGCCGACCGCGTCCAGCGCGTCGGTGGTGACGCGCACGCTTTCTTCCATCTCCGACATCTCGGCGATGCCGCCGGCGTTGTCCGTCACCGGGCCGTAGGCGTCCAGCGCGACAACCATGCCGGCCAGCGCCAGCATGGCGGTGGTGGCGATGGCGATGCCGAACAGGCCAGCCAGGCCGTAGGAAACGATGATCGCACCGCAGATGATGATCGCCGGACCGGCAGCGCCGTCGCTTCCATCGAGATCGCCAGACCCTGGATCACGTTGGTGCCGTGGCCGGTTGTCGATGCCTGCGCGACGCTGCGTACCGGGCGGTATTGCGTGCCGGTATAGTACTCGGTCACCCAGATGATCAGGCCGGTTACCGCGACGCCGACAAGGGCGCAGAGGAACAGGCTGAAGCCGGAGAACGAGCCGTCCTTGGCGACATACGTCTCGCCAAAGCCCATCAGGAACCAGGTCACGAAGAAGATGCCAACCAGCGAGAAAATCGCGCTGGCGATGAAGCCCTTGTAGAGCGCACCCATGATGTTCTGCGACGCACCCAACTTGACGAAGTAGGTGCCGGCGATGGAGCCCAGAATGCTGACGCCACCAATGGCGAGCGGGTACATCATGGCAGACGCCAAGTGTGCCGCTTCGTTCGCGAAGAAGATCGATGCCAGAACCATGGTGGCGACCATGGTCACCGCATAGGTCTCGAACAGGTCGGCAGCCATGCCGGCGCAATCGCCGACGTTGTCGCCAACGTTATCCGCGATCACGGCCGGGTTGCGCGGGTCATCCTCGGGAATGTCGTTCTCGACCTTACCGACGAGGTCAGCGCCGACGTCCGCACCCTTGGTGAAGATACCGCCGCCGAGACGGGCGAAGATCGAAATCAGCGAGGCGCCGAAGCCCAGCGCGACCAGCGGGAACACCAGCTCGCGACCGGAGATGCCGAAGGCCTGCAGCACCATGTAGTAGACGATCACCCCCAGCAGCGCCAAACCGGCGACCAGCATGCCGGTGACGGCGCCGGAGCGGAAGGAGACGTCGAGGCCGGCGGCAAGGCTGGTGCGGGCGGCTTCAGCCGTGCGCACGTTGGCGCGAACCGAAACCAGCATGCCGATATAGCCGGCAGCGCCAGACAGAACCGCGCCCAGCAGGAAACCAACCGCGGCTGCAAAGCCGAGGAAGATCACGATGACAACGAACATCACCGCACCGACAATGCCGATGGTGGTGTACTGGCGCTTCAGGTAGGCGCTGGCGCCCTCTTGAATAGCGGCGGCGATTTCTTGCATGCGAGCGTTACCGGCAGAGGCCGACAGCACTTTCTTGGAGGCGACGATGCCATACAGCACCGCGGCGATTCCGCATGCGAGAACGAAGAGATACGCGAACCACATCGGTTGTGCTCCCTGGTGTTAACGCGGGTGAAAATGACGTGAGCAGATTTGCTCACAAGAATACAGGACGCATCCCCTCAACCCGATCAGGGCTGGCGGCAGAGCATCCAATGTGGCGCGGACCATAGTGAGGAGAAGTGCTCACGCCAAGTTGTGCGGTATGGGGACGCGCTTTTAGGCCGCAGAAGTTTTGCTATGCCGCGAGCGCGCCAACCACAGGACCAGCAGCAAAACAGCCACCAGGAATGGCAGTACCCCATAGTTGACGATCTGCCAGCCAAAGAAGTGCAACAGATTGCCGGAGCTGAGTGCCGCCATAGTGATCGTGCCGAAAATCAGGAAGTCGTTGAAGCCCTGGATCTTTGCGCGTTCGCTGGGGGAATGCACTTCCGTCAGCAGGGTGGTCGCGCCGATAAACATGAAATTCCAGCCGACGCCCAACAGGAACAGTCCGATGGCGAAGTTGGCGATATGCACGCCGGCGAGATCGACGCCAACGCATATCACATTGATAATGACGCCGATCAGGATGATCTTGAGCGGCCCATGGCGGATGATCAGGTTGCCGGTGAAGAAGCTCGGCGCGAACATGCCGATCACGTGGGCCGAGATGACCATGGCCGAATCGGAAAATTCAAAGCCGCAGGCGATCATCGCAAGCGGCGTCGACGTCATCAGCAGGCTCATGACGCCATAGCTGACGAAGGCGGTGATAATCGCGACAAAGCATTTCGGTTGCGCCAGAATTTGTAGCAGTGGCCGGCCGCTGGTCGACCGCTCGGCTGCAGTCAGCCTGGGAATGCGGACAAAGCTCACCAGGATCAGGTTGGCGACGTAGAGGCCGATCATCGCGAAATAACTGCCGGCATAGAGCACGGGCGACAGCAGGTCTTTCGTCAGATTTGCGAGTTGAGGTCCCAGCAGCGCCGCAAACAGGCCGCCGGTCAGCACCCAGCTAATCGCTTTCGGCCGGAACTCCGGCGTGGAAATGTCCGCAGCCGCAAAACGATAGAAAACAGCAAAGCCGTTGAACCAGCCGACGACGAATACGCCCAGACAGAACACCCAGAACCAAGCGTGAAGAATGGCGCTGCCGGCAATTGCGGCTCCCACCATGCCAAATAGCGTTGCCATCATGAAGCCGTTGCGTCGGCCGATGAAACGCATGATCTGTGACGCCGGGATGGTCGCCGCCATAACGCCGCAATGGTGCGCCGCCAACGGCACCGTCGCCCACTGCGGGTCGGGCGCCAATTGCTGACCGATCAGCGGGCTGGTGCTGATCATCAGCGTCGTGCCGCTCATATAGAGCGTCTGACAGGCCGCCAGAATCAACACATTGCGTTTTGCAGCGTCCATTAGGGCGTGTCCTTGCCAGCGGGATGGCAGAAACGGCGAATGCCATGGTCCCCAACCCAACGGAGTTGGTGTCGACTAACGAATACGATACGGGCGAATCAGGTGCCGAAGAAATCGTTGCCTTTGTCGTCGGTCACAATAAACGCCGGGAAGTTCTCGACTTCAATGCGCCAGACAGCCTCCATCCCGAATTCGGGAAAGTCCAAGCATTCGACCTTGCGGATATGGTCTTGCGCCAACCGCGCGGCGCTGCCGCCGATCGAGCCAAGATAGAAGCCTTTGTGCTTGCTGCAGGCATCGACCACCTGGCGCGAGCGGTTGCCCTTGGCCAGCATCACCATGCTGCCACCCTTGGCCTGGAATTCATCCACGAAGCTGTCCATCCGCCCCGCGGTGGTCGGGCCGAACGAGCCGGATGCATAGCCTGTCGGAGTCTTGGCCGGGCCGGCGTAGTAGATCGGGTGATTCTTGAAATACTCCGGCATCG
The DNA here is from genome assembly GCA_029978325.1 of Alphaproteobacteria bacterium. Lineage (GTDB taxonomy): Bacteria > Pseudomonadota > Alphaproteobacteria > Bin95 > Bin95 > JACKII01. The sequence continues at coordinate 732 of JAPOJR010000020.1, read as the reverse complement.
GCTTGCCCTCGGCCATTTCCTGCTGGATACGGGCGTGGGCCAGGTCGCGGGCAACGATCATCGGGCCGGTCAGCGCCAGCCGCGTTTTGATCGGATGGGCGCTCAGTTGTGCGCGGATCCGGTCCATCGGCTGGGTCAGGTCGATGGCGACGACATCGCCCCCCAATTCCTGCTGCGAGGGATCAGGCAGGTATTGCGCCGGGTTGTGCTCCAATTGCTCCAGGAACACGCCGTCGCGGGTGATCTTGCCCAGCGCCTGCCGGTCGGCCGAGCAGGACACGCCGAGGCCGATCGGCAGCGAGGCGCCGTGGCGCGGCAGGCGGATGACGCGGATATCATGGCAGAAATACTTGCCGCCGAACTGCGCGCCGATGCCCATTTGCTGGGTCAGGTGCAGCAGTTTCTGCTCCATCTCAACATCGCGGATCGCCTGGCCATGCAGTCCGCCGACCGTCGGCAGATGGTCATAGTAGCGGGCGGAGGCGAGCTTGACCGTCTTGAGGTTCATCTCTGCCGAAGTGCCGCCGATAACGATGGCCAGGTGATAAGGCGGGCAGGCGGCGGTGCCCAGAGTGCGAATTTTCTCGTCGAGGAATTGGACCAGCCGTTCCGGATGCAACTGCGAGGGCGTCGCCTGGAACAGGAACGCCTTGTTGGCCGACCCGCCGCCCTTGGCCATGAACAGAAATTCGTACTCGTCGCCCTTGGTGGCATAGAGGTCCATCTGCACCG
>JAPOJR010000209.1 GCA_029978325.1 Alphaproteobacteria bacterium | reverse complement strand
AGCTGGCCGAAAAAATGGTCAGGCTGTCGCCTCTGTTGAGCAGCCTGATCAAGATCGTGCCGTCACAAAAATCGCTGATCGGGCTGGCGCGCAATGTCGAATATAGGGCGATTTCCGCGGAGGCCGGCACAGCACACGGGCTTTCGCCCGTGCTGGCGATCCTTGATGAAGTTGGTCAGGTGCGTGGGCCGGTCGATGCTTTTGTTGAGGCTATCGAAACGGCCCAGGGCGCGCACGCCGATCCGCTGTTGATTGCGATTAGCACGCAGGCGGCGACCGATGGCGACTTGTTTTCGGTCTGGTTAGATGACGCGGCGGCGGCAGACGATAAGAGGATTGTCTGTCATCTCTACACCGCGCCGCAGGATTGCGAGGTTGGCGACCGCAAGGCGTGGCGCGCGGCAAATCCGGCGCTTGGCAAGTTCCGGTCGCTCCAGGATATGCAGGACTTTGCCAAGCAGGCCGAGCGGTTGCCTAGCAAAGAGAACAGTTTCCGATGGCTCTATCTCAATCAAAGGATTGAAGCCCACAGCCCGTTCATTAGCAAGGGCGAATGGCAGGCAAATAACGAAGATCCTGTCATTGAGCCTGGAGACACCTGCTTTGCTGGGCTTGACCTATCGCAGAACCGAGATTTGACAGCATTCGTTCTGGTGTTCCCGCGCGGCGACACTTATCATGTCGTGCCGCAATTTTTCTTGCCTGCGGACGGGCTGCGCGAGAAGTCGCGGGTTGAGCGGGTGCCCTATGACGTCTGGGCCGATCAGGGCTATCTGACAACCATCCCTGGTCCGGTGATTGTGCCGGCGGTCATTGCCCAGGCGGTTGCAGAGGCGGCGGAACGGTATGATCTGCGAATGCTGGCCTATGACCGTTGGCGGATCAATGATTTCAAGCGCGAACTCGACGCCATTGGCGTGGAAGTGCCAATGAAACCGTTTGGGCAGGGTTTCCGGGATATGGCCCCGGCACTCGACAAGGTCGAGCAATTGGTTGCAGAGCATAGGCTTTGCCACGGCGATCATCCGGTGCTAAATATGTGCGCGGCGGGCGCTGTGATCCAGCGAGACCCAGCCGGAAACCGGAAGTTGAACAAAGCCAAATCATATGCTAAGATCGACGGAATGGTGGCACTGACGATGGCTTTGGGGTGCATGGGTGATGAAGTTGTGCAATATTCCTCGCCCTGGGATGACCCAGACTACAGAATGGCGGTCTAATGGGTGTGCTTGATTTTTTCCGGCGAGAGGCTCGCGGATCGATAGAAAATCCGAGCATCCCGATTTCGTCTAGCAACTTCCTGCAAGTGATGGGCTGGGGCGAATTTGTTTCTGCGGCTGGCGTGACCGTCAACACCGATACTGCGCTTGGCGTGCCGGCGGTATGGGCCGCGGTTAATTTTTTGTCTGGCACCATTGCCGGGCTACCGCTTAAAGTGTACGTCCGCACCGACGCCGGATATGATGAGGTTAAATCAACCAACGCCAATCAACTGCCATTGATCCTTGGCGATGCGGTTAATGATGCGATGTCGTCGTTTGCTTGGCGCAAGTATACATTTGACCAAGTTTTTACCGGCGGGCGCGGCATCACTTACATTGAGCGGAACAATTCGGGCGATGTGGTCAACCTTTACCCGCTGGATCCAACGCTCTTGACCGTCCGCATGTTCGAGGGGCGCAGGCTGTACGATGTGCGAGTCGGATCAACGCTCACGAAGACCTATAGCGCGGACGAAATTATCGACATCCCATTTATGCTGGAGCATGATTTCGTTACTCATCGCGGTCCAATTAGCACCAATCGCGATGCTATTGGTATGGCTATCGCGGCAAGTTCGTATGGCTCGAAGGCGTTTCAGGCAGGCGGTGTCCCGCCTGCGGTTATGACCGGGCCATTCCAAAGCGGTGCCGCGGCTTCGCGCGCCTCTGAGGATGTCGCAAACACCATGGCCAAGCTGGCGCGCGAGGGTCGGCCAGTTATGGCGCTACCATTGGGGCACGAACTCAAAAGCATCGGCTTCAACCCGGAGCAAATGCAACTGCTGGAGCTACAGCGGTTCAGCATCGAGCAGATTGCCCGCATCTACAACCTGCCGCCGATCTTTTTGCAGGATTTGACACACGGGACGTTTTCGAATACGGAACAACAAGATCTGCACTTCGTGAAGCACACTATAAAGCGCTGGGTTGAGCAGACAGAGGCTGAATTGAACTTGAAACTGTTTGGGCGGGGCTCGCCGTACTTTGTCGAATTTAACCTGGACGGCCTGATGCGCGGCGACCTCGCGACCAGGATGCAGGCCCATGCAACGGCAATTCAAAACGGCATCCGCACGCCCAACGAAGTGCGGAAAATCGAAAACTTGCCGGCACTGCCCGGCGGTGATAGCCTTATGATCCAGGGCGCAACCGTGCCGATCACGTCGCAAGGGGGCGATAATGTCAACGCTTGAAGTCAGAACGCTTTCCGACTCAATCGAGATCCGCGCCGATGAAGGCGACGGCATAAAAGTCTCCGGCTATGCGGCGGTATTTGGTCAAGAGACCAGAATCGGCGGCGCATTTACCGAGGTTATCGCAGCTGGCGCGTTTCGCAACGCGCTAGATCGTGGCGATGATGTTGTGTTTCTTGTCAATCACGTTGGTTTGCCTCTGGCCCGGACGCGTTCCGGCACGCTGACGCTTCGCGAAGATGAGCACGGTCTATTTATTGAGACGACGCTCGATGGTTCCGATCCAGACGTGCGGGCGCTGGTTCCGAAGATGAAACGCGGCGACCTTGACAAGATGTCGTTCGCTTTTGTGCCGACCCAGCAGACCTGGGACGATAGCGGCGACATGCCGAAGCGCACCATCGAGGATGTTTCGTTGCACGATGTCAGCATCGTCACAACGCCGGCGTATGAAGGTACCGAGATTGGCCTGCGCAGCCTGGAGGCGTTCCGGGCCGAGCAGGCACCGAAAACACAGGCGTTACGGCGCATGAGGATGCGTCGGCGGTTGATGGATTAAGGGCGGGCTCCCGCTCTTATTGCCCTTCCCGGCCCTTGGGCAAGGCTCGGAGCGAGCGTCGTGATGACGCCCGGTCCCTTTGATGGAGGCCCTTTGATGGCTGAAGTGAAGACCCTGCGGGAGCAGATGGCGCGCATTGCGACCGAAGCCCGCTCGAAACTGTCTGAAATTACCGATGCGACCGACGAGGCTCGCGCTGCGGAAATCGAACGCGAGTTCGACGCCGCTATGGCTGAGCATGATCGTCTCGGCGCATTGGTCGAGCGTCACGAAAAGATCGAAGGCATCGAAGCCCGCGCCAAGGAGGTCGATCTGTCCAAGCGTCCGGTCCCGGCCAATGCCGAAGGCCGTGGCGTTGACGCCGGCAAGGCGATTGCCTACCGTGAAGCGTTTTACGAACTGATCCGCAACGGCGGCGTTGACGGCCTCGATACCGAGGTTCGCAATGTTCTGCGCGGCGGCGTCCAGAACGTTGAGGCGCGCATTCAAACTGCTGGAACCAACAGCGCCGGCGGTTACACGGTCCCGGTCGAATTGGCCAACTTTATCGACCAAGCCATGGCGGCTTATGGGCCGATGTACAACCAAGACATCTGCACCACGCTGAACACTTCCAGCGGGTCTACGTTCAACATCCCGACCGTTAATGACACCGCTTCGGTTGCTGTTGCTCACACCGAAGGCACTGCGCTGACCGACGACGGCGGCAGCGACGTGACGTTCGGTCAGGCTCAGCTTGGCGCGTATGCGTTCGACACCGAGTGGATCAAATGGTCCTACGAGTTGGCTCAAGACAGCATTTTCAACATGGAGCCGATCCTCGGCAACTTGCTTGGCGAGCGTCTGGGCCGCATGGCGAACAGCAAGCTGACTACCGGCAGCGGTTCCTCTGATGTCCAGGGCATCGTGACCGGATCCAGCCTCGGTAAAACCGCAGCCTCGGCGACGGCGATCACCGCGGATGAGATCATCGACCTGCTGCACTCGGTCGATCCGGCCTATCGGTCCAGCCCGAAGGCTGCTTTCATGTTGAATGACAGCACGCTGGCCGCTATCCGCAAGCTGAAAGACGGCGACGGCAACTACCTGTGGCAGATGGGCAACTATCAGGTCGGCGTTCCGGGCTCGATCCTGGGCTACCGTTACTATGTCAACCAAGCAATGGCGAGCCTGACGACTGGTCAGAAGGTCATGATCTTCGGCGACTTCTCGAAATTTTACGTTCGGAAAGTCGGCGCTCCGGTCGTGACTGTGGTGCGCGAGCGCTTCTGGCCCGACCTGGGCATTGCTGGCCTGATCCGTTTCGACGGCGTATTGGCCAATACTGCCGCGATCAAGCACTTGATCACAGCCTAAGGTTGGGGATAACGGGTGAGGGCTTCGGCTCTCACCCACCTTCACGGGATTTGATATGAAAATCAAACTGTTGACATCAATGGCTGGCATAAATTTTAGCCACAATGCGGGCGATATCATCAATGTCGATGATGCCGACTATGTCCGCAGACTGGTCGAGAATGGCGTTGGCGAGATCGTTGACGAGCCGGAGGCGGTAGAAACCGCTACCAAGAAAACAGCCACGCGCAAGGCCGCAAGATAATGACAAACCTTCACCTGCTTGAGCTTGTGACAGCGCCAACCGCGCTGCCGGTTACTCTGGCAGAGGTGAAAGCGCAATTGCGCATCGAGCACGACGACGAAGACCTCTATTTGGATCGCTTGATAAACGCTGGCATTGGTATGGTGGACGCTAAAGGAATGCTGGGTCAGGGCCTGATAACGCAGACCTGGGCGCAATGGATGGCCAATAGCCCGCCACGCGAAGTGGCGCTCCAGCTTGGTCCGGTCCAGTCGGTAACGGCGGTCAAATATTATGACGCGAACGGCGATCTGCAAACGGACACTTTGGCGAATTACGATGTTTTTGGCTTGTCGAGGAGCAAAACAATCAAGCCAAAAGCCGGCTATAGCTGGCCAACTGCGCAAGTGCGTCAGGACGCAATCAAAATCGAATATGTCATAGGTTTCGGCGACGCATCGACCGATGTGCCAGAAACAATCCGGCACGCAATGCTGATGCTTGTCGCGTATTGGTACGAAAACCGCGAAAATGAACTGATCGGCGTTGCTTCTAAGACGCTGCCCTATGGGTTTGAAGATTTACTTAACCTGCATCGGGAGCGGTTATATGGCTAGGGCCGGCCTATTCCGCGACCGGATCACTTTTCAGCGGATGGCGTCGTCTGCTGACGATTACGGGAACACAACAGCGGCCTGGGCCGATCACGCTTATCGCCATGCAGAT
>JAPOJR010000208.1 GCA_029978325.1 Alphaproteobacteria bacterium | reverse complement strand
AGTCCGATGGCAATGCCGTCTCGAACCGCACAAATTCGCCAGAAATCGGGTGATTGAACCCCAGGACTGTTGCGTGCAAGGCCTGCCGCCCCAATGCCGCAATCACCGGCTCTACCGGCTTTAGGGCATTACGTCGGCCCTTGCTCGTGTTCATGTACACAGGATCACCCAAAACAGGCACCCCCTGGTACGACAGATGCACGCGTATTTGGTGAGTCCGTCCGGTTTCCAGAGTGCACCGCAGCAATGTTGCCGCCAAGCCATACCGCGCCTCGACCTGGTAATGCGTACGCGCCGAGCGTCCATTGCCGACGACCCCCATGCGCTTTCGGTCAATCGGGTGGCGGCCTATCGGCAGGTCGATCATCCCCTTGGCAGCGGAAGGGGCGCCGGCAACAAATGCCAAATAGGACCGCTCGATCGAGTGTACGGCGAATTGCTCCACCAATCCCACATGGGCTGCCTGCGTCTTGGCAACGACCATCACGCCACTGGTGTCCTTGTCCAGACGATGCACAATCCCGGGCCTGCGTTCGCCGCCAACGCCCGTAAGGCTATCGCCGCAATGCGCCAGCACGGCATTGACCAGGGTGCCGTCGGGGTGCCCTGGCGCCGGATGCACCACCAAACCTGCCGGCTTGTCGATAATCAGAAGCGCGTCGTCCTCGTACAATATGGACAACGGAATATCCTGGGGAACCGGCACCGCCGGGACAGGCGGCGGCACAATCAGCCGCAAAACATCGCCTTCCTTAACGGTTTGCGACGGCGACAACGGCCGTTCCCCCGTAAGGTCGCCTTCATCGATCAATGTCCGCAAACGCGAGCGTGAGAAATCCGGCCACAATTGCGCCGCCGCACGGTCAAGTCGTTGGCCAGCCAATTCTGGCGGAATGGTCGCATGGCGGATGTCGGGCTGGTCGCGCATCAGCACTATCTACAGCAATCTACGCCAAAAGGAAGCAGAGCAAATGCGTGCGATCAAGGGGTTGGTCATAGGAATGGGCGCGTTGATCCTGGTCGGGTTCGTGGTCGTGGCCGTCACGCTGGTCATGCGGATGCAGGGCGGTCGGGGGCCGGAAGGTGCTCCCTTCCAAAACGTGGTGCAGTTGCCGGCGGGGGCCAAGGTTGTCGAAACTGTTTTTAGCGATGACAAGATCATCCTGCGGCTGCGCACGGCGGATGGAGCCGAGTCGCTGGTGTTGATTAATTCACGGGACGGACGGGAGACCGGGCGTATTGCGCTTGCGGTCTCACAATAACAACAGGAATATGCAGAAAGAAGACGCCCAATATCGAATCCATGCTTGATCTCGGCCGCGCCTTTTGGCATACAGCGTCTTCCGCGCGCTGTGGCCCCTTCGTCTAGCGGTTAGGACGTCAGCCTCTCACGTTGAAAACAGGGGTTCGATTCCCCTAGGGGTCACCAATTTCCAGCGCCGCACCGTCCGCCCGCGTTTCCGACGGGCGCCAAAGGTGCCGCTGCGTCGCCGCGGAAACGCTCAAACTGTCCAGTTTCGGCCAAACTTGGTCTACCGGACTGGAACGGCCTTGTTTACCGTCCTTTGAGGGATAGCAACCGTTCGGGGAAGCGAAGATGCACGCTTGTACACAAATTGGCGATATCCGGGTGGAAAGCCTGACAGAGGCGGACGCCATCGCGCCTGTGATCCCCGACCTGGCCAGGTTGCGCGTCAGCGTGTTTCGCGAATACCCCTATCTCTATGACGGCAGCCTCGCCTATGAAGCGACCTACCTGAAGCTGTATGCGGCTACGCCCGGCGCTGTAGTGGTCATCGCCCGCGATATGGCAAACGGCGCGCGGATTGTCGGCGCGGCGACTGCGCTTCCCCTGGCGGCAGAGCATGCGGAGTTGCTGGCGGCGTTTCACGCAGCGGCTATCCCTACCGATGCATATTACTATTGCGCCGAGTCCGTATTGGAGCCGTCCTATCGCAGCCGCGGCATCGGCCATGCGTTCTTCGACCACCGCGAACGGCAGGCACAGCAGTTAGGCTTTGCCCAGGCGTGCTTCCTGTCCGTTGTTCGTCCGGACAACCATCCACACCGCCCAGCCGACTATCGCCCGCACGACCGGTTCTGGTCGAAGCGCGGTTACCGGAAACTCGAAGGGTTCGTGGCTAGCTTTACATGGCGTGACCTGGATGACTCCGGGGCTACGCCAAAGCCTATGGCGCTGTGGCGTCGGGCATTGGCGCAATCCTCAGAGGGCACGCCAACTTGAACTAACGCCATATCCAACCGGATCGGATTCTGCTCCGACGCCGCGGTTCCGCCGAGCCCAGGGCCCGGCGTTAGACGACCGTTGGACCAGTGAACTATTTGTTCTCGGCGTGCTCTACCTTGCCTGTCGCCAATTTGCCCATGCGGCTCACGTTGGCGAACGTCCCCACATGGTAGCTATGGCAATGTTGGCACTCGCTGCCTGCCTCCGCACCCGAATGGCACGTCGCGCAGGTCTCTTTGTTCATCGCAGCAAAGCCCGGGACGAAGTCCTTCGCGTCGAACGACTTATAACTGGTCATCATGGCGTCGCCCTTCGCAATCGTGTGGCACAGATTGCAGCCTTTGTCGCCTGCGATGGTCAGGTGGGGAGCATGCCGGAACTTGGTGATGTGCTTTGCGCCGCCATCCATCACCGTCGCTGTCCAGTGACGCTGGACTGACCCATCGGCCTGCTCAGTTCCGCTATGGCACTTCGCGCATTTGCCGAGTGACGTCGATTGTCCCATCGCCTCAAAAATGGCTTCGCCCAATCCCCGGCCCTTACTCGAACCATAGGCAGCCCCAGCGAAATCCAGCCATGCCCGCATAAAGCCATCTGCGTGCTCCACTGGCCGGTAGTACACAGCCTCCGCCGTGCGATACCAACCTCCGTGCTGCGCCCAATCCGCTGGGTCGACTGGGTCCGGAACGATGACACCGGGCTTACCGGGCTCGCTTGCCTCTTTGTTGTCACTCGCAGCGCCATTTCCGGCAATCCCATTAAGGATGTTATCTCCTCCGGCGGCCAACCCGCCCAAAGCAGAACCACCGAGGATGCCGCCGCCCGTCGCCGGAGCCGCCGCTGCCGCATCGCCGCCCAGAGCCGAACCGCCAAGAATGCCGCCGCCCGTCGCCGGAGCGGTCGCTGCCGCATCGCCGCCCAAAGCCGAGCCGCCGAGGATGCCGCCGCCCGTCGCCGGAGCCGCCGCTGCCGCATCACCGCCCAGAGCCGAGCCGCCGAGGATGCCGCCTCCCGTTGAACCACCCAGCGGCGAGCCACCCAATATCGCCGGGCCTGACGATCCTTTCGTCAAAGCGTCCAACGCTGACGGGGCTACCTGATCGACAACCTTTTCGTCTTTTGCCGCCGACTTTGCCTTATTGTCGCTCGAAACGCAGGCTGGCGGCTTCCCATCGACGTGGTCGGCCACGGTTAAAGTTTCAGCTGGCTTGCCTTCACGATGGTCCGCAACCTCCGTGTAAAGGGTACAGCCAAACCACTTATCAGCCGCTGTTGCCAACACATCGCGCGGGACAGAGCCGCCCAAGCGGCCGATTTCGGCCGGCCCCAGGCGGACGCCGAAGGTCTCCCGCATGTGGCCCGCGTCGCTCAAAACACCGAGTTGCAACATGTCGGCCATCATGGTTTTGGTTGCCCAGGCAAATGCAGCCACTGCCTCCAATACTTCGGGGCTGGCCTTCGTGAGGTCCAGCAACTCGACGCCTTTAAGCAGATCGAGTTGGGCCACATCCATATAGCCCACCGACAGCAGGGCCCGCATGATTGGCGGAATGCCCTCATAGAAGCTATCCGGCCAATATCCGATCGGGATGCCCTTCTCCGCAAGCGTCTCGAGGTCTAGTCCCGGCACCGCCAAGAACGGGCCGCCCGGCGGACCAGACGTCGGTCCTTTGCGAATGTCGCCATCGTGACATGCGATACAGGTACCTTCGTACCCGTTCAACAGCATGCCAGCGCCCATGCTGTCCGCCCGGTGACAGCTGGTGCAGTTAGCTGGCCGGATGTCCGCCGCTGATTTCGGGAAATGCAGATCGATATGACTTGCGTGGTTGAAGGCGATATTCTGGCGCTTGGCATAGGGAAAATTGGTGAATTCCGGATGCCCGCCGGGAAACCGGTCGAACTTTAGCGTGTGGCAGGACTGGCAGCCCTGATTGGACATTTGCGTAAAGCCGACGCCGCCGCGATGCTCCTGGTGGCAGGTCGCACAGGCGACTTGAGCCTGCTCATCCGCTCCGGCTGCGCCGAACACGGCTGATGCCAAACGGAAGTCCAACGGCGCACTACCAGCGGGAGTGTTGGCCATAACGCCTTCCCGCCATTGTTTCAAAACAGCCGGAGGCTGATTATGCGGTGCCAAGGCCAACGCTTCGCCACCGCGATCATGACATCCAAGGCAGCTTTTGCTTGCAGCTTTGGGATCGGTTGGCGACATCGCCACATGCAACCAAACCGAGGCGCTGGAGTCCGCGTCGGCGTGGCACTGCACGCATGCGCCAACCTCTTGGTGTGCCCGGCTCAACGGGCCAGCCAACCAATGCTCCCTTGAACCGACCGACAAAGCAATCAGAACGACCGCTAGGGCCACCGATGTGCTCCAACGGGCAATGCGGGCGCGTTTCGCGCGCAACGTGGGCCGCGGGGTACAGGTCGGAACCATACAGCCGCATTCGCCGCGTGGCCCCGGCCCTTGCGAACACGGGCCGCCCGCTACGGTCGACCGCGCACATTTGTAAATTCCATCGACGCGAACCGGATGACACATCGGCCCCGCGCGGCACCCGCCGCTCGCATCCGGACCCAGCGCACATTGCTCAGCGCCGCCGCAACACCAATTCACCGTGGGGCGCTCATAGCGGCTTTCGCGATGACCAAATAGCTGTAACCGCATCACAGCGCTCCTAGACTGAACGCGTAATTAACAAGGATGTGGATCACCAACAGAGGGATCATCGCACAACTCAGCGGAAGGTGAACCAACAGCCAACCTTTAATCAACAACGCCCAGGTATATTGGAAATCCAGGTCGTCTTTTGTCAAAACACGTTCTTCTATTTCATCGAGTATGGCATTGCCTTCCGGCGCAAGGTAGCGACGGACAGCTTCAAATTCGCGCTGAAGATTGCGGCGATGGGTGGTCGTCGAAAATACGTGTGCCCAGAAATTCCGGGGGCCATTCAGGAACGGCAGTAACTGCTTAGCATACAGCTCGGCGATCGTGCTGGAGGCGGCTTCCTTGACCGACCGCATTACAAGATCTTCGACCTGTTCTGCCAATTTGGAGCGAAACGCCGGTAT
>JAPOJR010000207.1 GCA_029978325.1 Alphaproteobacteria bacterium | reverse complement strand
AATCTAATTATTAGAGCATCTTACCCCGACAAATTGATCGCCTTGGCGATTCAATCTGATTGGGCGATGCGCTAGCGTCCATCCGCAGCATTGGTATTGGCCCGTAGCCGGCCTACCTATGCCGGCAACGTCATTTTCCATGGAACATCGCCATGCCCGCCAAAGAACCAAAGTGGATCGGCCCTGCGACCGATTACGGCCCCTTGGCCGTGTTTTTCGCCGTCTATATGGTTTGGGGCTTAATGCCTGCGACCGGCGCGCTCATGGCCGCGACTCTGGTGGCGTTGGTGGCCTCCTGGTTTGTGCGGCGGTCCATTCCGATGATGGCGGTTGTAACCGCTGTCGTGGTGGGCGTCTTCGGTGGGCTGACCCTTTGGCTGCACGACGAAACCTTCATCAAAATTAAGCCGACCATCGTACAGGCCCTGTTTGCCGTCATCCTTCTGGGCGGATTGCTGTTCGACAAGCCGATGCTCAAATACGTGCTTGGCAAGGTCTGGCCGATCGACGATACCGGCTTCCGCAAGCTGAGCTTCCGCTTTGGCCTGTTCTTCGCGGCGATGGCGCTGCTGAACGAAGCGGTGTGGCGGACGCAAAGCACAGATACGTGGGTCATGTTCAAGGTTTGGGGCCTGATGGGGCTGACGTTCGTCTTCGCGATGACACAGATCAAGGTGTTCGAGACCCATCGCCTGCCTGATCCAGAGCCGGAACCGCGGCAAGCCGGAGACCAATAACCCGATGGCTGCCATAGCCGCCCCGCCCAAGGACCAGGTTCTGCAGGGCATCCTCCTGATGTGCCTGGCTGTTGTCTGTTTTTCGAGCCTGAACGCATCGGCGAAGCTGTTGTCGACCTTCGGGTTCGATATGGGGCAAGTCGTTTGGGCCCGATACATCGGCTCGTTGGTGGTAATGGTTCTGATCTTTTTCCCGCGCCACCGGCTGAGGCTGTTCCGGCCTCGCCACATGGGCGTCCAGATCGTCCGAGGGCTGATGCTGTTTGGCTCGTCCGCGCTGTATTTCCAGGGACTGGCGCATGCAGACCTGTCATTGGCCGCCACGATCAGCATGACCAGCCCGATCCTGATTACCGCCCTTTCCGTGCCGTTCCTGGGCGAGCGGGTCGGCATGCGCCGGTGGATTGCGGTGTGTGTCGGCTTTGTCGGCGCGCTGATCGTCATCCGGCCCGGCATCGGCGAGACCAACCCCTATATCCTGTTCTTTGTCGCCAGCACCATGTGCAGCACCTTTTACAGCCTGATCACCCGCAAATACGCCGGCGAAGAAAACGCAGAGGTTTCGGCGACAATCGCGACCGTTGTCGGCACCATCGGCACCGTGCCTCTGGCCATTCCGGTCTGGCAGACGCCGACTGAGCCGCTGGCCATTGCGTTGATGTGCGTGCTTGGTTTGTTCGCGGCGCTTGGCCACTATTTTTTCACGATGGCGCTGCAACGCGGCCCGGTCGCCGTTATCTCGCCCTTCAGCTACACCCAACTGGTGGGCGCAACTATTGCCGGATACCTGCTGTTCAACAGCTTGCCGGACCAGTGGACCCTAATCGGCGCCGCGATCATCATGTCCAGCGGCCTCTACATCGCGCACCGCGAGCGGGTGCGCCGGGTACGGCAATCGTCCCACAGCTAGGGACTTTGCAGTTCGCCCAGCGCAGCCACCGCAGAGGCGACCGTCGCCCCACCTACTCAAAAACCCGCTGCCGCCACCAGGGATAGTAGCTGGGCATGTCCGTTGCGGCGCTGTCGGTGAATTTCGGCGGGCGTTTCTCCAGGAAGCTGGAGACGCCTTCCTTCGCATCCGGCGCCGCGCCAAGCGCCCGCATGCCGCGGCTGTCGAGCTTGTGCGCCTCCATCGGGTGGTCAGCGCCGGCCATCTTCCAGAGCAGGTTGCGGTTGTAGGCGACCGAGACGGCGGCGGTGTTGTCCGCGATTTCTCGTGCCAGAGCCTGGGCCGCGGGCAGCAGATCGTCCGGCGCATGCAGGGAGCGAACGAGCCCGCCTTTCAGCGCCTCTTGCGCGTCGAACACCCGGCCGGTCAGCACCCATTCCTGCGCCTGCGCCATGCCGACGGCTCGGGAGAGAAACCAGGACGAGCACGCCTCCATCACCACGGCGCGGCGGGTAAACACCATGCCGAAGCGCGCTTTCTCGCTGGCGAGGCGGATGTCGAAGGCTAGTTGCATCGTCATGCCGAAGCCGACCGCCGGGCCGTTAATGGCACCGATCCAGGGCTTTTTCGAATCGAAGATGCGCAGCGTGCAGCGTCCGCCGCCATCCCGTCCGGCATGCGGGCCTTCCTCTTTCGGGCGGGCGTTGCGGTCAAAGGTTGAGGCGCCACGCGAGAGGTCCGCACCGGCGCAGAACGCCCGGCCGGCACCGGTGACGATGACGGCGCGGACATTGTCGTCGGCATCGATCTTGTCGGCAGCGGCAATCAACTCGTCGATCATCTCGCCGGTGACGGCGTTCAGCTTGTCAGGCCGGTTCAGGGTGAGGGTGGCGACGCCGTCAGCGACGTCATAGAGGAGGGTCTGGAAGGTCATGGGGAAATCTCCATCGAAAATCGGTGTAGCAGGGTCTCCCGAGACAAGAGGCTTTGCAATATGCTTTTGGCATCGGCATGATGCGGTCCGGAATTGAACCGCACGAGCAAGGGAACGCTATACGCCATGGATGTACGCGCCGCCGTAGCCTTTGAAGCAGGCAAGCCGCTGGAAGTCGTCGAAGTGCAGTTGGACGGCCCGAAGGCCGGCGAAGTGCTGGTTGAGGTAAAGGCCACCGGCGTTTGCCACACGGACGAGTTCACCCTCTCCGGCGCCGATCCCGAAGGCGCGTTCCCGGCGATCCTGGGCCATGAGGGCGCCGGCATCGTGCGCGAAGTCGGGCCGGGCGTGACCAGCGTGAAGCCGGGCGACCACGTCATTCCGCTCTACACGCCGGAATGCCGCGAGTGCAAAAGCTGCCTGCATCCGAAGACCAATCTCTGCACCGCCATCCGCGCAACGCAGGGCCAGGGCGTGATGCCCGACGGGACCAGCCGCTTCTCCTACAAGGGCCAGAAGGTGCTGCACTACATGGGCTGTTCCACCTTCGCCAACTACACGGTGCTGCCGGAGATCGCGCTGGCGAAGGTGCGGAACGACGCGCCGTTCGACAAGATTTGCTATATCGGCTGCGGCGTGACCACCGGCATCGGCGCGGTGATGTTCACAGCCAAGGTTCCGGCAAACTCGAATTGCGTCGTGTTCGGCCTCGGCGGCATCGGACTGAACGTCATTCAGGGCCTGAAAATGGTCGGGGCGCGCCAGATCATCGGCGTGGACCTGAATCCAGCCAAGGCGGACATCGCCCGGAAATTCGGCATGACGCATTTCGTCAATCCGAAGGATCACAAGGATCTGGTCGGCCATCTGGTCGAACTGACCGGCGGCGGGGCGGATTTCTCGTTCGAGTGCATCGGCAATGTCAACGTCATGCGCCAGGCGCTGGAGTGCTGCCACCGCGGTTGGGGCGAAAGCATCATTATCGGCGTCGCGCCGGCGGGTGCGGAGATTTCCACCCGGCCGTTCCAGCTGGTCACCGGCCGCTCCTGGCGCGGTACGGCATTCGGCGGCGCACGCGGACGCACGGACGTGCCGAAAATCGTCGACATGTACATGGAAGGCCGGGTCAACATCGACGACCTGATCACGCACACGATGCCGCTGGAGGACATCAACAAGGCCTTCGACCTGATGCATAGCGGTGAATCGATCCGCAGCGTTGTGCTGTACTAAGTGACTTCGACAAGGGAGGCTTCCGCCATGCTCCGCCTATTCGCATTGCTTGCTTTTTTGGCGCCCAACGCCGCACTCGCCCACCACCCGATGGGTGGAGCCACGCCCGCTACACTCTGGCAAGGCTTGGCAAGCGGCGTCGGTCACCCTGTGATCGGCCTCGACCACCTGGCCTTTATCATCGGCATGGCGATGCTGGCGCTGTTGACCAAAGCGCCGCGGGTGATGCCGATAGCCTTCGTTGCAGCGTGCGTTGTGGGCACGTTGATCCACCTGCAGGCTGTGAGTCTGCCGGCTGCGGAACTGGTGATTGCGGCCAGTGTTCTGCTGGTAGGCGTGCTGGGTCTGGCTGGCGCCCGCCTTCCGGTATTGGCGGCAGCAGGCTTCTTTGCCATCGCCGGCGTGTTCCATGGCTATGCCTATGGCGAGGCCGTGGTCGGCGCGGAGGCAACGCCGATCCTGGCCTATCTGATCGGATTCGCCGCCACCCAGTGCGCCATCGCCTGGGGCCTGCAACTCGCCGCCGAACGCTCCGTGCGCATGGCAATGTGGGTAACGGCTGGAGCCGGCATTGCGGTCGGCGTCGGCGCAGCGGCTCTGGCGGCGGGCTAAGCCGATGCCGCATCTCCTACACTCCTCGCCGGCCACCTGCCATTGGGGCTATTTCGCACCGAACCTGAAACCGGTACTGGAGGTGGCCTCCGGCGACACCGTCACGATTGAGACGATCTCCGGCGCACCGGCCGTGCTGCCGCAGGGGCCGCAATGGGATGTGCTGCCAGAGCATGCCGCCGTACATGCCGAGTGTCCGCTGCCGCTGGGCAATGGCCATATTCTGACCGGCCCCGTTGCCGTAAAGACGGCCGAGCCGGGCGATGTTCTGCAGGTCGATATTGTCGGCATCGACCTGCGCACCAACTGGGGCTGGAACATCATCCGCCCGCTGGCCGGCGCCCTGCCGGAGGATTTCCACGAAACGACGTTGCTGCACATCCCGCTCGACAAGGCAAACGGCATCGCCAACCTGCCCTGGGGCACAAACCTGAAGCTCTCGCCGTTTTTCGGCGTGATGGGCGTGGCGCCGCCGACGGAGTGGGGCATGGTCACCTCGATCATTCCCCGTGCAATGGGCGGCAATATCGACTGTAAGGAATTGGGCGTCGGCGCGACGCTGTACCTGCCGGTGTTTCAGTCCGGCGGCCTGTTCTCCGCCGGTGACGGCCACGCCCTGCAAGGCGATGGCGAGGTCAACGTGACCGCAATCGAGACCTCGCTGACCGGCCATTTCCGCCTGACCGTGCGCAAGGACATGCATTTGTTCATGCCGATGGCGGAAACGGCGACGCACCTGATGACCTTTGGCATGGACCCTGACCTGGATCAGGCGGCGAAGCAGGCCCTGCGGGCCATGATCGACCTGATCTGCGAACGCAAGAACCTAAGCCGGGAACAGGCCTACGCTCTCTGTTCCATTACCTGCGACTTGCGCATCAGCCAGATTGTGAACCAGCATAAGGGCGTGCACGCCATGCTGCCGAAAGCGGCGCTTTAGCCCGCAACCGCGGTATCCAGCCCCCCTCGAGCATCGCCCGGTCAAATGGAAACACCAAGGCGGTCAATTTGATCGGGTAAGATG
>JAPOJR010000206.1 GCA_029978325.1 Alphaproteobacteria bacterium | reverse complement strand
AGTTCGCTCAGTATACCTTCGACGTCGATTACTCGCGTGACCTCGGCGCGGGCTCAGCTAGCATTGGCAACACGTTCACCATCCTCGGCGGCACCCCGACCGGCACCAACAAGTTCTCGATCGAAGAACTGACGGCTGTGGAAGGGTTCCTGAGCGTCCTTAGCGGCGGCTTCCAAATCACGCTTGCTGCTGGCGGAGCCAATAACGGTCAGTCGATCAGCACTATCTTTGACCGCGCGCAAGTGACCGACGTGGCCGACGGCAATGCCGCTGGCATCGAAACCGGCAACCTGACCTTCACGATCACCAACACCGCGTTTGCGAGCGTTGATGGCACCACGTCCCAGACGATCGAAGCCGGTGGTTTGATTGCTATAACCGCCTCCAACTTCTACGACACTCCGGAAGTCGGTTCGTGGTCGTTCGCCGGTTCCTACGGTGCCGGTTCGGGCTTCGGCTCCGGTTCGATCACCATCTCCGTTCCGCCGGATCCGTCCGTCGTTTCCGAGCCGGGCATGCTCGCCCTGGCCGGCGCTGGCCTGCTGGGCCTGGCGATTGCGCGTCGCCGCACCGCCTAATCAGCGCAAAGCATTGGTCCTGTCTCAGGACAGGCACGATGAGAG
The DNA here is from genome assembly GCA_029978325.1 of Alphaproteobacteria bacterium. Lineage (GTDB taxonomy): Bacteria > Pseudomonadota > Alphaproteobacteria > Bin95 > Bin95 > JACKII01. The sequence goes on along the minus strand of JAPOJR010000206.1, from coordinate 4,885 downwards.
CGGCGATCTTCGGATCGCCGCTTTTTTTCTCCGCACCTGAGGCGATCCAAATCTTTTTACACTCGCGCCGATATTTTACACCAACGGCACCAGGCGCAACGGCTTGAAGTTTGGAATTGCCCCAAATCCTGCGGGTTTGCGTTATTTTTTCGGACCTTCGCTTTTGGCCCGAAAATTGCATTAACACGGTTAGCGGAAGCAAATGGCGGAATGGTAAGTTACCATCCGTACCAATTAGGAGATCGAGTGACATGATGTGGTTTCAGCGGATTGCGATAGCAGCGGGTGCACTCCTCACCGCCGTTGTTGCTGCACCGGCGGTGGCTGTGGTCGATTACGCGCCTATCGGCCAAGCTGCGTCATTACAGGGCGGCGGCGAAGCGATTACGAAGAACCTGCTGAACGCCGAAGTCAGCATCCTGTCCATAGATACGACCGTGTTGTCGCTGACAAATCTGTACATCACCGCCAGAAATTTTGAATTCCTCGCGACGTCAAGCGAGACGCCAGCCCTGCTGACGACTGATTTGCTGCTGTCAACCGGCGCGGCGAATAACGGGACTTTGTTTTTATTGAATTACGACCGCTCGCTCTCACCGTCCCCTGGTCCAGAGACGGGCATTTTTGCGGTCAACATCATCGACACAGATAGCGTATTCATCCGGAACACCACACCGTTCACCCAATCTGTGGACATCGTATTCGATGTACAACTGATCGATTTCGGTAGCGGATTCACCTCGCCATCGAACGGCACCTTCCTGTTGCATGGCACCTCTTCTATTGCGACATCGGAAATCAGCTACAGCTACTCGTTGATCGTCCCCGGCAAGGACGGCCCGATCATCGTCAGCAGTGATGAGCCCGCCGTATTGGCGATCCTGGCGGTGGGCATGTTGGCCCTGGGATATAGTCGGCGCAATCGCTGACCTGATCTGTTTGGCTTCCGCTAAGCCCCCCGCCTTGCAGGCGAGGGGCTTTTTGTTATGGTGCAGACGTGCATCGATCCCTCCCACTGAATGTGTTTTAGCATGACCGAGTTATTGGCCCTGCACCGCACCACCAAGCGGTATGGCGCGGTGGTTGCCAATGCCGACATTTCGCTATCGCTCAAGGCTGGTGAGGTCCACGCCCTGTTGGGCGAAAATGGCGCTGGCAAAAGCACCGTGGTAAAAACGATCTGCGGATTGGTCGAACCCGATAGCGGGTTTTTGTCGTGGCGGGGCGAACGTGTCATCCTGACTGGTCCTGCCGACGCCAGAGCCAAGGGCATTGCCGTAGTATTCCAGCATTTTTCCCTATTCGATGCCCTGACCGTAGCGGAAAACATAGCGCTTGGACTGGACAATGGGCGCGCCGACAGCGCACTGGCAGACAGAATCCGCGATCTGGCCCAGCGCTATGGGTTGGCAATTGATCCTTCAGCCGTGGTCGGAAACTTATCCGTCGGGGAAATGCAGCGGGTCGAGATCATCCGTGCGCTGATGCAGGACCCGCAGCTGCTGGTCCTGGATGAGCCAACCTCGGTGCTAACCCCCGCCGAAGTCGAGGCACTGATCCGAACGCTTCGCCTGCTTGCCGACGAAGGCCGCGGCATCCTCTATATTTCCCATAAGCTAGGTGAAATTCGCCAGCTTTGCGACCGCGTCACCGTGCTGCGGTCCGGCAAAGTTGTCGGTGAGACCGACCCGAAGGCCAGCACCCCGGACCAGCTGGCAGAAATGATGATCGGCCAGCGGCTAACTGCCCCCTCCGGCAAGCCACCGGTAAATTCCGACGCCCGCATCCTGCTGGAAGTTGAGCACCTGAACGCGCCAGCCGGCCCATTGGGCCTATCCGGACTGCACGACCTCACGTTTACGGTGCTCGCCGGGGAAATATTTGGCATAGCAGGCGTTGCCGGCAATGGACAGAAGGCGCTGCTAGCAGCGCTTTCCGGCGAATTCCCCGTCAGCAGCGACAGCATGATACGGCTTAACGGCGTTGCCATCGGCCGGATGCCACCACAGGCCCGCCGTAGCCGCGGGTTGGCCTATGTTCCACCGGACCGCCTAGGCACCGGCGCCGTACCCGATTTGGATTTGTCGGAGAATGCGCTGCTCAGCGCCTATCGCCGGCTCGCGATGGCGGCGCGCGGACTGTTGCATCCGGGTAAGGCGTCGCATTTCGCCCAACAGATCATCCGCCAGTTTGATGTCCGTTCCGCCGGTCTATCCGCCCGCGCCGGCAGCCTGTCCGGTGGAAATTTGCAGAAGTTCATTGTGGGCCGGGAGATGCTACAGGCCCCAAGCCTGCTGCTGGCAGCCCATCCGACTTGGGGAGTCGATGCGGGTGCGGCTGCTGCGATCCACCAGGCGTTACTCGATTTGGCTGCCAGCGGCGCCGGAATCCTCTTGATATCGGAGGACCTGGACGAATTGTTGGCGCTGGCCGACCGGATCGCGGTGATCTGCGATGGTCGTCTATCAAAGCCCATGGCGGTCGCCGACGCCGATGCTACGACAATGGGCCTGCTTATGGCCGGAGAGGCCGTCGATGCTGCGCATTGAGCCCCGCCCGACACCATCGCGCAGGATGACCTTGGCGGCGCCGCTTTTGGCTCTGGCCCTGACCGTAGCCACCGGCGCAACCCTGTTCTCCGCCCTAGGTCACGACCCAGGCGCCGCTCTGTATCATTTTTTTGTCGGCCCCATCAGTGACCGATACGGTCTGGCAGAAATGGGCGTGAAGGCTGCACCTCTGATTTTGATAGCGCTTGGTCTATCCCTCGGATTTCGTGCCGGAATCTGGAATATCGGTGCAGAAGGGCAACTGATTTTTGGCGCGATTTGCGGCGGCGGCGTCGCCCTGGCCCTTTATCCCTACGATGGGGCCTGGGTATTGCCGCTGATGCTGGTCGCCGGAGTTGCCGGCGGCATGGTCTGGGCGGCGCTACCGGCGCTGCTGCGCACCTGGCGCAACACCAGCGAAATTTTGACCAGCCTTATGATGGTGTATATTGCCGCCCTGGTGTTGCGCCTATTGATGAACGACCTCTTGCGCGATCCCGATGGTTTTAGCTTTCCCGAAAGCCGCCTGCTCACGAACGGCGCCTTGCTGCCGATCATTCTGTCCGAAACCCGCCTGCATCTGGGCGCAGCGTTCGCAATCGCGGCGGCGCTGTTGGTCTGGATACTGACACGCCACACCCTGATCGGGTTTCAGATCAAAGTAGCGGGGCTTGCGCCGAATGCGGCCCGTTATGCCGGCTTCGATCACAATCGGCTCATATGGCTGACGTTTATGATCAGCGGCGGCCTGGCCGGCCTGGCGGGCGTCGGCGAAGTAGCAGGCCCCATCGGCCAGTTGGTGCCGGTCGTATCGCCGGGCTATGGCTTTACCGCGATCATCGTTGCATTTCTCGGTCGCTTGCATCCCGTTGGCATTGTGCTGGCCGCACTGGTCATAGCGCTGTCCTACCTTGGCGGCGAGAATGCCCAGATCAATGCCGGCTTGCCGCTGGCGGTTACCGGGGTCTTCCAAGGGCTTCTACTGTTTTTCCTGCTGGCTTGCGATGTGCTGATCCAGTACCGGATCCGCTGGAGGCGTGCGCCATGACCGATTTCCTGATCCTCGGCAGCATTGCGATGGCCGCGACGCCGCTGGTCTTTGCCGCCTTAGGCGAATTGGTGACGGAACGTGCCGGCGTATTGAATCTCGGCGTTGAAGGCATGATGCTGATGGGCGCTGTCTGTGGGTTCATCGCAGTCGCCAGCGGCGCGCACTGGATCGTTGGCGCGGCCGCGGGCGCTTTGGCTGGCGCATGCCTCGCCAGCCTGTTTGCCGCGCTGGTGCTGGGATTTGCAGCGAACCAGGTGGCCAGCGGTCTGGCTCTGACAATCTTCGGCACGGGCTTATCCGCCCTGATCGGAAGCAATTATGTCGGCACCCCAGTGGACAAGATACCAGCCGTCCTCTGGGGGCTAGACCCGATGGTGTTTGCGGCTCTCGCGATGAGCGCAGCTATCGCGCTCTGGCTCTACCGCACCCGTCAAGGCCTGATCCTGCGCGCGGTGGGAGAGAACGCGGAGGCAGCGCACGCCCATGGCCACACCGTGCTTAAAGTACGCCTGTTGGCGATCATGTTCGGCGGCGCCATGAGTGGGCTGGGCGGAGCCTACCTGTCGTTGGCCTACACACCGTTATGGGCAGAAGGTATGACGGCGGGCCGCGGGTGGATCGCGCTTGCGCTTGTTGTCTTCGGGGCCTGGCGACCTGGCAGGGTGCTGATCGGCGCTTATCTGTTCGGCAGCGTCGGCGTGCTGCAATTGCACGCCCAGAGCAGCGGCCTGCTGGCGATACCGTCCGAAATCCTCAGCATGCTGCCCTATATCGCAACAATAGCCGTCCTGGCCCTGCTAACGACCCGGCAGCAACAATCGCGCGCTCCGGCTGCGCTGGGCCAGGCATTCCACCGGCTGCGCTAATTCGCTTCCACTCGCCATCCATGCCGCGGTACAGTGCAGTGAATGCCCCAGATTTTGAGAAGGTCACTGACATGACGTTGCAACAAGCCGCGGAAGGCCAAGACACCCAGCATTGGCCATTTGCCGTTACCCGCATTTCGGATGTCGCCGGCGCCAGAATTACCGGCCTGGACCTGTCACAGCCGATCAGCCGCGAAATTGCCGACGCGATCATCCGCGCCATGGAAACCTATCATATTCTGGTGTTCCCCAACCAGGACCTCACCAAAGACCAGCAGTACCAGTTCACCCTGAATTTCGGGGAAATCGAAGGGCATGTCGGCCTGCTCGCCAATGGCGAGAAGTATCCGATCGTCCATACCGTCACCAATATCGACGAGGTGACGGGCAAACCGACCGAGCGCCCCACGACCGACGGC
>JAPOJR010000205.1 GCA_029978325.1 Alphaproteobacteria bacterium | reverse complement strand
CACTACGTTCGCACCTCAGCGTGAAGGGACAAGACTGGAAGGGTCAGAACTCTGCGCCTCTAGTACTACCTCGGCCGGTCGCCCCGCACCATGGTGCGGTAGAGCTTGCGATGCTCGCTCATGTTGTAGTCGGAGCCGGCTTTGTGCAGGGCCGCCCGGTTATCCACCACCAGCAGGTCGCCCAGCGTCCAGTTGTGGGTGTAGGTGACGTCGTCGGTGATGATCTCCTGCAGCAGGTCCTTCAGGAAATCTTGGGTCTGGTAGGGGTCCAACCCGGTCACAGTCTCGGTCTTACCCTGGTGGAACCAGATCGCTTTGGTGCCCGTGTCCGGATGGGTCCGCACCAGCGGATGCATCATCAACGGCTCGGCGAGGCGAGCCTGCTCGGCGATGGTATCGGGATTGCCGAATGCGAGGCGGGCGCTGCTGATGCGCTGGTTGGCGGTCTGCATCCCGTCCAACTGCGCCCGCCGCTCCGCCGGCAGAGCCTCATAGGCCGCGCGCATGTTCGCGACGGAGGTGCCGCCGCCCTTGCTCGGGATCGCCACGGCATAGAGGCAGGTGAACTTCGGCGGCAGTTCCTTGTTGGTGTGGTCGGTGTGCCACGTGGCGTTTTTCGGCTTCTTCGCCTGCTCGCCCTTACTGTTCTTCTCGAAGTTGTCGAGGATGCTGACCATCGGCACGCCGGGCGCGAGGTTGGTCGTGATCTGGTCCGGCATCAGTTCGCCGAACATTTCCATCGCGGCGGCGAACTGCGCCGGGTTCAGGTGCTGGTCCTTGATCACAACCGCGATGTTATCGACGATCGTGCTGTAAAGCGCCTGCCGCGTTTCCTCATCGACCGGCTTGGTCAGGTCGATGCCGGAAATGACAGCGCCGATTTTTTCCTTAATTGGTGTAACCGTGAACGACTGTTTGGCACTGGGCTTGGTCATGATGTTCATGGCGGTAATCCTCCTTTGGAATTCCGATCATTCCGCCGCGCGCAGGTGAACGTCCGGGGGCGTCAGGCCCTCCTGCTCGCACGAATTGGCGATATCCTGCACCGTCGCGCGCTGCACGTCACGTCGGAAACGCAAGTCATCGAACGGCAGACCGCGGTGCAGGGTGCAGCGGTTGTCCCACATCACCAGATCGCCAACACGCCAGCGGTGCACGTGCGTAAACTGCCGCTGAGTGGTATGCGCCATCACCTCGTCAATCAGCGTGCGCGCCTCCCGGTCCTCCATGCCAACGATATGGCCGGCATGGGAGGCGACATAGAGGTTCTTCCGCCCGGTCTCCGGTACCGTGCGCACCATGGTCTGCGGCACGGCACTGACCGCCTGCCGCTCGCCTTCCTGCCAGTCTGTATAACCCATGCGTTCGCGCGAATAGACCAGGGAGTGCTCGGCCACCAGCCCTTGCAGCCGCGCCTTCATCCCATCGTCCAGTGCATCGTAGGCCGCCCGCAGATCGGCAAAGGCCGTCTGCCCACCCACAGGCGGAATCTCCCGCGCATACAGCAAGGAGGCCAGCGCCGGCACATACTTGAACGAGCTATCCGTGTGCCACAGCCGGTTGCCCAGCTGTAGCCGCCGCAGCCGGTTGCTCTCCGCCAGGATTTCGTTGTTCGGCCCCAGGTTGGAGACGTCGGCGATGTCGTCGCGAATGCGCAGCTTATGGTCGGAAACCGCCTTCTTCAGCACCGAATGATCCATCGGCCCGAACTGCTTGGCAAAAGCGACGTGCTCTTCCTGGCTCAGCGTCTGTTCCGGAAACACCAGCACGGCGTACTGCCAGAACGCGGCCTTGATCTCCTCGATCTGGCCTGGCTCCAGCGCGGCGAGGTTGACGTCGTAGACTTCGGCGACGAAGTCGTCGTTTACGGGTTGGACAGTAATGGCCATGGCGATTCCTCCTTTTGGAGCATAGCTTAGGCCAAACATCCGCCGCCGCGAAGCCTGTTCCGCTTCAATTGCTCGCCTATCAGCGACGCCGCCGTGCTGCCAGCACTCCAGCGACCGCCAGACCAGCGAGGCCGAGCACGCCGGGTTCGGCCACCGATGCTTCGGTTCCGGTGAACGTTAACTCTGCATAATCCAGCGCGAAGAGGTCGGTGGGATTCACCAGGGTTGTACCGTCGATCATAAAGCTCAAAACACCCGATGATCCCGCTGTCAGCAAGGGGGCGACGTTAAAGACATGATGCTTGACCGATTCTTCAAGCGCGCCACCGCTGCTGACGCCGGTCGCAGTGTCCAGGAATTCGCCTAGTCCCACTGCATTGGCCGAAACCAGTGCAAAGCCAACGCCAGTGCCATCGCCGCTGCGGCGTCCAACCGAACCCGATTGCACCGTCACCGTAGCGGCATCGATGGAGGAAAGGCCGGTGGCATCCCACGCGAAGTTGAATGTGAATTTGTAGCCGGTGAACGGCGTTTGGGTCGATGCGTCCGTGCCCGCGGCATCGACATAGGCTCCGGGGGCGATGTAGATGCCGAGGTCGGGCGTATAGGGGTTACCGACATTGCAGTCTCCGCCGCAACGCAAGCCGCCGAACCCGTCATCCTCACCGATGTTGATCGTAACAGCGCCCGCCGTTGCCGAAAGCCCGACTGAAAACGCCAACGCTAAAAAATTACATAATACAGTATTGCACATGGTCATTGACAGTCTCTCCGACGATATCGTTTACGAACTTAAGAGAAAATTGCCATACATACGCAAACTCTGCAAGCATCTACCAACCGCTCGCTAGCCGCTCCAGCCTGATCTTCTGCACGTAGGCCGCCAGGTCGCCGAGCTTGTCCAGGTCGCGCTTCAGGCTCGCCTCCCGCGGCGTCAGCGCAACCCCCAGCGCCTCCACCAGCGCGCCATAGTCTGTCTGCCAGGCGCGGGAGCGGTTGCGGATGTCGAGCAGCAATTGCTCCGCCCGCGCAGAGCCCGGCCCGGCTGCCACCGCCAGCCCGGCCAGCGCCTTCAGCCCGTCCCGCCCGGCGACGAGTGCACCGAACGCCGCGCCATGCTCGCCCAGGTCGCCGTTGCAGGCCTCCTTCAGCGCATCCAGCTCCGCCGCGAAGCCGCCGAAGCGGCTGCCGAGATTGACCAGGTCCTCATGATCCCGCATCGGCTTGCCCAGCAGATCGTAGCCCTCGCCCTCCGGCCCCAGCATGGCGTCCGCGCCTACGCTTACGCCATTCAGCTTAAGCCCACAGTGCGAGGACGGCTTCAGGAAGTCGACATTACCACCCGGCACATATTCCAACCCGTCAGCGCCCTTTGGCACCAGGAAGATACTATAGCGCTTTACCCCTTTCTCGACCGAGGTGATGGCCAGCACCGCAATCACCGTCGCCTGCGGCCCCTGGGTCAGATAGCTTTTCTCGCCATAGAGCCGCCAGCCGTCGCCATCCCGCTCCGCCCGCGTGGTCAGGTGCTTGGGATGGGCACCCACCTTCGGCTCCGAGATCGAGACCGCCATCCGCACCTCGCCCCGGGCCAGCGCCGGCAGATACCTCCGCCGCTGCTCGTCGGTGCCGAGGCGGTTGATGACGAACCCGGCATTGTGCAGATGCCCCTGCCAGATCGAGCCGACGCCGACATTCCGCGCCGCCCGCACGAACCCTTCCACCGCCGCAATCTGCGTCGCCGGATCGATGGGCGAGCCCCCGAATTCCTCCGGTGTGGAAAGCGCGAGAAGCCCTTCGTCGGCCATTGCCTGCCAGACCGCATCCGGCAGAGCGTCTCGCTCGTGGATATCCGTGAGGGGGGCGAGGTGTTTCTCGGCAAAAGCTTTGGCGCGGGCGGGCCAGTCGGTGGTCATACTTTCGTTCCTTCTTCAAACCCGCAGGCGCTCCGATCCCCGGAGCGTGCGGAGCGCGCATCCGGGGCCGGCGTCATCATTCGAACACCGCCGGCGCCTGTGTTCGCGAGATAGGGCGACCCCGGATAGCGGCTCCGCCACTTCCGGGGAACATGCCCTTGCGCGTTTCCCCTAAATCCGCGCCTCAATCAGGTTCGGACCCGGCGTAGCCATCGCCCGCTTCATCGCGTCGGCCAGCCCCTCGCAGGTATCGACGCAGACGCCCGGCACGCCAAAGCCTTTGGCGATCGCCACCCAGTCCAGCGGCGGATTATCAAGCTCCGTCAGCGCCATGGAGTGCGGCCCCGGCTGGTTCAGACCGGCGCGGGTCATCTCGCCGATCAGGATCTGGTACTTGCGGTTGGAGCAGATCACCGTCGTCACGTTCGCACCCTCGCGCGCCTGGCTCCAGAAAGCCTGAGGCAGATACGCACCGGAGCCGTCGGCCTGCAGGTTCAGCACTGGACGGTCCGGGCAGGCCAGCGCCGCGCCCAGGGCCAGCCCCGGCCCCTCGCCAATGGCGCCACCGCAGAGGCTGATCTGCGTGTGCCGCGGCAGCATGGTCGACATCGGGCCATAGAGCCGCCCGGTCGTCACCGCCGTCGGCACGATCACCGCGTCCTCCGGCTGCAGCGCCGTGAACACCTGGCAGAGCAGGTCCGGCGTCAACTGGCCAGTCGGCATGCCGGGGACGGTCAGCTTGGTGACAGAGGGTGTCGCGCCCGCAGCGCCCGTGCCCTGCACCAGCGCGTCGAGCGCCGTGACCGCATCGTCCACCTGGTCCGCCACATGGCAGACGCCGTCCCGGTCCTTCAGATACTCGCCGACCGCGCCTGGCCAGCCGAAGAAGCTCACCGGCAGCTTGGTGCCGATCACGATCACCTGCTCATAGGAGTCCATCAGTGCTTTCGCCGGCTCTGGCGGGTAGGGCATGCGGATGTGATCGGGCAGGCCCGCGCCGCATTCCATCAGCGAGAACGAGCCCTCGATCACCAGATCGCAGCCATGTGCCGCCTTCAGCTTGGCCGCCAGCATCAGCCCGGCCTCTTTCAGCGCGGTGCCGCCCAGCAGAATGGCGGTCTTCTTGCCGTTCTTCAGCATCGCCGCGGCCTCGTCCACCAGCCTGCCGTCGATAGCACCCAGCGGCTCCGGCGTACCCAGCACCGGGTTCGCGTCCACCTCCGCCATTTGGTGGTCGTGCGGGAAGCTGAGGCTGGCGATCCGGCCGCGCTGGCCGAGCGCGAACGTGATGCCATCGACGATATCCTGCGCCACCGTCTCCGGCCCCTTGGTCTCCCGCACCCAGCCGGACACCGTGCCGGCGAGGCCCAGGATATCCATGTGCAGCGGCGCATCGGCGTCATAGTGCCAGGTCGAGTGCTGGCCGATGACGTTGAAAATCGGCGCAAACGCGCGGCGCGCATTGTGCTGGTTGGCGCAGGAGTTGGCGAAACCCGGCCCCAGATGCGTGATCGTCATCGCCGGCTTGCCCGCCAGCCGGCCATAGCTATCCGCCGCCGCACTGCACACGTTCTCATGCAGAGCCAGCACGGGCCGGATGCCCGGCGCGGAGTCCATGGCCATGACCATCGGCATTTCGGTGGTGCCGGGATTGGCAAAACAGATCTCGGTCCCGGCCTGCTTGGCAACGGACATCAGGGCTTCAGCGCC
>JAPOJR010000204.1 GCA_029978325.1 Alphaproteobacteria bacterium | reverse complement strand
CCCATGCCTATAGATACCGGCAGCACTTCCAGCCCCTGCAAGAGGCCCCGCCCGATGAAAGACTTTACCGGTGTGATCGCCGTCGTCCCCACGCCCTTTGACGAGGCGGGCCGGATCGACGAGGCCAGTCTGGAGCGGCTTATCGCGTATTACGGCTCGCTCGGCCTGCAGGGGTTGACGATCATGGGGGTGATGGGTGAGGGCTCGAAGCTCTCCGCCGCGGAATCGCAGCACCTCATGCGGCGCATCTTCGCCATTGCCGGCGGCCAGATCCCGCTGATCGTCGGCGCGACCAACCCGGACGACGACGCCCTGGTGGCCCTCACCGAGGAGGCGATGGCGCTGGGGGCGGCGGGCGCGATGATCTCACCAAAGCCGGGCCTCGTGTCAGAGGATACGGCAGTCCAGGACTATTTCGCTTCGATTTGCGGGCGGCTCGGGCCGAACGTGCCGATTTGCGTGCAGGACTACCCGCCGGCCTCCGGCGTGCGGATCAGTGCGCAGGGACTTGCGGACATGTTCGCCGCGCTGCCGCAACTCGGCATGGTCAAGCTGGAGGACAACCCGAACCTCGCCAAGCTGACGGAGGTGCTGCGCCTGTTCCGTGAGGGGCCGTCGCCGCGCCCCTCCCTCTTCGTCGGCAACAACGCGCTCTACACCGAACTGGAGCTGGCGCGCGGCGCCGACGGCATCATGACCGGCTTCGCCTTCCCGGAAATGCTGCTGGAGATGTATCGGCTCCAGCGGGCCGGCGATGCGGAGGCGGTGGCGCGCCTGTTTCAGATCTACCTGCCGCTGATCCGCTATGAATCCCAGCCAGGCGTCGGCCTCGCCGCGCGCAAGTACGTGCTGATGCAGCGCGGGCTGATGGGCACGGCCCGGCTGCGCGCGCCCGGCTATGACCTGACGGCGGAGGACCGCGCCGAAATCGACCTGATGCTCAGCCGCCTGCTATAAAATGCACGGGACGCAGACGCCGGTTCTCGACGGGCCAGGCGGATGCCGCTAGCCTCAGCCTCCCCTCCGACGGATGATCACCCGGCGCCATGCAGACTATCCTTCGCCTCGATTGCAGCCCGAATGGCTCGCACGCCTTCAGCCACACGCTTGGCGATGCTGTGGAACAGAGGCTGCGCGCGCGGCATCCGACGGCCGCCATTATCCGCCGCAACCTGGCGGACGATCCACCGCCGCCGGTCGACCGCGCTTTCTCCATTGGCATGCGCACGCATCAAACAGCCGAGGCGGCCAGCGGCGTTCCTGCGTTCCTCGTCTCCGAATCGCTGATCCGCGAACTGGAGGCCACCGACGCCCTGCTCATCACCACGCCGATGCATAACTTCACGCTGCCGGCGGTGCTGAAGCTTTGGCTGGACCAGGTTGTCCGCTTCGGGCGCACGTTCGAAAGCACGCCGGACGGCAAGATCGGCAAGCTGGCGGACCGCCTGACTGTCGTATGTATCGCGTCCGGCAGCGCATTTTCCGGGGACGCAGCACGCCAGCCGGATTTTCTGACCCCATACCTGCGCGCCATCCTCGCCTGCATCGGCCTGCACGACGTGACGTTCTTTCGAGCCGAAGCTGCGGGGCGCAATCCGGAAACCGTCATGGCGGCCTGCCTTGCCGAGATCGCAGCGCACCCCTTGTCGACCAAAGGCTAGAACACACGTGACTCCCATCAGCGGCCACACCCGCATATTCGGCATTTTGGCCGATCCGATTCATCATGTGCGGACGCCGCAAGTCATGAACGCTGCCTTCGGTGACGCCGGCGCCGACGCTGTGCTGGTGCCGATGCACGTGCAGCCGAGCGACCTGCCTGCGTTTGTCCAAGCGCTGCGCAGCATGCAGAACTTCGGCGGGGCGAACATCACCATCCCGCACAAGGAGGCCATTCTGCCGCTCTGCGATACGCTGAACGACACGGCTCGGATCGCCGGCGCTGTCAACGTCATCCAACGCGGCGCAGATGGAAGCATTCACGGCTTCAACTATGATGGCCACGGCTTCGTTGCCGGCTTGAAAGCCGCCGGGCACGACCCTGGCGGCAAGCGCGTCCTGTTGGTCGGTGCAGGCGGGGCCGGCAAGGCCATTGCCGTGCAGGTGGCGGAAAATGGTGCGGGCTACCTCGGCATCGCCAATCGCACCCAAGCCAAAGCCGAGGCGCTGGCGGGCCAGATCAACGCACATCTCGACTGCAGCGTGGCGGCTGCGGTGGCGGACGACCCAGGCGGCTATGACATTGTCATCAACGCCACCTCTCTGGGCATGCGCCCGCAGGACCCCCTCCCCTTCGACCCGGCCGCGTTGGACCCAGGCGCGGTCGTGGCCGAAGTGATCATGACGCCCGAGGTCACGCCGGTCATGGCCGCCGCCGCAGCGCGCGGCAACCCCACCCATCCCGGCTTGCCGATGCTGACCGAACAGGTCAAAATCTTCCTCGAGTTGTATGGCGTTTCCAGCAGCACCCCGCTAGCCTGAGACCAACGCTAGGAGAGCAATCAATGGGCATTATTCTTTCCATGATCATGGGGCTCATTGTCGGGCTCGTAGCCAAGGCCGTCGTGCCGGGACGCGACCCCGGCGGCTTGATTGTCACCATGCTGATCGGCATTGGCGGCGGATTGCTGGGTGGCGTGATTGCGTCGGCGGCGGGCTTTATCGGCGCCGGCATCGCCAGATTTATCTTTGCCGTCATCGGCGCCGTCATCCTGTTGGTCGGATGGCGCATTCTCAAGAATTCCAACCGGTAAAGCGGAGCAAACAGACATGGCCGCATTGACGGAAGAACAATCCATCGTCCGCGACCAGGCCAAATCCTGGGCCGCAGAACAAGCACCGGTGCAGGCATTCCGCGCCGTACGGGACTCAGGCGCAAGCACGGCCTACGACGCCAAGACCTGGCAGGATATGGTCAGCCTCGGGTGGCCGGGCATTATCGTGCCCGAAGCCTATGGCGGTTCCGGCCTGGGATACCTGACTTTTGGCCTTGTACTGGAGGAGTTGGGACGGCAACTGACGGCTTCGCCGTTGCTGGCATCCGGGCTGGTCGGCGCGTCCGCTCTGCTGCTTGGCGGCAGCGAGGCTCAAAAGGCGGCGCTGCTGCCCAAAATTGTCAATGGGTCGGAAATTGTAACGCTGGCCGTCGATGAAAGCCCTCGCCATGCACCGCAACAAACGAACCTGCAGGCGGTTCGCTCGGCGAGCGGCTATCGACTGACCGGATCAAAGACATTCGTCCTGGAAGGGATGGCGGCGACCACGTTCATCGTCGCTGCACGCACCAGCGACGAGCCTGGCGAGACTTCCGGGATCAGTCTGTTCCTGGTGCCAGCGTCTGCCGCCGGATTGCAGCGCTCCGCCATGCAGACAATCGACAGCCGGGGCTATGCCCAACTCGCCCTTGATGGCGTCGAAGTTCCGGGGGATGCCGTATTAGGGGCTGTCGACCAGGGCTTTGCTATCCTTGACGCCACGCTGGACCGCGGCCGCGCCGGCGCTGCCGCCGAAATGCTCGGAACCGCGGCGCAAGCGTTCGACATGACGTTGGACTACTTAAAGACACGCAAGCAGTTTGGGCAGGTCATCGGCTCATTCCAGGCGTTGGGCCATCGGGCGGCGGCATTGTTCAGCGGCATGGAGCTGGCGCGATCCTGCGTCGAAGCTGCGTTACAGGCAATTGACGATGGCAGCGCAGATGCGGCGCTCGCGTGCTCTCTATCAAAGGCTAGAATGGGTCATCATCTCTATGAGATGTCGAACCAGTTGATCCAAATCCACGGCGGCATTGGCATGACCGATGAGTTCGATGCCGGCCTTTACCTCAAGCGCGCTCGCGTGATCGAAGCGACGTTCGGCAACCGTGCGTTTCATCGTGACCGGTTCGCCAGACTATCGGGGTTCTAAAAGGGCCGCATACGGCCCTATGCTGCCATACAATTGTCTAATTGTAGTCTTACAAATTAACTCAACCACGAAGCACAGGCGTCCGGGTCTGATGGTTCGGGACCAGCGTGACCGTTTCGAATTCACCGGCGGTGGCGGGCCAGAAATCCCACCACCCGACACCGCCGGTTGTCTCCGGCCAATTGCATGGCAGTGCCTGGCCAAACACTAAGCGAGGACCACAGTCGATGACGCGTTTGAACTGGCGGAGACCAGCGTTGCCGCTCGCCGCGGCTGTAGTCTTGCTATGGAATGTGCCGGCCATCGCAGGGCCATTAGCCAGCCCCACGACCGATACCGATGGCGTCTCTCAGGGCGACATTCTCAAATACGACGTAGTTAGCCCCGGGATGTTAGGCCTTGTTGCCCTCGGCACGGACAATGCAACTTTGCTGGCCGGCGATGCCGTGAGCCCAGGCGGTCACATTGAGCTATTCGGATCCAGCGAGAGCGTCAGCAACGCAGCGTACGATGCGTCGACGACCCGAACCTCGCTGCGGGGAACTCTGGCCGGGAACGAGATCGTCCTGAGCAGCCTGACCGCCGCCGATTGGGCGACTACCGTTAGCACCGGACAGTCATTGCTGCGCCAATGGCTGTTGGATGCGGCCTCCGCGCACGGCGTAGACCTGGAAACGGCAACTGTTTTGCCACTATTAGGCTCGGTCGTGCCAATCGACCTGGTTGAGGCGGCATTCATCGACGCCCAGGGTCGTCAGCGCTTTGCCGACCCGAATATTGCCTATGTCAACCGCGATGACTTTTCCGGCGATGTCACGATTGGATTGTCCGGCTATCTGAACGCCCATGACGAAATCTCGGACCTCTTGTCCAGCACCGGATTGTTCGGATCGATCATCGCGACCGCGCTGCCGGACCCGATCCAGGTCAGCGAAGTGGTCAGGGTCGACTATCTGGGAAATTCGTTCTACCTGTATGGCCTGCTGGCGACGCCGACCGGCCTGACAGCCGGCGATGCCTACGATTCGGGCTCCGGCATCTTCAACTTGACGATTGATGGCGCGACCGGATTGCCGCTGACCGGCGTCGATGGCATTCGCGCCTATCCGGCAAGCACCGTTCCTGAGCCAAGCGCCATTGCGCTGCTGGCCCCTGGATTGGTGGCATTCGGCATTGTCACGCACAGGCGGCCGCCGCGCCCCGCATAACCGATCGCGTCACCCGTTTCCCAGGATCGGGTGCTGATCCAGCCGCGCGTTGTCAGGCGTGACGCAACTCGACATGCACCACGTCCGTGCGGCCAAACGCAAACGAGCCGGCGCAGATTTCCAGATAGAACCGCCAGCTGCGCATGAAGCCGTCGGAATAGCCCAACTGACGAATTTTCGGCCCAGCGGTTTCGAACCGTTCGACCCATTCGCGCAGCGTGCGGGCGTAATCCTGGCCGAAGCGGAACACATTTTCGGCGACCAGCTTGGCTCGCGCCGCTTCTTCGGCAATTTTTCCGGGCGATAGCAACATGCCGCCCGGGAACGTGTAATGGCGGATAAAATCCGAGCGTTTGCGGTATTCGGGGAAATGATCGTCCTCGACGATGATCGCCTGTATCGCAG
>JAPOJR010000203.1 GCA_029978325.1 Alphaproteobacteria bacterium | reverse complement strand
ACCTCAGCGTGAAGGGGAGAGACCGCTCTGATTCAGCGCGAACCGAAACCGCCCTAGTGGAATTTTCGAATTTGACATTTGGTCAGGAGCTTCGTGCAGAGTGGATACCAAATGTCAAATTCATTCCACTAGGCCTCGTCCCCGGCCAGCCGCTTCAGCCGGTACAGCAGGTCCAGCGCTTCCCGTGGGGTGAGAGCGTCGGGATCGGCAGCATCCAGCACGCGCAGCAGCTCGCTCTGCGCGGCTGACGGCTCCGGTTCCGGCTCCAGCACCGCCGGCTTGGGCCGGGCGGCGGCGAACAGCGGCAGGTCCTCGACCAGGCGGCGCACGGCCGAGCCCTGGTCGCCTTCTTCCAACAATTTCAGGACAGCCTCGGCCCGGGCCAGCACCGGCACGGGCAGGCCGGCGAGGCGGGCGACGTGGATGCCGTAGGATCGGTCGGCGGTGCCGCTCGCGACTTCGTGCAAAAAGACGACGCTATCCTTCCACTCGCGGATGCGCATGGTCGCAAGATGCAGCGCCTCCAACCGGTCGGCAAGCAGGGTCAGTTCATGGTAATGCGTCGCGAACAGTGCGCGGCATCGCAGCTTGTCGTGCAGGTGCTCCACGGCGGCCCAGGCGATGGAGAGGCCATCGAACGTGGCGGTGCCGCGCCCGATTTCGTCCAGGATGACCAGGGCCCGTTGGCCGGCTTGGTTCAGGATTGCTGCAGTTTCGACCATTTCCACCATGAAGGTGGACCGGCCGCGCGCCAGGTCGTCGGCAGCGCCAACGCGGCTGAACAGGCGGTCGACCACGCCGATATGCGCATCCTCCGCCGGCACGAAGCTGCCCATCTGCGCCAGGATGGCGATCAGAGCGTTTTGGCGCAGGAATGTGCTTTTGCCCGCCATGTTCGGGCCGGTGATCAGCCAGAGCCGCTCCGCCGGGTCACGGTCGGCCGAAAGATTGCAGTCGTTGGCAATAAAGGCCTGTCCGTCGCGGGCCAGCACGGCCTCTACAACCGGATGTCGGCCGCCGACGATACGGAAAGCCAGTGTCTGGTCGACGACGGGCCGGGTGTAGCGCAGCTCAACAGCAAGGTCTGCAAGCCCACCCAGCACATCCAGTAGCGCCAGCGCCTCCGCTGTGCCGGAAAGGTCGCTGGCACGGGCGGTAACCTCGCCGACCAGGTCATGGAACAATTGCAGTTCCAGCGCCAGCGACCGGTCGCCGGCTTGCAGGATCTTTCCCTCCAGTTCCGACAGCTCGACGGTGGTGAAGCGCATGGCGCTGGCCATGGTCTGGCGGTGGACGAAACGGTCGTCCGCCTGAAGCTTTTCCGCCTGGTTCTGGTTCACCTCAACGAAATAGCCCAGGACGTTGTTGTGCTTGACCCGCAGGTTCGGCACATCGGTCTCGTCGGCATATCGCTTTTGCAGCGCCGCGATGTGGCGCCGGCTGTCGTCGCGCAGCGCGCGCAACTCGTCCAGTTCGGGTGCATAGCCGGATGCGATAAAACCGCCGTCGCGGGCGTTTGCCGGCAGGTCCGGCGCCAGGGCTCGACCGAGCCGCTCGACCAACGGCGCAAAATCGCCGAGCGCGGTGCTGGCGTCAGTGATTAGGCGCGGCTTGGTCTCGCTTAGGTCGGCAGTGGCATCCTCCAACAGTAAGCGCAGTATGCCGCCGGTCCGCCCTGCTTCACGTACCGCGGCCAGGTCGCGCGGCCCGCCGCGTTCCAGCGATAGCCGTTGCAGCGCACGGGCCAGATCCGGGCAGCGGCCCAGATGTTCGCGCAGGTCCTCCCGCGTGCTGGCGCTTTCTACCAGGAATTGCACGGCGTCGAGCCGGGCTGCGATCCGGCCGGAATCGGTCAAAGGGGCGGATAGCCAGGCGAACAGCAGGCGCGCTCCTGCGCCGGTGACGGTGCGGTCGATTGCTGCCAGCAATGTGCCCTGCCGGCCGCCGTTCAGAGCCTCGGTCAGCTCCAGATTGCGGCGCGTTGCGGCGTCGATTTCCATCACCTCCGCGCCGGTGAAATGCGCTGGCGGGTCCAGCCGAGGCAGCCGGTCGACCTGGGTCAGTTCCAGGTAATCGAACAAGGCTCCGGCGGCGGCAATCTCCGGCCGGGTGAAATGGCCGAACGCGTCCAGGCTGGCGACGTTGTAGGCCTGCAACAGTCGCTTTTGGCCGTTTGCTGCGTCGAACTTGACGCCCGGCAGTGGGGTAAGCGCGCTTTTATGGTCGGCCCACAGCTCAAACAGCGCCTCGCGTTCCAGCAGGCGTTCCGGCAACAGCACCTCATTCGCTTGCAGGCGGGCGAGGGCGGCTGCCAATCCGGTCTCAGGCAGGGTCTGCACGGTGAAATCGCCGGTGGAGATATCGACCCAGGCCAGGCCGTATTCACCGGCGACCTCGCTCAGGGCTGCCAGATAATTGTGCTGGCGGGCATCGAGCAGCGAATCCTCGGTCAAGGTGCCTCGCGTTACGCGACGGACCACGTCGCGGGCGACCACGGATTTGGAGCCACGTTTCTTTGCCTCTGCCGGGTCTTCCGTCTGCTCGCAGATGGCGACCTTGAAGCCGGCGGCGATCAGGCGGTGCAGGTAGGCCTCATGGCTTTTGACCGGCACCCCGGCCATGGGAATGTCCTCGCCGCCATGCCGGCCCCGCTTGGTCAGTGCGATGTTGAGGACGGGGGCGGCCTGCACCGCATCGTCAAAGAACATCTCATAGAAATCGCCCATGCGGTAAAACAGCAAAAACCCTTCGTTCGCCTCCTTCAGCGCGAGATATTGCGCCATCATCGGCGTGACGGGGGGATCGGCGGAGGCGGTCATTGGATACGGTTTGCGCAGGAGGCTGGACGATCCAGCAACCTAGCACAAACCGCTTGGATGAGATCTGGTCGATTGACCGCGCAGGCGATCAATCGGTGGACAAAGGCGTGGCAGCCGTTTGGGTAGGCCCTGCAGCCAGCCTACGCGTGGCGGGAGCGACGCCGAGCGACAAACCCGAGACCGATCAATCCGGCCGGGATCAGTGCCGCCGCGGCTGGTGCAGCAACGTCGACGTGCGCCTGGCGGCCGTACTGGACATGGTCCACTTCCCAGTCGACGGACCCAGGCATGCTAATTTCGATGCGCGAAATGCCCGGGCCATGGATCGCACCAAAGAAGCGATCCTCATCGGTTTCTCCGCTAACGGACGCGTCTCCCAAGGTGAATGGGCCGAACAGGCCGAGGGGGTTGTCGCCCGCATCGAAGGCCTGGAAGGTCACGTCCTGTGAGGTGTTAAATCCGACGTCCGTCCACACGACACCTGCATGGGTCGGGAGGCTGCCAAGCGTAACGGCGTCAAAAATGAATATGAGAGTGTTTTCGTTTCTGTCCGCGTAGTAGGAGTGTCCATTCGCCCCTGAACCATCTACTCCGCCGACGTCTTCATCTACCGAATCTATGGTAGCACTCGGGGTAACCACTATTCCTGCGGGCGACGAAAGCCCGGGCGTGTTCAGGGCGCCGTCCTCAAAATCCTCCAAATGGAAATAATCGAACGCACCGCCGGAGAACGGGCTGTCTGCGAACTGAAGATACGGGGTCGGCCCCAGATAGGTGATGGCCGATGCAGGGCTCGCAGCGATAACCAAAGCTGCAGCTGCGATAGCCAAGTGGGCAGAAGGCAAAGTCAGCGCTCTCATCTGTTTCCTCCATTGTGTTGCATACCGATATACCTGCCGTCGAACGGTTCGGCATTATTCACGCCAAAGTATATTACAGTATTCAACCGCGTAAACAAAATTCGTAAAAGATTAGAGCGTCGGCCAGGGATTCCGCTTCACAGTCGGTGGCATTCTCCTTAGGGTCCCACAGTGATTGTTCGCAACGCTGCCAGGAGATCGCACCCATGCCCGTCATCAACTCTATCGCCGCTATGCGGGACGAAATGGCCGAGTGGCGCCAGGATATCCACGCGCATCCCGAATTGGCGTTCGAAGAGGTGCGTACCGCAGCCCTGGTGGCGGAAAAGTTGGAATCCTGGGGTATCAAAGTCACGCGCGGCTTGGGCAAAACCGGACTTGTCGGCACGCTGGAAGGAAAGCAGCCGGGTGGCTCCATTGGTCTTCGCGCCGACATGGACGCGCTGCCGATGCAGGAGTTGAACGACCTGCCCTATAAGTCCAAGCATGAAGGCAAGATGCACGCCTGCGGCCATGACGGCCACACCACCATGCTGCTGGGCGCGGCGAAGTATCTGGCGGAAAACCGCAACTTCAAGGGTACGGTCCACTTTATCTTTCAGCCGGCGGAGGAGGGCTATGCCGGCGCAAAAGCGATGATCAAAGACGGCCTGTTCGAGCGCTTTCCAGTGGACGAAGTTTACGGCCTGCACAACGCTCCACACATGGAATTCGGCAAGGTCGGTGTCGCCGCAGGGCCGATGATGGCGGCGGCCGATACCTTCGATATCGAGGTGCAGGGCCGCGGCGGCCATGGCGCCTTCCCGCAGACCTCGGTCGATCCGGTTCTGATCGGCTCGCACATCGTCACCGCGTTGCAGAGCATCATCAGCCGCAACGCCGATCCGCAGAAAAGCGGCGTCATCAGCGTCACCCGCTTCTTTGGCGGCCAGGCGTTCAACGTCATTCCCGATACCGTTCTGATGGGCGGCACGGTTCGTACTTTCGATCCCAAAGTGCAGGACATGATCATCGAGCGGATGGAGCAGATTGCCACCGGCATCGCCACAGCTATGGGCGGTTCCGCAGAGGTGCGTTACCGCCGCGGTTATCCGGTGACGATCAATCATGCAGAAAATGCGGAATACGCTGCTGCTGTCGCAGCATCGGTGGTCGGCCAGGAGTCGGTTTTGCGCAATATCCAGCCGGTCATGGGTGCGGAAGATTTCTCGTACATGCTGAACGAGAAGCCAGGTTGCTATATCTGGCTGGGCCAGGGCGGGCAGGTTGGCGGCGAGGGGGCACTGCACCACCCGCGCTATAACTTCAACGACGATGCCTTGCCGATTGGCGCCAGTTTCTTTGCCAGTTTGGTGGAGCAGCGGCTGGGGCGTGCGGCCTGATTAGGCGTGGCCTCGCATCGCCGGGAATTTTCTGCGATTGTTTCGGTTGGTGGAAATGGGCTTGGTGATGCGGAAACATACTTGCACTAGTAAGCGTTGCCGGAATTTGAAAGGCGCGGCGGGAACCGACCCGGCCGCGGCTTTGCCGTTGGAAGGAACTTTGCCATGAGTGACTGGTCCCAGTATACCGCGTTGGATATCGAATCGCTGCGCATGCATATGGCTGGCAGGCCGGGCAAGATCGAGGTCGTGCCGACCAAGCCGCTGACGACGCAATACCACCTCTCGCTAGCCTATTCTCCCGGCGTCGCAGCACCGTGCCTGGAAATCGAGAAAGACGAGGCGCTGGCGTATGACTATACCTCGAAAGGCAATCTGGTCGCGGTGATTTCCGACGGGTCGGCGGTGCTGGGGCTTGGCGATATCGGCGCTCTGGCCTCGAAGCCGGTGATGGAAGGCAAGGCGGTCCTCTTCAAGAAA
>JAPOJR010000202.1 GCA_029978325.1 Alphaproteobacteria bacterium | reverse complement strand
GAGCGCGGCGCGGCGCCGAGCGCGGCGTTTGAAACCGGCGTCCCGTCCGAAACCGCTTTTCCGTCGACCGACGCGGAGCCGAGCGCTTTAGAAGAGCCCTCTCTCGACGCGTCGTCGGCGGTGGCGGAGACGCCGGCGGATGGCACCGCTGCCGGGACATTCGAATTTAAAGCGATTACCCTCGCCAATTCGCTGTCGGCCACGTTTACGCTGTCGGTGGGCTCGGCGAACAATGGCGTGTCCTTCGATTTCGCATACGACCGGTCGTTGGTCGTTGATCCGGCGTTCGCTGCCGGTAGCCAGACCGGGCTGTTGCACGCGGTGATTACCGACACGACGGACGCGGTGTTTACCACATTCGGATCAGGGGTAGCCGAGCAGCAGTTTTGGAGCGTCGGCGGTACATTGCTATTCTCCGATGCGGGTGGCACCTATGATAACGGGATCGTCGGTTATTGGTCGATTGGCGGAACCTTTGCCAGAGCCGATACGCCGGTTGCGTTCGAATTTGTCATCGGTGCTTCCGGGCCAACGCCGAACGTCAGTTCGACGCCAGAGCCGACGATGGTTGGCCTCATCGGCGCCGGTTTGCTGGCGCTTGGCCTGGCAGCGCGTCGCCGCCGATAGTTTTTCGCTTCTGTACAGTTCGATTGCGTTTAGACGGCCTCTCTTTGGAGAGGCCGTTTTGTTTGTGGCGTCGCTTTTGCCGGGTTGCTTGATGTCACCATCGCTCGATACCATGGCTCTTCACGTTGATGGTCATTGGAGGAAACATGGGAAACCGGCCGGGTCGGATCGAAGGCAAAGTGGCGCTCATCACCGGAGGCGCTTCGGGGTTGGGTAAGGCAACCGCGGAACTGTTTGTCCGCGAAGGCGCGCGCGTCGTCATTGCCGACATCAATGCCGATGCGGGTGCTGCCGTGGCGAATGCTCTGGGCGCGGCGGCGGTGTTTGCGCCTCTGGACGTGACCGACGAAGCCAGTTGGACGAATGCGCTGGCGTTTGCGCGCGACTCCTTTGGCGAACTGCATATCTTGGTTCAAAGCGCTGGCATTGCGCTAACCGCGTCGGTCACTGAAACATCGCTGGAGGACTGGCGACGTGTCCATGCCATTGATCTCGACGGTGTTTTCCTGGGTTGCAAACACGCTGTCCCGGTGATTGCGGATTGTGGCGGCGGCTCGATCGTCAACATTTCCTCGATTGCCGGCGTGATAGCGGGTCACAACATGGCGGCCTACAACTCTGCAAAAGCCGGTGTTCGGCATCTTTCAAAGTCGGTGGCGTTGCATTGCGCGCGCAAAGGTTTGAATATCCGCTGCAATTCGGTGCATCCGACATTCATCGATACCCCCATCCTCGATGAGCACCGCGACCGGTTCGGCGCGGACGAGGCGTTGCGCAAGCTGGGGCGGCAGGTGCCAATGGGCCGGGTCGGCAGGCCAATGGAGGTTGCGTACGCAATTTTGTATCTTGCCTCGGATGAGTCCAGTTACACCACCGGTTCGGAGTTGTTCGTCGATGGCGGGATCGCTGCGATGTGATGCGTCAAGTCGGCGGCTGATAACGATATTGATAATCATTCGCAATTCTTTTAGGGTGCTGCGATCATCATGATTGGAGCATAGAACGATGCATTTCCGTACAAAAATCGCAGCTTTGTTGAGCATCGCATTTGGCGTTGCCGCTGTTACCCCCTCGGTTGCCGGCGAGGTGAACGTGTACAGTTATCGCCAACCGGTGTTGGTGCAGCCGCTTTTCGATGTGTTCACCGCTGAGACGGGGCATAAGGTGAACCTCATCTTCGCCGAAAAAGGCCTGATCGAGCGCGCGCAGCAGGAAGGCCGCCTGAGCCCGATGGATGTATTGTTGACGGTCGATATTGGACGGCTGGCCCAGGCCAAGGAGGCCGGAATTGCGGCGGCCTTGCACGACCCGGCGATCGACGCCAGCATCCCGGCACAATACCGTGATCCTGATGGCCAATGGATCGGCCTGACCGGGCGCATCCGAGTGATATTCGCCGCCAAAGGACGTGTCGCCGCCGCCAAGGACCTGACCTATGAGGCGCTGGCCGACCCAAAGTATAAAGGGCGCATCTGCACGCGCTCGGGCAAGCATGTCTACCAGATCGGCCTGCTGGCGGCGATGATCAACCACCATGGTGCAGACGGCGCCAAGGCTTGGCTGGCCGGCGTTCGCGATAACCTGGCGCACAAGCCCTCCGGCAATGATCGCTCGCAGGTGAAGTCGGTTTGGCAGGGAGAATGCGACCTGGCTCTTGGCAATCACTATTATTATCTACAGATGTTGGACGATCCGGAGCAGAAGGTTTGGGCGGATGCGGTCGACGTGATTTTTCCCAACCAGGCGGACCGGGGCGCCCACGCCAATATCAGCGGCATGGTGTTGGGCGCATTTGCGCCGCATAAGGCAGAGGCAATCGCGTTGATGCAGTTCTTGGCTAGCGAAAAGGCGCAGGAAATCTATGCCTCGGTTAATGGCGAGTATCCGTTGCGCAAGGGCGTTGCAGCCTCACCCGCCTTGCAGTCGCTGGGCGCGTTCAAAATCGACCCATTGCCTCTGGATACGATCTCGCGCGAACGCGGTCAGGCTGTTTTGATTACGGACGAAGTTCGGTACGATCACTAAAGAGTCGCCCGATGGGCTGGTGACGGGCAAGTTCGCACGAATTACTACCTTCGAGCATCTTGCCCCGGTTCCTATAGTGCACTTTAGGCTTGGCGGGCGATGAATACGCCGCTTAATCCGATGTGGCCCGTGCCAGGGTGCGACGGACCATCTCGACCCGGTCGCCGCCCCAAAACAACTCCTCGCCGACCACGAACATCGGCACGCCAAACACGCCTAAAGCCTCTGCCTCGTGCAGGATGGCGGCATACCGATCGGCGCCGTCGCCGGTAAGGAAGGCCGAAAATCCATCCGGATTTGCTGCGCCGCAGCAGCGCAGGACACCGGTTAGCTCCACGGGGTCTTCAATGTCCAGGTCGCGTTTGAAAAACCGCGCGAACACCTGGTCATGGTAGGCGTCGAACACCCCTTGGTCCTGGGCGTAGAGCGCGCCGATGTGCGCGGCCCGGCTGTTAAAGATCTTTTTCGGGCCATAGACGATTAACCCGCGTTCATTCGCGATTCGACGTGCGTCCATATAGGAATAGCGCACCCGGCGCCATTGATGCGCGTTTCGCGTTTCAACAGCGCCTAGGAAATCCGGGATTTCCAGCGTGTAAGGACGCCATTCGAGCGGCAATCCGAAATCTCGCGCCAGGGCGCGCGCGTCTTCCTTGGCAAGATAGGCGTACGGACTTTTGTAGTCGAAATATACGATCAGGCTCTTGATGCTCATGAGGGCGTTCCTAACCTTGCGGGGTGATCTGTTGGCGCGTGCTACCGCCGGAAGCCCATTTTGCACCCGTTGCAACAGAATGTCTCAACCCATGTGACATTACGCAAGTGCGAAATAAATTTTGCATTGCAGCATATTGGTGGCGAGGCTGAGACGCCGGCCCGTTGGCGTGGAATCATCTCCGGGGATGAAGCGCTACCGGGCAGTTGCAATGGCTAGGCCGATGGTCGGCCGCAGATCGTATATCAAAAGGAGGAGATTTCCTATGAAGCACGTAGCAATCGTTACTGGCGGTACTCGCGGCATCGGTCGCGCGATTTGCGAAGAGTTGCATGGCGCTGGCATCGCTGTTGCTGCAAACTATGGCGGCAATGATGCGGCTGCCGCAAAGTTTCAAGCCGAAACCGGTATCAATACCTATAAGTTCGATGTCTCGGACTATCAGGCCTGCCAGGACGGTGTCGCCAGGATCGCCAGCGATCTTGGGCCCGTCGATATCCTGGTCAACAATGCCGGCATCACCCGTGACGCGACGATCATGAAAATGACTCGGGCGGATTGGGATGCGGTGATCGACACCAACCTCGGCTCCTGTTTCAACATGGTGCATGCGGTGTGGGACGGCATGCGCGAGCGGAATTTCGGTCGGATCGTCAATGTCGGTTCGATCAATGGCCAGGGCGGCCAGTATGGCCAGGTCAACTATGCGGCGGCCAAATCCGGCATTCACGGCTTTACCAAGGCGCTGGCGCAGGAAGGCGCACGTTATCACATTACGGTCAACGCGCTGGCGCCTGGTTATGTTGATACCGACATGGTCGCGGCAGTGCCTGAGCGCGTGCTGGAAAAAATCATCCAGAACATTCCGATGCGCCGCCTCGGCACGGCCCATGATATCGCCCGCGGCGTGCTGTTTCTGTGTGGCGACGACGCGGACTTTGTGACGGGATCGACGCTGTCGATCAATGGCGGCCAGCATATGTACTGAGGGTTGGCGGGCGGTTTCCGATCCTGGCCTGAGCTCCGGCGTGGCTGGTCCCGTCGGCCTCACCTTGCGTTTTTGGCTTTCGGGCGCTAGTGCGGGTTGGAATTCGCAACGAAGTGGCCGAAAGGATCGCGCGCGATGGCAGGCGACGGAGCGCCGCCCGACATGGCTATCGGAACGGCCGAGCGCCTGCTCGATGGCGTCGCTATGCTGGTGCAAAGCGGTGGGGCGGTCGTGGTCATTCTCCTGGCAATGTCGGTATTTGCCATGGCGGTCGTGCTGGCGAAATTAATGCAATTCCATAGTGCTGCACTGGGCGACGGCAATGTGGCGCGGGAAGCATTGGCCCTATATCGCAAAGGCGAGGCGGACCGATCGTTGCAGGTTGCATCTGGGTCGGCCCATCCGGCGGCGCAGGCATTGGCACAAGTTGTCACCGGGCGCCAGCGCGGCGTCGGCGATGCCGTGATCCGGGAAGAAGTCTCGCGGGTTGGAAATCGGGCGCTTGAAGAACTGCGGTCCTGGCTTCGGTCCCTGGAGGTGATTGCCAGCTTGGCTCCTTTGCTGGGGCTGTTCGGCACGGTCCTGGGCATGATCGCAGCGTTCCGGCAGTTGGAGGCTGCGGGCGATCAGGTCAACCCGGCCATTCTTTCGGGTGGCATATGGGAGGCTTTGCTGACGACGGCTGTTGGTCTGGCGGTCGCCATTCCCAGCGTCGCAGCGTTGAACTGGCTGGAGCGGCGTGTCGAACGGGTGGCGCACGAGGTGGAGGATGTTGTCGCGGGAGCCTTTACCCAGGACCTGGGACTGATGCGGGGAGGGATCGGCCATGGCCACGTCGCCGACAGCGCCGCTGTTTCATCCTCCGCCTAAGCCGCGCCGCCGCGCGCTGATCAGCCTGACGCCGCTGATCGATATGGTGTTCATCCTGTTGGTGTTCTTCATGCTGGCGTCATCCTTTCAGCAATGGCGGGCGATTGCCGTCAGCGTTGCGCCTTCGGGCGCTGCGGCATCCGGGGTGAAAGGCGCCATGCTGATCCAGGTACGTCCGGATGGCCTGCGTCTTGGCGGACATAGCCTGCCTTTGTCTGTCATCGCCGCGCAGGTGCGGCACCGACAGGTGCAGACGCCGACACAGATTGTCTTGGTGGAGCCGGTTTCGGGCGTATCCCTGCAGGAGGTCGTTGGGGTGTTGGA
>JAPOJR010000201.1 GCA_029978325.1 Alphaproteobacteria bacterium | reverse complement strand
GATGCAACTCGTTAGAATAAGATCATTTTCGGATCGATGATCCGATTTTGTCTCCTCGCTCTATCGAACCCGGGGCCCTATAGTACAGCTCTCATCAATGCATGCCCCACAGCGCGGCGCGGCCATTGTCCGCTCTGTCAAGGAAACCGTTATGCCAACAATATTTATCACCGGCGCAAATCGCGGCATCGGCCTAAACCTGGCTCGCCTGTACGCTGCGGACGGCTGGAAAGTCATCGGCACTGCGCGCAAGCCAGCCGAAGCGTCGGCGCTGGCTGCATTGCCTGGCAACATCTCGGTTGAACCGTTAGAGGTAACCGATCATGCCGCCGTCCAGGCGCTCGCGGCCAAACTCAAAGGTGAGCCCATCGACGTGCTCTGGAACAATGCCGGCGTCATCGGGCGTAACGCTGCCTCGCTCGGCTCGATCAACGCACAGGAATTGCGCGATACCCTGCTGATCAATATCTACGCCCCTATTCTGATCGGAGAGGCGTTCGCCCCTAACGTCATCGCCAGCCGGCAGAAGAAGATGGCGTTCACATCGTCCAAGCTGGGCTCGATCGCCGAAAACAATGGTGGCCGCTATGCCTATGGGCCATCTAAGGCAGGACTCAACATGGCCTGCATGTCGTTTGCCGGCGATCTGCGCAGCAAGGGTGTGATCGTACTGCCCCTGCATCCCGGCCATGTGGCAACCGACATGGGCGGAGCCTCTGCGCCAGTAACGCCGGATGCTAGCGCTCGCGGCATGAAGAACATCGTCGACAACGCCACCATGGCGGACAGCGGCAGGTTCGTCGATTACCTGGGCAAACCTATCCCCTGGTAAGGCAGCGATGCCGCAGCCGATGGCCTCCTTGCGCTTCGGCACAAACCTGTCCAAGAATTGAGTCAACGCTACCGGAGGTCTTGCCAGCCATGCCAGTCATTGAGAGCGCTCTTCGTCCGCGCTCGAAAGAGTTCCGCACCAATGTCGCCGCTATGCGCGCGTTGGTGGATGACCTGCAAGCCAAAATCGGGCAGGTGAAGCTTGGCGGCGGCGAGCGGGCGCGGCAACGCCACGTGTCGCGCGGCAAGCTGTTGCCGCGCGACCGGGTGCATGGCCTGATCGATCCGGGCGCACCCTTCCTGGAACTCAGCCAATTGGCGGCGTTCGGCATGTACGGCGATGAAGCACCGGGCGCCGGCATCGTCACCGGCATCGGCCGCGTTTCCGGCGTGGAGTGCGTGATCGTCGCGAACGATGCGACGGTGAAGGGCGGCACTTATTACTCTATGACGGTGAAGAAGCATCTGCGGGCGCAGGAAATCGCCATGCAGAACCGCCTGCCCTGCATCTATCTGGTCGATAGTGGCGGTGCGAACCTGCCAGAGCAGGACGAGGTTTTCCCCGACCGAGAACATTTCGGCCGTATCTTCAACAACCAGGCCAATATGAGCGCCGCCCGAATCCCGCAAATCGCCGCCGTGCTGGGCTCGTGCACTGCCGGCGGAGCGTATGTGCCGGCCATGTCGGACGAGGCGGTGATCGTCAAGGGCCAGGGCACCATCTTCCTTGGCGGTCCGCCGCTGGTGAAAGCGGCGACAGGTGAGGAAGTCAGTGCCGAGGATCTGGGCGGCGGCGACATGCACAGCCGGATATCCGGCGTGACAGATCATCTGGCGCTGAATGACGATCACGCCCTGGCCATCGTCCGCCAGATCGTCGCTAATCTGAACTGGCGGAAGGTCCCTGGTGTTTCAATCGAAGCGCCGCGCGCGCCGCTCTATGACCCGGAGGAACTCTACGGCGTCGTCCCCACGGATCTGAAGCAACCCTATGATGTGCGCGAGTTGATCGCCCGCCTGGTGGATGGGTCGGAGTTCGACGAGTTCAAGCAACTGTATGGCGGCACGCTGGTCTGCGGCTTTGCCCGACTGTTCGGCTACCCCGTCGGCATTGTCGCCAACAACGGCATTTTGTTCAGCGAGAGCGCCCAGAAAGGCGCGCATTTCATCGAACTATGCTCGCAGCGCGGCATCCCGCTGATCTTCCTGCAAAACATCACCGGTTTCATGGTCGGCAAGAAGTATGAGCAGGGCGGCATCGCCAAGGATGGCGCGAAGATGGTCATGGCCGTCGCCAATGCCCGCGTGCCAAAGCTGACGGTGATCGTCGGCGGGTCCTTCGGCGCGGGTAACTACGCCATGTGCGGCCGCGCCTACTCGCCCCGATTCCTGTGGATGTGGCCAAACGCCCGCATTTCCGTCATGGGCGGCGAGCAGGCGGCCAACGTGCTGGCGACGGTGCGCGACGACGTCATGGCCCGTGGCGGCAAGCAATGGGACCCGGGCGAGCGCGAGGCGTTCATGCAACCGATCCGCGACCAATACGAAACCCAGGGCCACCCCTATTACGCCAGCGCCCGGCTTTGGGACGACGGCATTATTGACCCGGCGGAGACGCGCATGGTGCTGGGATTGAGCCTGAGCGCCAGTTTGAATGCGCCGGTTGAGGAGACGTCCTTCGGCGTCTTCCGGATGTAGGAGGAAATCAGACATGTTCCGCACCCTCCTCATCGCCAATCGTGGCGAGATCGCCTGCCGCATCGCCCGCACTGCTCACCGCTTGGGCATGCGCACCATTGCGGTGTATTCTGAGGCCGACCGCGACGCCCTGCATGTGCAATCCTGCGACGAAGCTGTCTGCATCGGTCCTGCAAGCGCGCGCGAAAGCTATCTGAACATCAAAGCTCTGATCGCCGCCGCCAAGCGCACCGGCGCAGAAGCGGTGCATCCCGGCTATGGCTTTCTCTCCGAGAACGCAGCATTCGCGCAGGCGGTAATTGACGCCGGCATGGTGTGGGTGGGCCCGCCCCCGGCCGCCATCGAGTCCATGGGCTCCAAATCCGGCGCCAAGGCGATCTTGGAGCCAGCGGGCGTGCCGATGGTGCCAGGCTACCACGGCGACAACCAGGACCCCGATTTCCTGCTGTCCAAGGCCGAAGAGATCGGCTTTCCGGTGCTGATCAAGGCGGTTGCCGGCGGCGGCGGTCGCGGCATGCGCATTGTTGAAAAAGCATCTGACTTTACCAAGTCCCTGGAAACAGCGCAGCGCGAAGCGATCGGCGCATTCGGCGACGGCACTGTTTTGCTGGAGAAATACCTGACGAAGGCCCGCCACGTGGAGGTACAGGTCTTTGCTGACTCCACCGGCCAGGTGGTGCATTTGTTCGAGCGCGACTGCTCAATCCAGCGCCGCCACCAGAAGGTGGTGGAAGAAGCCCCTGCCCCCGGTCTTTCGTCTGAGACGAGCGCAGCGATCGGTCAAGCAGCTGTCAACGCCGCCAGCGCCATCGACTATCTGGGGGCCGGCACCTGTGAATTTCTGATGGATGCCGATCAGAATTTCTACTTCATCGAGATGAATACCCGCCTGCAGGTAGAACACCCCGTCACCGAGTGGATCACCGGCACCGATCTGGTGGAATGGCAGTTGCGGGTCGCTGCCGGCGAGCCGCTGCCACTCAGCCAAAACGACATCCGGCTGCAAGGCCACGCCATCGAAGTCAGGCTTTATGCCGAGGACCCGTCACGCGGGTTCCTGCCGCAGACCGGCAAGCTTGAAGTGTTAAAATTTCCAGAACATGACGGCTTTGTCCGGGTCGACACCGGCGTGGTCGAGGGCGACGAGGTTTCGCCCCACTATGACCCGATGATCGCCAAGCTGATCGTGCGCGGCGAAAACCGGGCACAGGCCGTCGCACGCCTGCGGTCGGCGCTGGCAGATACGCAGATTGCCGGCGTAACCACCAATCGGGCATTTCTGCATGCCGTCGCGCGCCATCCGGCGTTTGCCGACGGCGACGTGCACACAGGCTTTATCGACCAGCATTCCGCCGACCTGAATGTGACTCTTCCCAATCCATCGGACGAAGTTGTCGCTGCTGCTGTGCTGGCGGTGCTCGACCAGCGCCGGGCGACCGCGGAGCAACAGGCGGCGCGAACCGATGACCCGTACTCGCCCTGGAACAGCACCCATGGCTGGCGTCTCAATGAGCGAGTGCACGAGACGGTGCAGCTCGATTGGAACGAGCAACGCTATGCCGTCCAAGTCGCCTATATCGGGCGAGAATACCATATGACCTTGCCGACCTCGCCCGCAAATACGCGCGTGGTGCATCGCGAGCCAGGACGGCTGGCGGTGGAGATCGCCGGGCGGCGCTTTAATGTCGGCGTGCATGTGGAAGGCCAGGATATTTCGGTCATGGCCCGGCGCGGCACCTACCGCTTTGCCCTGCACGATCCGGGCACTGCGGCGATGGGCCAGGATGCGAGCGGCGGCAAGCTAACCGCGCCGATGCCGGGAAAAGTCACCAAGGTACATGTCAAAGCCGGCGCCGCTGTGAAAAAAGGCGCGCCCCTGCTGACCCTCGAAGCCATGAAGATGGAGCACACACTGAACGCCCCAGCCGACGGCACCGTCGTCTCCCTGCGGTTCGGCGAGGGCGACCAAGTGGAAGAAGGCGTGGAGTTGGTTGCCTTCGAGAGCGCCTAACGCGCCATTTTCGAAAGGCTGGCGATGCTGTGGTGCGCATCGTATTGTCGGTGTCTCGTTCTGATATTTAACTGAAATCAGAAGTCTGCCAAAGTCGGTGATGTCTATGCGTGCACTCGTCTGCCATTCGTTCGGCCCACCCGAGGACCTGACCTTGGGTGAATTGCCATCGCCTTCTCCAGGTCATGGCGAGGTGGTGATTGATGTAGCGGCCGCAGGCGTATCGTTCGCCGATACGCTAATGATCCGGGACCTGCACCAAAACAAGCACGCGCTGCCGTTCGCCGCCGGAATGGAAGTGGCGGGGCGCATTGCTGCGGTTGGCGACGGTGTGGAACGATTTGCGGTCGGCGATCGGGTCATGGCGCTGGTCTATGACGGCGGCTATGCCGAACAGGCGGTGGCTCCAGCCGGCGAAACCTTTCGTATTCCAGATACGCTGGATTTCGCGCCGGCAGCGGCCATGTGCGCAGCCTATCTTACGGCGCACGGGGCCTTGGTCTGGCAAGGGGCGATACAACCTGGCGAGACGGTTCTGGTGCTGGGTGCTGCCGGCGGCGTCGGACTGGCGGCTGTCGAAGTGGCAAAGGCGCTGGGCGCGACCGTAATCGCCGCAGCGTCATCCGCCGAAAAACTGGCGGTGGCAAAGGCGCACGGCGCCGATCATGCGATCAATTATACAACACATGATCTGCGGGCCGAGACATTGACGCTAACCGGCGGCGACGGCGTCAACGTCGTCTATGACCCGGTCGCCGGAGACCTATACGAACCGGCCTTCCGATCACTCGATTGGGGCGGCCGGTACCTGACCATCGGCTATGCTGGTGGCGGCATCCCAAAAATTCCAGCCAATCAGTTACTGGTCAAAAACCGGTCGGCTCTCGGCTTCGCGCTGTTCTATTACCGCAAACGACGGCCCGACCTGTTGATGCGGTCGGCCGATGACCTGATGCGGTGGCATGGCGAAGGGCTCATTCATCCCGAGATCAGTGAGCGCTTTGGCCTGGCTAATGGTCCCCAGGCATTGCGGCGCATTATGGACCGGCAAGCAACCGGCCGATTGGTGTTGGAAATCGCGACCTT
>JAPOJR010000200.1 GCA_029978325.1 Alphaproteobacteria bacterium | reverse complement strand
CTGCGCCAAGCCGCGCATAACGGTTTGCGTCCGCTTCGCTCTGGCACGGGCAAAGATCGATGCATCCGAATACGCTGGCAGCTGCTGCAGGGGCCTTGAGCCAGCGGCCGGCCGAGCGTTCGGACATGCGGCCATTGACAACAGCGATGGGGATGCGGGCTGCATTGGTCTGCGCAAGCATGTTCGGCCACAGCTCCGATTCGGCAATGATCAATATGCCCGGACGCCAATGGGAAAGAAAGCGGCGCCAGAATTGCGGCACATCAAGCGGCAGATACTGGTGGATCACCCCCGCAGACAGGCGCTGTTTGAGCGTTTGCGCCGATGTGACCGTGCCGGTGGTGAAAAGCACCTGGACGCCGCGGCTGCGGATATGGGTCGTCAGTGGCAGCATGGCGATCGCTTCGCCGACACTTGCTCCGTGTATCCAGACGACGGGGCCGGCAGGCCGCGGCATCGAAGTGATGCCCTTGCGCTCCTGCAGGCGTGCAGCATCTTCCTTGCCCTTCATGCCGCGCAGATGCAGCAGCAGCCCCGCGAATGGACCGAAGGCGGCCATCGCCAGTTTGTAGAGACCGATAAGCGTGCTGTGCCGCGGCATGAAGTTTCCGGTTACATCATTGGGGACAAGTCTCTGCTGCGACCCGCCTTATGGCGCGTTTGCAGCATCGCTTTGTCTCGCGCCCGGATCCCGGTCGCCGACCAGAGCATAGGCGCGTGCGTGAATCGCGTCGAGTGAAGCCTGCAGCGCCAGCCGCGCTGCCTCCATGTCTGCAGCATCTGCCTGCGCGCCGACGTGGATCGGATCACCCACCACGATGGCCCCGCGTCCGAAGGGCAGGCCGATGCTGGCATGGTCCCAGGAATTGAAATCGATCCGCCGGCGATTGACCACGGCAACCGGGTAGATCGGCCGGCCTGAATGTTTGGCGAGAGCAATGATGCCATCACCGCAGATACGCGACACCTTCGGCACGTCCGCTGTCAGCACCAGCGACTGGCCGTTCGTCAGCGTTCGCAGCATCTCGCGCAACGCCGCCACCCCGCCGCGCCGGTGCATCTTTTCCGCCCGTCCGCCGGAACCACGGATCGGCGTGACGCCGAACTTCTCCAGCACCATGGCGTTGATTTCGGCATCCTTGTTCCGCGAGATCAGGGCTGCAACGCGCAGACCTTCCGGCCAGGCAAAATGCGCCATCAGGTGTTGCCCGTGCCAGAGCGCGCCTATGACCGGCGCATCCTTGATTGCACGTTCGCGAAAATCGGCAGGTTCTATCGTGTAGCGCGTTGTCCGCTGAACGAGGCGCAGATATCGCGCCGCCAGGAACGCGGCAAGTTTCTGCACCGGAGCGGACCGGCCCAGGTTCTTCAGCATCACCCCTGGCTCCCCCGACCCACGCGTACTGCCTTACGCCGGATCGAGAAGGCGGTGCAGGTGAACAATGAAGTAACGCATATGGGCATTGTCGACAGTCGCCTGCGCCTTGGCCTTCCAGGCGCGCTCGGCGGTGGCATAGTTGGGATAAATCCCGACGATGTCGATGTTCTTGAGATCGCGGAATGTTATACCGGACAGGGTTTCCAGCTCGCCGCCGAACACGAGATGCAGAAGCTGCTCGGATTCGACATTTTTGGCCTTGTTATCAGACATGTGGATTTCCCGTTGTTCGAACGTGTCAGTCGGTTGGATTTTGCGGAGCGCCGCTTTCGCGATGCGCTTCCGGAATGGGCTTTCATGGCATAATTGCGCGCACCGCCGCTATCAGGGGCTCATGCAGGCGCGGACCGGCCGCCGCCAGAACGCCATGCCGTGGCCGCGGTAGATTGTACCGCGGTTGCTCGCCATCGAGACCCGTGAGCAAGCCTCCCGATTCGAGTACAATCAGATCGGATGCCGCTATATCCCCAACCCCACGCATTGGTCGAGGCCAGCGCGGCATCGACCTCGCCGGATGCGACCCGCGCCAGCCGGTAGGCGAGAGAGGGCACCCGTGGTTCGGAGACCGTTCCCATCCCGCGCTTTTCCATGGCTTCCAGCGCCTTTTTCGGTCCGCCGATAGTGGCGCCTTGCAATGACGGGCGGTCCGGTACGTGAAGCTGCACCCCGTTGCGGGTTGCGCCATGTCCGGCGGCGGCGACAAACAGTTCCTCCAGCGCCGGCATGAACAAAGTGCTGGCGACCGGCCTGCCGGCCTCCACCAGCGCAATGGCGATGCCCCAGCGCCGGTCTCCGTCAATGAATGCGCGCGTCCCGTCGATCGGATCGACCACCAGAACATGCTGCCTGGTCAACCTGGACGGATCGTCCGTGCTTTCCTCGGACAGCCAGCCGGCCTGAGGCGCCAGCCTGGTCAGCTGCTCCTTCAGATATCGGTCGACAGCAAGATCGGCCTCGCTGACTGGCGAACCGCCCTCCTTGTAGGATACATCGGCGATCGTTTTCCTGCCGTGCTCGAAATAGTCCATGGCGATCTTGCCGGCGGCTATAGCCACCTCGGCCATGAGGGCCGAAAGTTTCGCCATTTCGGGGGCTTTGACCAAATTGCGCTCCAGTGCCGGCAAAACGCCAGTGAAAAATACATGCTGGCACTCGTACAGACCCGCCGTTGCAAGGGCAAGACAATAGACCTGCCTTGAGACGTCAATCGCATCCCGTCCGGTTGAAACCCGGCGATGGTGCGCAATATCATACCCCGGTTCAGGTTCGGTTTCAGGTTCCGCGCGGAGCTTCAGACAGTCCTCTGGCCGGGGCAGGCCCGACCTGCTAAGACTTGTCCGGCCATGAGGCATGGGCTCAATTTATCAACGGGTTCAATCATTCAAAGTGAGTGTGGGAGAAACAAATGATCAGTGTTGGCGACAATCTGCCTGAGGCAACATTCACCGTCATGACGGCCGATGGCCCCAAGCCCAAGACCACCGACGAGATTTTCAAGGGTAAGAAGGTCGTGCTGTTCGCCGTTCCCGGCGCCTTCACGCCAACCTGCCATGCCGCCCATCTGCCCGGTTTCCGCGACAAGGCCGGCGAGCTGAAGGCCAAGGGCGTCGACGCCATCGCCTGCACCGCCGTCAACGACGTGTTCGTGATGGACGCATGGGGCAAGGCCTCCAATGTCGGCGACAGCGTCGAGATGCTGGCCGACGGCGGCGCCAAGTTCGCCAACGCCCTCGGCCTGACCATGGACCTGACCGAGCGCGGCCTCGGCGTCCGTTCCAAGCGCTATTCCATGCTGGTGGAAGACGGCGTGGTGAAGACCCTCAACATCGAGGAAGGCCCCGGCATCGCCCAGACCGGCGTCGACAACATGCTGACCCAGGTTTGAGCGCTTTCTGGTGTAAGCGGTTGCTGACCATTCAAATCGATGCGAAGGCCGGACGATGTTCCGGCCTTTTGCATGTTTGCCACATCTCACTTCTTGAACGGCGCCATGCCTTGCCGTGCCAGTTCGTCGGCGCGTTCGTTCATCGGGTCCCCGGCATGGCCCTTGACCCAGTGCCAGGTCACGTTGTGCCGCTGGGTCGCTTCGTCCAGACGCTGCCACAGGTCGACGTTCTTGACGGGCTTCTTGTCGGCGGTGCGCCAGCCGTTTCTCTTCCAGTTCTTCATCCAGCCGGTAACGCCGCCCTTCACGTATTGCGAATCCGTATGCAGGTCGACGGCGCATTCGCGGGTCAGCGCCTCCAGCGCCATGAAGGCAGCTGTCAGTTCCATGCGGTTGTTGGTGGTCTCGTCCTCGCCGCCGCACAGTTCCTTGCGATGTTCGCCGAAGGTCAGGATGGCGCCCCAGCCGCCGGGTCCGGGATTGCCCGAGCAGGCCCCGTCCGTCCAGACCTGGACGCGCCCGGTTTTGTCCTTACCGCTCATGTCAGCAACCCGTATTCCCCGGCGTTTTTCACCTGCTGGTGGAAGCGCAGCTTGCGCACATATTCCAGCGGGTCCTTCGGTTTGACCAAAGCGCCGTCCGGCACGTTCAGCCAGTCCACCAGCCGCGTCAGCAGGAAGCGCAGCGCCGCGCCGCGCGCCAGCACCGGCAGTGCCTGTTTTTCGGCTTCCGTCAGCGGCCTTGTCTCGCCATAGTTGTTCAGTATCGCCATCGCCGCCGTGATGTTGAAGGACCCGTCCGGTTCGAAGCACCAGGCGTTCATGCTGATGACGAGGTCGTAGGCAAGAAAATCGTTGCAGGCGAAATAGAAGTCGATCAGCCCGGACAGGCGCCCGGAGCGGAAAAATACATTGTCCGGGAACAGGTCGGCATGAATGACACCCGACGGCAGGTCTTTCGGCCAGTTCGCCCGCAGGAAGGCCAACTCATCCTCAATCAGGGACGACAGGCTTGGGAGAACCGTGTCGGCCTGCATGCGCGCCTGCTCGAACAGGGAAAACCACGCCTCCATTCCCATCGCATTTGCGCGCGGGATCGTGAAGTCGGCTGCCGCCACATGCAATTGAGCCATCGCCTCGCCCAGCATGCCGCACTGGCGCGGCGAGGGGTGCTTGATCGAGAGCCCGTCGAGGAAGGTCACGATCACCGCCGGGCGTCCGGCGAGCGTGCCGAGGGCAGAGCCGTCGCGCGCGTTCACCGGCTGCGGACAGGTCACGCCGCGATCTGACAAATGTTCCATCAGGCCGAGAAAGAACGGCAGGTCGCGGGTATCGACCCGCTTCTCATATAGCGTCAGGATGAAAAATCCGGCGTCCGTATGCAGCAGGAAGTTGGAATTCTCAACCCCCTCCGCAATGCCCTTGCAGGCCAGCAGCTCGCCGAGGTCGTAGCGGGCGAGATACGCCGACAATTCCTCGTCGCTGACTTCCGTATAGACTGCCATGCATTCAATCCCGGATAATTCGGCAGCCGCGGGTTTGGACCACCTGCGCGACGTGATAGAGCATTTTTCGCCGGGGCGGAAATCGCTGACGGTCTCAAATCCCGATTTTGGCCGCAAACGGCGGAGCATCCACATCAATGGCGGTCTTGACGATTACTGCGGCGACGTTTGCGTGGCTGTCGGGCTGGCTCTGGGCCCTGTTTACCCTTTGCGCCGCAGCCGCGCAGACAGCGCGCAACGCCATGCAGCGCGACCTGATTCGCACCATCGGCACCGGTGGAGCGACCTATGTGCGCTTCATATTCGCTCTGCCGTTCACGGCTGCACTGGTTCTGGCCGGAATGTGGCTCTATGCCCTGCCATTCCCGCATTTCGGCCTCGTCTCGCTTGGCTGGACTTTCGCCGGCGCGGCTGCGCAGATGATCGCAACGGCCCTGATGCTTGCCGGCATGCGCCAGCGTTCGTTTTCCGTGGTCATTGCCTTCATCAAGACCGAGCCGGTCTTCATCGCGATCGGCGGCATTCTCCTGCTTGGCGATATCCCGACCCTTGCTGTCGCCGCCGCTATCGTTATTGCAACAGCGGGCGTCCTGCTGATGTCATGGCCGAAAGGGCAGGAGGCCGGCGAGGCGGATGCGCGCGACTGGAAGCCTGCGCTGCTGGGATTGAGTGGAGGCGTGTTCTTCGCACTGTCGGCCACCTCGTATCGTGGTGCGCTGATAACGCTCGATACGCCGTCCATCTTTCTGGCCGCTGCCAGCATGCAGCTGATCGGCCAGTTGATGCAGTCGGTACCTGTATTGATCTATCTGTCGTTGTTCGACCGGCCGGTGCTGGCTGGCATGTTCCGGGCATGGAAGCCTTCGCTCTT
>JAPOJR010000001.1 GCA_029978325.1 Alphaproteobacteria bacterium | reverse complement strand
ATCATAGAAAAATTTTTCCGATTTGGCACGTTTCTTGAAGATGCGAGTGTGATCCGATGCATTTTGAGCGCCAGAGGAGCTGCTAATGAAGTTGGTTATGGCCGTTGTTAAGCCATTCAAGTTGGAGGACGTCCGCGAAGCGCTGACCTCCCTCAACGTAGAAGGGCTGACCGTCACAGAAGTTAAAGGCTTTGGCCGGCAAAAAGGCCAGACGGAAATTTATCGCGGCGCGGAATATACCGTCGCCTTCCTGCCGAAAGTTAAGATTGAGGTCGTAGTCCCGGATGACCGGGTCGCCGTGACCGTCGAAGCCATCCAGGCCGCCGCCCATACCGGACGGATCGGCGATGGCAAGATCTTTGTCCTCGAAGTGGCCAAAGCGGTGCGTATCCGCACCGGCGAATCCGACAACGATGCCCTTTAATTCTGATATGCGACAGGAGCGCAAACCCACCATGAGCAGGACCTATTGGGGAGGGGCAGTCGTTGCGGCCATGGCTGTTATCGCCCCTTCCATCGCCTTCGCAGCTGTCGATGCAGAGACAGCATTCGTCTTCAACACTTTTTCCTTTCTGATCCATGGCGTGCTGGTCATGTTCATGGCGGCTGGATTCGCCATGTTGGAGGCGGGCCTGGTGCGGACGAAAAACACCGCCGCAATCTGCCTTAAGAACGTGGCGATCTATTCTGTCGCCGGTATCATCTTTTATATTTTCGGCTATAGCCTGATGTACACCGACGTGAGCGGCTACATTGGCTCTTTGTCGCTGTTCTATGATACCAGCGACGCCGAAAAAGCGTTGCTGGCCGCGAGCGAAAAAACGCCGGAATTGATCAAGTCCGTTACCGACAACGGCTACTCGGTCATGAGTGACTGGTTTTTCCAGATGGTTTTTGTCGCCACTGCGGCCAGTATCGTTTCTGGCACTGTGGCCGAGCGGATTAAGTTCTGGCCGTTTATGGTCTTCGTTGTCGTGTTGACCGGTGTGATTTATCCGATCCAGGGTTCTTGGACCTGGGGCGGAGGCTGGTTGAAGGAGATGGGCTTCAGCGACTTCGCCGGTTCGACCCTGGTGCACTCTGTCGGCGGTTGGGCGGCCCTTGTGGGCGCTATCATCCTGGGGCCGCGTAAGGGCAAGTTCGGCCCGAACGGTCAGGTTCTGCCAATTCCTGGCGCAAATCTTCCACTGGCGACGCTTGGCACGTTTATTCTGTGGTTCGGCTGGTTTGGCTTTAACGGCGGCTCGCAACTGGCCCTGGGCAGCGCTGCCGATGCAGCGGCGATCGCCATCGTTTACGTCAACACGAACCTGGCGGCCGCGGCTGGCGTTGTCGCGGCGATGGCGGCGAGCCAGTTGCTGTATGGCAAGATCGATCTGACCATGGCGCTGAACGGTGCGATAGCCGGCTTGGTCTCGATCACTGCGGGCCCGGACTTGCAGAGCCACTATCTCTCGGTGGTGATCGGCGCAATTGGCGGCGTGTTGGTGGTGTTCGCAATCCCGATGGTCGACAAGTTGAAGATCGATGACGTCGTTGGCGCAATCTCGGCCCACCTCGTCTGCGGGATCTGGGGCACGCTAGCCGTCGGCATCTTCGGCAGTGGCAGCCTGGTGACGCAGATTGTCGGAATTGTTGCAACCGGCGTGTTTGTCTCGCTGGTCAGCGCGGTCGTCTGGCTGGCGCTGAAATATACGATGGGACTACGTGTCGATCCGGAGGACGAATTCCGCGGCCTCGACCAAGCCGAGTTGGGTATGGAAGCCTACCCTGAGTTCGGACCGCGGGCGCAGGTGATGTAACCGTTAACCTTTTCCCTGGGCGAACTGGGCGGCGTGCTTCGTGCATGCCGCCCCTTTTTTTGGTATACTTCGGCATGTGCGCCGGATCGCCGAATTGGTTGTCCGCGTTGCTTGAAACAACTTGCAACCCAAGGGGATAGGCATCTGACCACCCAGTACGACATGCGCCCGCGCCTGGCGTCGCCGCAATTCGTAGCCCAGATGATTCGGCGGCTAGCAGAAATCGTTGGCTTGGGATTGTGGGCTGGTGCCCTTGCGGCAGGACTGGCGCTCGCCAGTTTTGCGCCTGGCGATCCCAGCCTGAATTTCGCTACCGGTGGTGCGGTCCAAAACGTGCTGGGTTGGACTGGCGCGATGTTTGCCGATCTGGTGTTCAGGACGTCGGGATGGGCGGCGGTTTTTATCCCTTTGCTGCTGTTGGCTTGGGGCTGGCGTCTCGTCGTCGCCCGCCGCTTGCAGCACTGGCGGGTGCGGCTTGCTGCTGCTCCGGTGGCAT
The DNA here is from genome assembly GCA_029978325.1 of Alphaproteobacteria bacterium. Taxonomy (GTDB): domain Bacteria; phylum Pseudomonadota; class Alphaproteobacteria; order Bin95; family Bin95; genus JACKII01. Next base: position 65,020 of record JAPOJR010000001.1, on the reverse strand, counting down.
GGTTGTTGCTGGCGATGAGCTTGGGCGGCACGGCTTGGTCCGGGCCATTCCTGGTGCCGGAAGGCGCCGGCGGCGCAGTCGGTGCGGTGACGCTTGGGCATCTGATTGTGTTGCTGGAGATGGTCGGCTTCGGGGCCAGCCTGACATACAGCGTCACAGTGGGTGTGGCTGCACTTTTGGTGATCTGGGTGTTGGCCCTCGATATTGCCGAGTTATCGTTGGCGATGCGGTTGTTGCGTCGGGCGGCGGCTGGCGCGGGCTGGATTGGCGGGCGCTGGCTTTTTCTTGGCTTCAATCGTTTGCCGCGGCCAAAGCGACTCCGTTGGCCACGATGGAACCTCCGCCGTAAGCCGGACGAGCCGCCACCGCCGCCGCAACAGTATCCCAGCACCCCCTGGGCGCCACCAACTGCAGCGACGCCACGCTCAGTGCAACTGCCATTGGAGCCGATGCCTGCCTCTCCGGCTCCTGGTCATGAGGTTCGCCCGCCTGCTGCCAAGGTGGGCATAGACGTTCGCAACCGCGCTAACCCTGCGACCGGCAGCCGGACGGAGGCAATCACCCAGCCGGTCCTGCCGTTGGGTGACACGTCGCCAATGCCGCCGTTGGAACTGCTGCAAGCCGCCGGGCCCGCGATCGGCGACGCCGTCGATGCGGATGCGCTGACCGAAAACGCGCGCATGCTGGAAAGTGTGTTGGAGGATTTCGGCGTTCGCGGCGAGATCGTCACCGTGCGCCCGGGTCCTGTGGTTACGCTCTACGAATTCCAACCCGCGCCAGGGACTAAGGCCAGCCGGGTTATCGGCCTGGCAGATGACATCGCCCGCAACATGAGCGCTGTTTCAGTGCGCATCGCGACGATCCGCGGCAAGAATGCCATCGGCATCGAGCTTCCGAATGGCAAGCGCGAGATCGTCTATCTGCGCGACTTGCTGGGCTCCAAGGCCTATGACAAGGAACAGAACGGCCTGCCGCTGGTGTTGGGCAAGGACATTGGCGGCCAACCGATTGTCGTCAATCTGGAGCGGATGCCCCACCTGCTGATTGCCGGCACCACCGGCTCGGGCAAGTCGGTGGCGATCAACGTCATGATCCTGTCGCTGATCTATGCGCTGCCGCCGGAGCGCTGCCGGTTCATCATGGTCGATCCCAAGATGCTGGAGCTCAGTGTCTATGACGACATCCCGCATCTGCTGACGCCGGTCGTGACCGATCCGCGGAAAGCGGTCGTGGCGTTGAAATGGGCGGTGCGCGAGATGGAAAACCGCTACCGGGCAATGTCGACCCTGGGTGTTCGGAATATCCGTGGCTATAACGAGCGGGTGGCGGAGGCTATCAAGCGCGGCGACCCGATGTCCCGGCGCGTCCAGACCGGGTTTGACCCCAGCACGGGCCAGCCGGTTATCGAAGAGCAGGCGCTGGATATGCGCCCCTTGCCCTATATCGTTATCGTCGTCGATGAAATGGCCGACCTGATGCTGGTCGCCGGCAAGGACATTGAGGCCGCGATCCAGCGGCTGGCGCAAATGGCGCGCGCCGCCGGCATTCACCTGATCATGGCGACGCAACGGCCGTCCGTCGACGTGATCACCGGTACGATCAAAGCCAATTTCCCCACCCGCATTTCGTTTCAGGTTACCAGCAAGGTCGATAGCCGCACAATTCTCAGCGAGGGCGGGGCGGAACAATTGTTGGGCCAGGGCGACATGCTTTACATGGCCGGCGGCGGCCGCATCAGCAGGGTACATGGCCCCTTTGTCTCGGACGAAGAGGTGCAGGAGATCACCGAATACCTGCGCAATACGGGCGAGCCTGACTATGTCGACAGTGTCACGGAAGACGACGACATCGCTGCCGGCATCCCCGGCTTTTCGGGCGAAAGCAGCGATGATCTGTATGATCAGGCCGTCAGCATCGTGCTGCGCGAACGCAAGGCTTCGACCAGCTTCCTGCAACGGCACCTGAAGATCGGCTACAACCGCGCCGCCTCGCTGATCGACCGGATGGAGGCGGAGCGGCTGATCAGTTCGGCCAACCATGTGGGCAAACGCGAGGTGTTGGTTACATCCAACACTGGCGACTACGACGATTGATGCCTATCTGAGGGCCCTTATTCCGCAATCGAAAGGCCAGCCTATGGTGCGGCTTGCGACGTTGTTCCTTGGTTTTTTCCTGTTGTCCGGAACCGCCCATGGGTTGACGGATCAAGAACGCAATGAAGTCGAGAGGTTGCGGGTCTACTTGAACGGCGTCGTGACGATGCAGACGCGTTTTGTTCAGACGGACGGGAACGGAGGCCTGGCCCGGGGTACGTTCTGGCTGCATCGGCCCGGACGTCTGCGGTTTGAATACGATCCCCCGGTGCCGATCCTGGTGATCGCCCGTTCCGACTTTCTGGTGCACTACGACAAAGAATTGCGAGAGGCGAACTATCTGAGTCAGAAGGATACGCCAGCTTGGTTCCTGCTGGCGGACAAGGTCACCTGGGATGACGATTTCACCGTGACCGACGTGAAGCGCATCGGCCCGATCATCGAAGTGTCTGCAACCCGCCGCAGCGCTCCCGACCAGGGGGCGGTAACCTTGGTATTTGACCACGCACCGATTAAGCTGCTGGGCTGGCGGCTGGTGGATGCATCCGGGCGGTCGATCCAGGTGCGCCTGCAGGATCAAAAATTGGGGATTCCGATCGATTCCGAAGTCTTCCAATTCCGGCCGACGAACTACTAACACGGCATTTCAAGGATATCTGAGGTATGGCAGTTGATCTTTCCGGGCAAGTCGCCCTGGTGACCGGCGGCTCGCGCGGCATTGGCTTAGCGGCGGCGGAGGCGTTGATCGCCGCGGGCGCCAAGGTGGCGATAACCGCCCGCACCGGGGTCGGCAAAGCAATGGCCGGGCTTGGTGGCGACGTTCTGGGTATTACCTGCGATGTTGCCGATGCCAAGCAGGTGGAAGCGGCGGTGAAGACCGTCAAGGAGCGTTTCGGCAAGCTGTCGCTGCTCATCAACAACGCCGGCGTGATCGATCCGATTGGCCCGTTGGCGGAAAGCGATCCTGCCGCCTGGGCCCATAACATCCAGATCAACCTGACCGGCGCGTATCACGTCGCCCGCTATGCGCTGCCCGATATGATCGCGGCCGGCGCGGGGGTAATCGTCAACGTGTCCAGCGGTGCTGCGCATCGGCCGTTGGAGGGATGGAGCGCCTATTGCTCTGCGAAAGCGGGAATGGCGATGTTTACCCGCGCGCTGCATTTGGAGACCGGCGGCCAGGGCATCCGCAACTACGGCTTTGCCCCTGGCACCGTCGATACCGACATGCAGGTCAAGATCCGTGCAAGCGGCATTAACCAGATCAGCAAGATCCCGCGGGAGAATCTGGGCGGGGTTGCAGCGCCGGCAGCCTGTATCGCCTATCTCTGCTCCGGCGCTGCGGCAGACCTGGCCGGCGCAGAACTGGCGATTCAGGACGCCAGCCTGCGCGAGCGGGTGGGCCTGCCGCCGCTTTAAGCGTTGCCAATCGGCGGCAGCGCATCGCGCCAGCCGCCGCGCATCACCATGCCGTGGGCGCGGAAGTGCTGGCCGGCCTGACGCTCCAGCCCCTTGACGTCGCGCAGGATGAAGTCGCCCTCTTCCAGGCTCAGCACTGAGGCGTCGCCCTGGGTGCCGATGGCGAGCGAGCCCAGTTCCGGGCGGCTGATGGCGTTGGCCGGCCCTTCGGTCGAGGCGCGGATGACCTCTTCCAGGGTCATGCCGAGCTTCAGGAACTTGCTCATGGTCACAAGCTGGTCGAAGGCCGGCCCCTCGATGCTGAGCGAGTGCACGTCGGACGAGATGCAGTCCGGCTTGAAGTTGTTGCTCAGCATGTCTTCCGCCGTCTTCCAGCCAAACGAGCCGCCGCCATGGCCGACGTCGAAGATCACGCCGCGCTCCCGCGCCTCCAGCACCTCCTCGCGCACCCGGCCATCATAGTGCGAGGGCGCGCCGGGGAAGGGACGGAAGCAGTGGGTCAGCACGTCGCCTTTGCGCAGCCGGCCCAACGTTTCCTTGCGGGACGGCGGCGGGTAGTCCAGGTGACACATGACCGGCAAGCCGGCGGCGTCCGCCACCTCCAGCGCGATGTCGAGTGGCGCCGCGCCCTTGCCGCCGCTCGCCGTCATGCCGATCCGCACCTTGACGCCGCAGATCATGTCGCGATGGCGGTTGATCGCCTCTAGGCAGGATTCGGAGTGCAGCAGCCGGAAATCATCGCTCTCGCCGACCATCACCGTCTTCGAGAACGCGAAAATGCCCGCGAACGAGACATTGATATAGCTGACAATGTTCACGTCCGCCGGCTCGACGATATGGCGGCGGTAGCCATCAAAGTTCGCTGGCCCGGCGGTGCCCGCATCAACCAGCGTCGTGCAGGCCGTGGCCAGCGCGTAGGGGTCCGGCTCGATACCGATGGAGGTATGGCCGGCATAAACATGGGTGTGCAGGTCGATCAGGCCCGGCGTCACCAGCTTGCCGGAGCAGTCGCGCGTGTCGCGGCCCTGCAGGTCATCGCCTATGGCGGCGACCTTGCCGTCGGCGAAGGCCACATCGGTTACGCGGTCGATCTTTTGGGCAGGGTCGATGACGCGACCGCCTTTCAGGACCAAATCATGCATGGGTTTGTCTTTCCTGTTCCTCGGACACCTTGAGAGCAAGCTTCGCCAGCCGGCCATAGGCCCAACCGGATAGCACGACCGCGGCCGCAAACAAAGCCACGCCGAGCCCCAGGTCGGCCGCGGTCAGCAGTGAGCCTTCCAGCGCCAGGATCACGATAGCGACCACAAACACATCCAGCATCGACCATTTCGAGATCGCAGCCAGCCAGTGCAGCCAGCGCCGCGCCGGCAGGCTTTGCACATCGGCCAGATAAAAGGCCCAGAGGCCGGCCAGAACCTTGGCAATCGGCAGCACGACCGTAAAGCCGAACAGCAGCGCGAACAGGCTGTAGTGCTGCTTCTCCCAGAACGTCCAGGCGGCAGACCAGAGCGAATACTCCTGGTTCAGCACCCAGAGGTTCTGGAAGTGCAGACTGGGCAGCAGCAGCCCCGCCACCAGCAGCGGCAGGCAGATGCCCAGCGCAGGGCCGACCAGACGATCCGGCCCGCCGGCCTCTGCCGCCAGCGTCCGTCTCACTTCGCCTTGGCAGCCGCGCGTGGGTCCGCATGCGGGATCGGGATGGCGCCGCCGCGGGTTTTGTCGACGAAAGCACCGCCGGAGGGATCGACCTCACCCGATTCGATACGTCGCTTGCCGGCGGCCTTGACCACGGGGATCTGGCTTTTCGGCAGTTCCGGCAGGCGCTCCTTGCGGGCCAGCGCCGCCTCGATATAGGGCGCGAGGTCGGCCATTTTCTGCTTCTGCCGCTTCTCCTCCCGCTCTTTGAACGCGGGCAGCAGGGTCTGGCCGAATAGTTCCAAGCTCTCGCAGATATGGTCGTGCTGGTTGCGGCCGACCTGCTGGACGAAGATGATCTGGTCGAGGCCGATATCCTCATAGCCTTTGAGGTGCTGCTCCACCTGCTCCGGCGTGCCGATGCCGCCGCGGCCGGCATTGTCCGGCAGCGAGTCGTACACCTCGTCGAAATTCTGGGCGACGCCGGTGACGCTGGGAATATGCTCGCCGAAATTGGTGAAGTGCGCCAGCGAGTAGCCGAAATAGCGGAAGCCCGGCAGGCCGCGCCGCTCCGCCTCCGCCTCGTCCTTATGCACGGAAAAGCCGCTGACCGCCGCTAGGTTCGGATTGACCGTATGGCCCAGCGGCACGCATTGGTCGGACTTGATGACGGCATAGTAGTCGCGCACCCACTCCTTGGCCTGTTCCGGCTCGACAAAGCCGAAGATCAGCGCGCCCATGCCATAGCGCGCGGCGCGCAGGATCGAATCGCGGCGCGAGCACGCCAGCCACATCGGCGGGTGCGGCTTCTGAAATGGCTTGGGCAGGACGTTCCGGGGCGGCATCGAGAAATATTGGCCCTGAAACCCAGGATAAGGCTGCATCACCATCATGTTCGCCGCCTGCTCCGCGCCTTCTTTCCACTGCGCGTGCTTTTCTTCCGGCACGATGTTGAAGCCTTCCATCTCCATCAGCGTGGCGCTTTCGCCCGTGCCCCAATCGACCCGGCCATTGGACAGCAGGTCCAGCGTCGCCACCCTCTCGGCCACGCGGGCCGGGTGGTTGTAGAGCGGCGAGGTCAGGTTGATGCCGTGACCTAGGCGGATGTTCTTGGTCCGCTGGCTGGCCGCCGCGAGGAACACTTCCGGCGCGGAGGAGTGGGAGTATTCCTCCAGAAAGTGATGCTCCACCTCCCAGACGTGATCGAGCCCGACCCGGTCGGCCACCTCGATCTGCTCCAGCGCTTCATGGAAAATGCGGTGCTCGGAGCGGTCGTCCCAGGGGCGGGGGACCTGGTGCTCATAGAAAATGCCGAACTTCATGGGGAATCCTTTGGGCGTTGCATCCTCTGCGGTTGACGCAAAGAGTAGGCTTGCGGCGCTGCATCGTGCAACCGTATCCCGCGGACCCGGTCAACGACCGCATTGCCCAAGCAGGTGTGCGACAGCATAGTGTCAGCCACGGTCGTCCCTTGTGGCGATGCCGCGCCAATCTGACGGAGAGGATCAATCATGTCTGGCTGGAGCATAGAACCCCTACATGCTGACTTTGGCGCCAGGGTTTCCGGCGTGGATTTTTCCGCCGGCGTCGATCCCGGGACAGCGGCGCACATTCACGCGTTGATCGACGAATATTCCTTTGTGCTGTTTCCGGGCCAGGCCCGGAACGACGAATGGCAATTCGCTTTCACGCAGGCGCTTGGCAATCCGGAACCGAGCCATGTGGCGAAAGGCGAAGGCAAGCTGGAGTATTTCGGCACCATCGGCAATGTTCAGCAGGATGGCTCCGTGCTGGGCAATGACCATCGCAAGACGCGGTTCCTGACCGGCAATAACCTTTGGCACACCGATGCCTCGTTCAAGCCCGTGCCGGCGATGCTGTCGATCATGTGTGCCTATGAAACGCCGAGCGAAGGCGGCGAGACGTTGTTCGTCAGCAACCGGGCGGCCTATGACCGGCTGGACGAGGATGAACAGGCGCGTCTGGACCCGATGATCGGCGTCCACGACTATGTGTTCTCGCGCTCGAAAGTAGGGCCGGACGCTGTTACGCCAGAACTCGCCGCGACACTGCCGCCGGTCCGCCAGCGGCTGGTGCGGCGCAATCCCGGCAATGGGCGCAAGAACCTGTTCATCGGTTCGCATGTCCGCGAGATCGAAGGCATGCCAGAGCCTGAAAGCCGGGCCTTGCTGGACGGCCTTGTCGAACACGCAACGGCTGCGAATGCAATTTACGCTCACCCCTGGCAGCCGGGCGAACTGGTGATATGGGATAATAGGTGCCTGCTGCATCGGGGCGCCGGCTATGACGCCGACAAACATCGCCGCTATATGCGCCAGACCCGCGTAAGCGGCGTCTGCTCGTCATTGGAGGAATAGCCGGGTGGGTTCAGCCTTGGCCTAGCGCCCCCAGCGCAGCGCCACCGGCTCCAGCATCGTTGCAAGTTCCAGCAATCCTGACCGAGTTGCATCCGGCAACGGCCGCAATGGGTGGCGGACCCGGTCGCTCTTGATGACGCCGCCCGTCTGCATCACGGTTTTGCAGGCGCGCAGGCCGCATTGCCGGTTCTCGAAATTGATCAGCGGCAGGATGCGGTTGTACTGCGCCATGGCGGCCACGCGGTCGCCGGCGGCATGGGCCGTCAGCACCGGTTTGATCAGGTCCGGCAGGGTCGCGCTGGGCATAGTGCCGGTCGCGCCGGCGTCGAGATCGGCCAGCAGCGTGATCGATTCTTCGCCATCGAACGGGCCGTCGATTGCATCCCCAGCCGCGGCGATCACCGCGCGCAGCTTGTCCGCGGTCTGTGGCGTCTCGATCTTCAGGTAGGAGACGTTCGGAATTTCCCGCGCCATCTTGGCCAGGAACGGCACCGATAGGGCGACTCCGGACAGCGGCGCGTCCTGCACCATGATTGGCAGGCCGATGTCGGCGGCGCGCTGGAATTGCTCGAACGTATCCGCCTCCGAGCCCTTCAGCAGCGCGCCGTGATAGGGCGGCATCAGCATGATCATCGCCGCGCCCATATCCTTGGCCATGCGCACCCGTGCCTCGACGATCCCGGTCGCATAATGCGAGCACGTCGCGATTACGGGCACCCGGCCCGCCACATGCTCCAGAGAAAGCCGCAACAGCGTCTCCCGCTCCGCATCCGACAGCAGGAACTGTTCAGAATAGTTGGCCAGGATGCAAATGCCGTCGACACCCTGGTCGATCATGCAATCCAGCACGCGGCGCATGCCTTCCAGATCGAGGCTTTGGTCGTCGCGGAACGGCACCGGCGCGATGGGAAATACGCCAGTGTAGGGCTTGGCGGCAGGCATGGCGACGGGACCGTCCCTCAGTAGAACAGGTAGGCGCGCACAACCACATTGCGGCGCAGCGGCACGCCGGCGGGGGCAGTCCAGTCATAGCATGCAGAGTGGAAGGACCAGCGCGAAACCGAATTATCGGTTACCGAATCATAGCACTTCAGCATCGAAACTTCGTGCGGTTGCTGCTGCGGGAACCAGTACCACTCGTGATTGGCGCGATTGGTGAAGCGGGTGGTTTCGCCGACGCGGTCGTCATAAATGCGGTAGTTGTTGATATAGGCCTGGTCGGCAAAGCTCGGCCAGGCGCACAGCACAAACGGCCACTGCTGGATCGTCTCGAACGGCTTTGCCAGGTTGATGGAGACAAAGCGGCGCGACAGTTTTTCCTCGACCTCCGCCTCGGTATAGCGCTGCTCACGCCCGAAATTGCGCAGGTTGTTCAGCAGCAGCTCGCGCACCCGGACCCGGCCGGAATTGTCGTTCAGGTCGTTGTGGACCATGTTGACGTAATTCTCGTTCACGCCGGGATTTTTGTCCGCCTGGTTTTCGGTCCGGTCGCCTTTGTACTGCTTGTCAAAGACGTCGTGGTTATAGACCAGCGCGTCCGTCGCGTCGGGGAAGAAGTCCAGCAGCAGCTTCTCGATCTCGGGGTAGAACACCCGCTCGACCTCGTGCGCGTCATAGAAGTTCTGACACTTGGACTGAATGTGCGCCAGCGAGACGCCCAGCTTATCCATGCATTCCGGCGAATCCGGACGCAGGCCGGGGTAGTATTCGCCGATGCGGCGTGCATCGCGCAGCACATGCGGGAAGTACAGCGAGCGGTTGCGGTTGTCGCTTTCTTCTTTTTTCAGCTTGGCGGCATCCGCAGCGCGGGACGGATCGTGCCAGAGCGCATTCGACGGCACCACCGACCAGGAGGGGCTTTCGTTAATGGTATAGCGCAGCGGCAGCACCACGCCGCCATCCGGCGCCGTCAGGCCTTGTTCCTGGATATAGGCCACGCACTCGTCATATTCGCGGAAGCCGACGCCCCACTGCGTCTGGATCGGACCGGGTGGCGCGGATTCCAGCATTCGGGTTATGTCCTGCCCTTTGCCGTCCGCAATATGTTGCAGCGCTGCCTCAATCGCCGCGCCGGTGCCGGCGTCGCCATTCCGGTCGAACGACGCAAACGACAGGCCGCCGTTCGCCGCGATCGGAGTTGGCTGGCCCTTGGTCAATTCCAACGGCGGCACATAGAGCTTGCGCTTGGTCGTAGGGGCGAGGCCCTTGAGGCCGACAGGATCGTTCATGTCATAGACTCCGACTGTGGCGCGACCGCATCCCTGGGCCGCTGCACGATGTTTCGCGCCGAAGCGTACGTCCAGACCACGGCCGGCGCAAGGCCGCCGGGTCAGGCGCGCACCCGGCCGACAAAGCAGTGGTGGCCGCGCGTCATGAACAATGTTCCGGCGACCAGCGCTTTCGCCTTGGCGGCGTGATAGTCCTGCCGTTCCGACGGGGTCAGTTGCGACAACGCATAGGCCTCCGGCTGGGCGAAGACCGGGCCATCGGTACGTTCGCTGACGACGGTATAGGGGCCCATGCGCACCGGCTCGAAACCGGCGGTGAGGCAAAGATCGTAAAGTTTGGCGCTGGCGACGCCACTCGCGGAGACCGACTGCGCCGGTAGGCTGAACTTGGCGCGCAAGGCGTCGGACACCGGCATGTTCCACCACTGGTGCATGTCGGTTGCCCGCACCACGACGGCGATCCGGCCTCCTGGACGAACCACCCGGGCCAATTCCGCCAGAGCCTTGCCAGCGTCGCATTCCTCCAGCACCGTGATGGTGTAGGCCGCGGCGAAGCTGTTGTCGGCAAACGGCAATTCTTCTGCACTGCCTTGCCGGAATTCAATCTGTGCCCCGGCTTTTTCAGCGGCGATCCGGGCCTCGCCCAGCAGATAGGGGCTGAGGTCGAGCGCGGTGACAGGATTTTGGCCTGCGGTGTGGTTGACAAACTGCACGGCGACCGCGCCGCTGCCGCAGCCGACATCCAGCACCCGGTCGCCCTGGCTGAGCGCCAGGTCGTCGAACAGGCCGGCGCACATGCGCCGCCAGTCGGTCAGCGCCGCCCGTTCTTCCAGCAATGCCAGCATGCCCAGCTTAGGCCCCGCCAGGGCGATGACGCGGAAACGCTGTGCCAAGGCCGGCAGCAGCGGTTGCCATTGCGACGGCGCCAGCGCCATTGGCGTCAGCAGCAGCACCGGGCCTGCGCCGGTGGCTTGGTATCGGATGTCGGCGACCTCGCCGCTTTGGTCCGGTCCCGCCCCCATGTCGACGCTGCCGATGCCTCCGGCATGCGCCGCCAGCAGGTCAGCGATATCGGCGCGGTCGGCTCCCAGATCGGTCCAGCCCTCGGCGGCATAGCCCTGGAGCGTGGCGATCTTGGCATCCGGCAGCAGCGGCAAGGCGCTGGCGGCGGTGCGGGCCAGCATTCCGGCTTCGGGCCGGATGTACAGCAACCGGTCGGCCAGGCCGGTAAAGGGGGCAGGGTCGATGCGGGTTGGCGCGACCAGCGCGACGCCGCCGAGCCTGGAGGAGTGGCTGGCGACCAGTCCGGCGACGTCGCCGGCCAACTGGGTCGCCAGGTGAGCGCGGCGAATGCCGAGATGATCGAGCACGGCTATGATGCGGTCGGTTAAGGTCATGGCGGCTGGCCGTCCTGAAGGCTTTGGTGTTCGTGTCGGCCAGTCTAGACTATGGCTACGCTACACCGAAGCCCGCTTGCGGAGACGGCGCCATGCCTGCCCAACTGGACCTGTTACGAGGCGATATCACGACGCTGGCGGTGGACGCCATCGTCAATGCTGCGAATTCCACGCTTTTGGGTGGCGGCGGCGTCGATGGCGCTATCCACCGGGCGGCCGGACCGGAATTGCTGGCCGAATGCCGGAAGCTTGGCGGTTGCAACACCGGTGAGGCCAAGATCACCCTTGGTTATCGCTTGCCGGCACGGCACGTGATTCACACGGTGGGGCCGGTCTGGTCAGGCGCCCGGGACGATGATCCGGCCCTGGCGGCCTGCTATCGCAACAGCTTGCGGCTGGCGGCTCAGAACGGCTGCCGTTCCGTCGCCTTTCCCTGTATTTCCACCGGGGTCTACCGCTTCCCGTTCGAGCGGGCCTGCCGGATCGCGCTTGCCACGGTGAAAGCGGAATGCCTGCGCTTGCCCGCGGTCGAGCGGGTCGTGTTCGTCTGCTTCGGCCAGAGCGATTTCGAAACCTTCGGCCGGATCATAGCGGCGGACGGTGGCGACCTGCCGCCGGGGTGAGTTGCACGCCGGGTCTTTTCGCAGGCGCACCCTGCCTTCTATAGTCGCCAGCACTATCCGATCATTGCCGCGGAAAGCAGCCCATCATGAACGAATTCGATTACATCATCGTCGGCGGCGGCTCTGCCGGCTCTGTGCTGGCCAACCGCTTGTCGGCGAAGAGCGCCAACAAAGTCCTGCTGCTCGAAGCCGGCATCGACACGCCGCACGGCAATATTCCGCCAGAGGTGCACAACAGCTATCCCGGCACGGTGTATTTCGACCCGCGCTTTCATTGGAACACGCTGAAGGTCAGCCTGCAGGCCAAGGAGCATAACCGGCCGGAAGCGCCGCGGCCGCCGATCCGCAAATACGAACAGGCGCGGGTGATGGGCGGCGGCTCGTCGATCAACGGCCAACTCGCGAACCGCGGCGCGCCGAACGATTACGACGATTGGGGCCGTCAGGGAGCGGAGGGCTGGAGCTGGGAAAAATGCTTCCCCTATTTCAAAAAAGTCGAGCGCGACATGGATTTCGCCGACGACTACCACGGCAAGGAAGGCCGTATTCCGGTGCGCCGCCTGTTTCAGGAGGATTGGCCCGGCCATGCGCACGCCGTCGCCGACGCCTTTGCCAAAATGGGCCACAAATACCTGCCGGACCAGAATGGGCGGTGGGAGGATGGCTATTTCCCGGTTTCGATCTCGAACATCTATGACCGCCGCGTGTCGGCGGCGATCGGCTATCTGGACCCGGCAACGCGGCAGCGCCCGAACCTGACGATCCAAGCCGAAACGCAGGTGTCGGAAATCCTGTTCGACGGCCTGAAGGCAACCGGCGTCAAGGCGGTGCACCGCGGCCAGACCCAGACATTCGGCGCGCGCGAGGTGATCTTGTGCACGGGCGCCATCCATTCGCCGGCGCACCTGATGCGCAATGGCATCGGTCCGGCTGGGCATTTGCGCGATAAGGGCATTGAGGTTCGGCACGGCCTGCCGGGCGTCGGCCAGAACCTGATGGAGCATCCGGCGCTGGGCCTGGCGGCGTTCCTGCATCCGCGGTATCGCCAGCCGGAACGGATTAAGCGGCACATCCATGTCGGTCTGCGCTATTCCTCCGGCATCGGCGGCGCGCCACAGGGCGACATGCTGATGATCCAGATCGCCAAAAGCACCTGGCACCAGGTCGGCTGGCGTCTCGGCTCGTTGCTGATGAGCGTCTACAAGAGCTATTCGACCGGCGAGGTTACCCTGGACACGCGCGATTATCGCGACGAGCCGATTGTCGATTTCGAACTGTGCAGCGACCGCCGCGACCTGGACCGCATGATGGATGCCTACCGCCGCGCGATCGGCGTCTACCGGCATCCGTCGCTGGCCGGCGTCGTTGAGACGCCATTCCCCGCCGCCTATTCCGACCGGGTGCGGGCGTTCGCGCAGGTGACGACCAAAAACAAGGTGATGACGCAATTAGCCGGCTGGGCAATGGACAGCAATGCCAAGCTCCGCGACTACGTCATCAAGAACGTGATCGCCGAGGGTCCGACCGTCGATGACCTGATGCGCAGCGACGATGTGCTGGAGCAGTTCATCCGCGAGAATATTCACGGCATCTGGCACGCGTCCTGCACCAACCGCATGGGCGCGGATTCCGACCCGATGGCCGTCACCACCGGCACGGGACGGGTGCGCGGCATGATGGGGCTACGCGTCTGCGATGCCTCGATCATGCCGAGCGTACCCTGCGCCAACACCAACTTCCCCACCCTGATGACGGCGGAAAAGATCGCGGACCACATCCTGGCGGGGCAGTAAGTCCCCACGGTGCAATCCGGCGGGCGGCAGTGGTCGGCCGCCGCCGGGTCGGTCAGGCGACCTGCGGGATCATCTCCGCCATGTCGTCCATCGCCCGCAGCGCGTCGTCCAGGCGCCGCGGCGTGATCAGGGCGACGCGCTTGACGCCCATATCGCGGTATTCCTTCAAGGCGTCCGGCGTTGAGCCTTCGAAGGCGAACACGGATATTTCGATGCTGTTCGGGTCACGGCCATGCGCCTCCGCCCGTCGGCGGACATCGGCGATCTGCGCCGGCAGGTCCTTGATCAGGATGTCGATGGGAATCCAGCCGTCGCAATAGCGAGCGACTCGCTCACGGCCCCGCTCGGTCGCGCCGCCATAGATCACCGGCGGCCCGCCGGCCTGGGCCGGCTTCGGGTGCGAGATGATGCGGTCGAAATTGACCATGTCGCCGTCATACGAGGCTTCTTCGTCCGACCAGATGCGCTTCATCGCCTCGACGCTTTCGCGCAGGTATTTCCAACGCTGGCCAAAGGCGATGCCGTGGTTCTCGCATTCCTCGCGGTTCCAACCGCCACCGACGCCGAACAGCACGCGGCCGCCGGACAGGTAGTCCAGCGTCGCCACCGTCTTGGCCAGGGTAATCGGGTCGTGCTGGGCCACCAGGCACACGCCGGTGCCGAGCTTGATCGTCTTGGTCGCCGCCGCTGCCGCCATCAGCGATACGAACGGGTCGGCCATGTGGTAGTAGGGCTTGGGCAGAGGGTCGCCGCCCGGATAGGGGGTTTGGCGGCTGGCGGGGATATGGGTGTGCTCGCCGACCCAGAAGCTTTCGAAGCCGCGTTCTTCGGCAGCGCGGGCGATCTGGTCCGGGCGTGCCCCATAGTCGACATTGTAGCTGAACAATCCCAAATGCATGGCGGTTCCTCGTTTGGATGTGTTTTGCGGGTGTGGTAGGAAAATCGGCGCATATTGTGCCGGGGGATAGGCAGGCGTCGAGCGGATACGTCAGGGCGGGGTGATCAGCACCCGCGCCTCGCGCTGTTGCGTGATGCTGGCCCCATCCGCCGCCTGCCGCTCGATCCGGACAGTGCCGGTATAGCGTCCGGGCTCCAGCCAGCCGCTGTTGCGCCGGCCGGTGAATTGCATGCGACGGATCTGATCCTTGGCCTGCTCGAACGTCTTGGTATGCACGGTTTTGCCGTCTTGGTCGGCGATGCGGAACTCCATCTTGTCGCCTTTCCGCAGGCCATATGCCGTCGCCCAAAGGATCAGCGCCGGTGCATCGGCGGACAGGCGATCCGGCGTGCTGGTATCTTCTTTCAGGGCGTCGAACAGCGGCGATGCCTGGCGGAAGCCGACCGCAGTCAAAATCGGCGCGTCTGCCGGCGGCAGGGTCTGGAGGACGCTGGATGACCAGAGCGTCCCCTTGGCCTGTGCCTTGCAGCCGGCGCCGAGCGGCAATCCGGTGAACGGATCGATTTCCTGGTTTTGGTGGCGGACGCTGATGTGGAGATGCGGGAATTCCGCAGCCCCGCTTTCGCCGACATGCCCGAGGAGTTGCCCGGTTTCGACGCGTTCACCGTTGGCGACGCGCACGCTGCCGCTTTTCATATGGCAATACTGGGTGACCCATCCATCGCCATGATCGATGCCAACCCCGTTGCCGCATTCCTTGCCGGCATCGCTTACGGCCCGGATTGAGGCTGGATCGCCCAAATGGTCCGGCATGGTGTCGCGGGTGCCGAGCACGATACCGGCGGCAGCGGCCAGCACGGGGATGGGATAGAAAATTGCGGCGCGGTCCGGCAGCGCAATGTCGGTCCCCTTGTGGCCGTCATAGGTCAGACGGCCACAGCGGAAATCCGATGCGGCCGGGCCGGGATCGGCGTCCGGGTGATGGACGATCCAGCAATCTTCGCCCAAGCGGCATTCGACCGGCCAGGACAACGAGGGCGGGGCCGCGCTGGCGCCGGCGGCCGCAAACACAGCCGGCAGCACCAGACGACAAATCCGGCGCAACATCGGCACTACGCCGTTTTTTTGCCTTTCAGCGCCCATTCGACGATTTCAAGGTTGTCGTTGCCGAAATACATGTCATCGCCATTGACGAAGAATGTCGGCGAGCCATAGCCGCCGCGGCCGATCAGGTCGTCGGTCGTGCTGAACAGCTTCTGCTTGACCTCATCGGTGGCGATCTGGGCGAAAAAGTCGTCGGCGTTCATGCCGGCCCGCTCGACGCATTTGCGCAGTTCGTCTTCCTTCGAGATGTCCTTGTCGTTGGTCCAGTAGGCTTCGAAGCAGGCCCGGCTATATTCGCTGATTTTCCCCTGGTCGATGGCGACAAAAGCGCCGCGCAGGGCCTTGACGCTGTTCAGCGGGAATACGGTGCGCGGGCCGAAGACGATGCCCTGGTAGGCCGCCCAGTCCTGCATGGTCTTGCGGTAGTGATTGTCCTTGGCCGGGATCGGGTTTTCGCGGCGCTGATAGACCGACGGGTTGACTTTGTTGAATACGCCGCCGACCAGGAACGGCTTCCAGACCAGTTCCGCACCGGTGCGCTTGGCCAGCGCTTCGATCCGGTCGAACGCGAGATAGGTCCAGGGGCTGGAGTAATCGAAGAAGAATTCTAGCTTGGCCATGATAGAGGCTCCAGAAACAGGGTTTTCAGGTGGAAGGTTAGCGCGAGGACGCGCCGCCGTCGATGTTGATCACGGTGCCGGTGACGTGGCTGGCGCGGTCGCTGGCCAGGTAGGTGATGAGGTCGGCGATCTCCTCCGGCTTGCCGGGCGGCGGGTTCTTCTGGACCATTTCCTCCCAGCGGCTTTCGTCGCCGAGCTGGTCCTTGGCCCAACCTTTGCACATGGTAATCATGCGTTCGGTCGCGACCAGGCCGGGGTTAAGGCCGACGACGCGGATGCCATCGTCGACGGAGCGGCCTCCCATCGACCGGGTGAAGTGCATCAGGCCTGCATTGGCGGTCGAACCGGCGACATAGGCGAAATTCGGCGAGAAGCCGGCCATGCCCATGACATTGACGATGACGCCGCCACCCTTGGCCTTCAGCACCGGATAGACCGCGCGGGTCAGGTTGATATAGCCGAACACCTTCAGGTTCCAGGCGTCGCGCCAGCGGTCCTCATCGATATCCAAGATATTGCCGGGTGGAATCGCGCCGGCGTTGTTAACCAGGATGTTAATGTCCTGGCAGGCCGCGGCCAGTTTCTCGGAATTGCCTTTCTGGGCGATGTCGATGGCGTGGATGGTGACATTGACCTGGTGCTTGGCGCGAAGCTCATCGGCGGCTTTCTGCAGATCGGCCTCGGTGCGCGAGGCCAGGTGCAGGTTGCAGCCCTCTGCGGCCAGTTCGCGGGCCGCGGCGAGGCCGATGCCCTTGGATGCGCCGGTGACGAGCGCCGTTTTGCCGGCGAGGTGGAGGTCCATGGGGTGTTTCCTTCAGTATTGGGCATTTTGCTGCGGAATTATAGGGGCTTCGAGCGGTTAGGACAGCACCCCGATGGGCCAGGGCGCGAATTCATCCTCCCCGACGCCGAGAGCCTCGCTTTTTGAGGGCTTGCCGGAGGCGACCGCCAGGATTTCGGCGAATATTTCCTCGCCCATCTGGTCCAGTGTTTTTTCGCCGTCGATCACCGGCCCGCAGTTGATATCCATGTCGCCGATCATGCGCTGGTACATCGGCGTGTTGCTCGCCAGCTTGATCGTCGGTGAGGGGTAGGAGCCGAAGCAGGAGCCCCGGCCTGTGGTAAAGCACACCAGGTTCGCCCCGCCGGCGATCTGGCCGGTAGCGGAGACCGGGTCGAAGCCGGGCGTGTCCATAATCACCAGGCCCTTTTCCGTCACCGGCTGGGCGTATTCGTAAACGCCCATGACACCGGTGGAGCCACCCTTCTTGGCACCGCCCAGCGCCTTTTCAATGATATTGGCCAGGCCGCCGGCATTGTTGCCGGGCGAGACGCGGCCATTGATCTGGGTATCGCGGCCCTCGTTATACTCCAGCCACCAGTTGATGCGGTCGACGAAGGTCTGGCCGACGGCGAGATTCTGGGCCCGGGCGGTCAGCGTGTGCTCAACGCCGTAAAGCTCCGGCGTTTCGGAGAGGATAGCGGTGCCGCCATTCTTCACCAGAATATCCATGGCCTTGCCCAGCGCCGGATTGGCGGACAGGCCGGAAAAGCCGTCGGAACCGCCGCATTGCAGGCCGATGGAGATATGCTCGGCCGAGCACGGCACGCGTTGCACCTTGTTGGCCTCCACCAGCATTTCGCGGATGGCGGCCTTGCCCATGTCGATCGCTGCCTTGGTGCCGCCGGCCTCCTGCATGGTGATGGCTTTGAGCATGGTGCCGCCGGCGAGGCTTTGTTCGGCAAAGAACTGGGCCAGATTGTTGCGCTCGCAACCCAGCGCCACCACCAGCGCGCCGGCCATATTCGGGTGGCGGATATAGCCTGCCAGCGTGCGGCGCAGCAGGTCCATCGGCTCACCGGTCATCTCCATGCCGCAGCCCTGCTCATGGATGAACGGGATGACGCCGTCGACGTTCGGAAAATCCTCCAGCCGCTCTTCATCGAAATAGTTGGCGATTTTGCGGGCGACGGTGGCGGAGCAATTCACGGTGATGAAGACGCCGATATAGTTGCGCGTCGCTACCCTGCCATCGGCGCGGACAATGCCCTGGAACGTCGCGCGCTGCGCCGGTGGCAGGAATTCGGTCGGCTTGTAGTCGCGGGCGAAGGCGTAATCTTTCTGGAACGAGTCCATCAGCACGTTGTGCGTGTGCATCCACGTGCCGGGCACGATGTCCTCGCCGGCAAAGCCGATGACCGTGTTGTATTTCAGCACCGGCTCCCCCTTGGCGATAGGGCGGGTGGCGATTTTGTGGCCCATCGGCACGTCCTGCAGCGTCGTGACATCCTCGCTGGCGACATAGGTGCCTTTGGCGATCTCAACCCGCGCGACGGCGACATTGTCGGCGGCGTCGAGGCGGATGGTCGGAGCGGTGGGGGTGGCGGGGGCGGCGTTGGTCATGGGCGAGCCTCAGTTCGGCGGAGTTTTGGTGGAACCTGGTTTTCTGGAACAAACTGAGCCTGTCTGTCTTCCCTCTGTGTTCCAGGTCACAGCTTGATTGCGAGGGGTTCTGTATCTTAGGTTGCAGAAGCGCTCAGATTCAAACGCCGTCCCGATGGGCGGAAACGCCGGCCCGCGGCAGAGACGGGAAACGCCGATGTTGCGAACAATAGGGTTCTTTGTGCTGGTTGGCTGCGCAGCCGTCGCGGCGATCCTGATCGTCGAAGCGCTATACCTGAATAACCTGGTTGCCAGTCTGGCGTCTGCGGTATTCGGTCGATTGAACGATGCACCCGACCTTTCTCAGGCTGCATTGGTCGGTGTTGCGGTTGGCTGGGCTGCGCTTGGGCTGGCCTCAGCCGTGCCAGAGTGGAAACAGGCTAGCCGCAGGACGATACTGGCCTGGCCATTGCGTCGCCGTCCGGTCACCAGCTACCTGATCCGGGCCACCGCGTTTCCGCTGATTGTCGCCTTGGCGATGATGCTGTCTGTAGGGCTATTCGGTCTTTGGCCGATAATTGTGCTGATTGCATCCGCGGCGGCGCTTTGCGGCATGATGTTGTTCGATTTCCGAGCGGTGGTGTTCCCGGGGATCGATCTGCTCGCGGGCGGTGGTCCGGTGAACGAGCCGCAGCCGGCATCGGGCTGGGTGTTGCCGGATACCGTAACATTGGAGATGCTGGGCAGGCCGGCCGTGCGGTTTGAACTGGCTCGCGACTTGCGGAACCGGGCGGTGCAGATGCGCCGGTTCTCGTTCGTCGCACTGACTGGTATCGGTGCGTTGCTGGTGGTTGCGGTCTGTGTGATCCTGTTCGCCGGCTTTATCGCCAACCTTGGAGTCGGCAAGACCGGGCCCGAGCGAATTCAGGAGTTGCTGACGGCGGAAACTGCGGCATTGGACCGAGCGCAGTCGGATTTGCTGAGCAACCGGCAAAAGCAGGAAGACCTCGCCAAGCGCACGACCCGCGACCCGAACCCGGACCCTGAAGCATACAAATCGACGCCGGAGTTCAAACAGTTGGACGTGGCTGAGCGGAAGTTGATACTGGTTCGCGATGCGCACGAAGACGCGATCGGTACGATATTGAGAGAGCGCACCGCCTATCTCAAAACCAATATTCAGACCGATTTCGGATCTGCCGAAGAGGCCAACAATCTGAACTTGCTAATTGCATCGGGTATTACGCGGTTTGGCATTTTGTTTATTATGCTGTTTATCGTTCAGATTTTGGTTAATCTCTACCGCTATACCATGCGGCTCTCTGCCTATTATTTGAGCCAGGCCGATGCCTTATTGTTGGCGTCGGATGGCGAAGACGCATTGCTGAAGCTGGTGCCGGCGCTCTCGCCGGCCCAGGTTGACTTTGGCAAAGCGCCGGATACGCCGGCGCAAAATCTTGAGAAATTGTTGGAAATGGCCGCGAAACTGCGGTCGGTTTCGTAAACATAAACACTTACCGTCCGGTTTGTTGACTTGCGTCAATGACGACTTTAAGGGAAGATAAATCAATCGCCGCGCGGCAAGCGCACACCCGCTCAACCGAATTGAATTGAGGGCTCCTAATGGCCAGTGCTGAGCGTCCGCTCTCCCCCCATTTGCAGGTCTATCGGCCGCAATGGACCTCTGTCCTTTCGATCTCGCACCGCGCCACGGGCGTAGCGCTGTCGGCGGGTGCCGTCGTGCTGGTCTGGTGGCTGGCGGCTGCGGCCGGATCGGCGGAATATTACGCCAGTTTCCAGGGTATAGCCGGTTCGGTCATTGGCCAACTGTTGCTGTTCGGCTGGACGTTCTGTCTGATGTACCATCTCTGCAATGGCCTGCGGCACCTAATGTGGGATGCAGGGCACTGGCTGGAGCTGGAGCAGGCGCGCAAATCCGGCACGCACGTGGTGATTACCTCGGTGGCTTTGACGGTGATCTGTTGGATCGCCGGCTACGCGGCCATGTAAGGGAGACCAGAGAAAATGTCATTACGCTCTCCTTTGGCCACTGCGCGTGGCCTCGGCTCAGCTAAATCGGGCACGCATCATTGGTGGCTCCAGCGTGTGACTGCGGTTGCATTGGTGCCGCTGGTCATCTGGTTTGTCATCAGCCTGATCGTGCACGCAGGCGCTTCGTATGAAGAGGCCCGTGCTTGGATCGGCTCGCCGTTGCCTGCCGTTATGATGATCTGCCTGATCATCGCCACCTTCCACCATGCGCAGCTTGGCCTGCAAGTGGTGATCGAAGACTATATCCACGCTGAATCCTGCAAGATCGCATCCTTGCTGATCGTCAAGGGCGGCGCTTTCTTCCTGGGGCTGCTCGGAGTGTTCTCCGTCGCCCGAATTGCATTTGGAGGCTGATGCCGTGACGCAAGCCTATACAGTTCAAGACCACACCTATGACGTCGTTGTCGTTGGCGGTGGCGGATCCGGTCTGCGCGCGGTCCTCGGCTGCGTGCAGGCCGGGCTCAAGACCGCATGCGTGACCAAGGTCTTCCCGACCCGCTCGCACACCGTAGCGGCGCAGGGCGGCATCTCGGCCGCGCTCGGCAATATGGGTGAGGACCACTGGCACTGGCACATGTACGACACCGTCAAGGGTGCGGATTGGCTGGGCGACCAGGACGCCATCGAATACATGTGCCGTCAGGCCGTGCCCTCGATCATCGAGCTTGAGCATTTCGGCATGCCGTTCAGCCGCACGGAAGAGGGCAAAATCTATCAGCGCCCCTTCGGCGGCCACATGAAGGACTATGGCAAGTCACCGGCCCTGCGCGCCTGCTCCGCCGCGGACCGCACCGGTCACGCCCTGCTGCACACGCTCTATCAGCAGAGCCTGAAGCACCAGGCGGAGTTCTTCGTCGAATACTTCGCCATCGACCTGATCATGAGCCAGGAAGGCGCCTGCCAGGGCGTCGTCGCCTGGAACCTGGACGATGGCACCATGCATCGGTTCCAGGCGCAGCAGGTGATTTTGGCGACCGGTGGGTATGGCCGCAGCTATTTCTCCTGCACGTCTGCCCATACCTGCACCGGCGACGGCAATGGCATGGTGGCGCGTGCCGGCCTGCCGAACCAGGATATGGAGTTCGTGCAGTTCCACCCGACCGGCATTTTCGGCGCCGGTTGCCTCATCACCGAGGGCTCGCGCGGCGAGGGCGGCTACCTCACCAATAGCGAGGGCGAGCGCTTTATGGAGCGTTACGCACCGACCGCGAAGGACCTGGCGAGCCGCGACGTCGTCAGCCGCTCCATGACCGTGGAAATCCTGGAAGGCCGCGGCGTTGGCCCGAACAAGGATCACATCCTGCTGCACCTGGAGCATTTGGGCGCGGACGTGCTCAACCTGCGCCTGCCGGGCATTACCGAGACCGCAAAAATCTTCGCCGGCGTCGATGCCACGAAGGAGCCGATCCCGGTGCTGCCGACCGTGCACTACAACATGGGCGGCATTCCGACCAACTATCATGGCGAGGTGTTGCGGCCGACAGCGGACAACGACGACGCCGTCGTGCCCGGCCTGATGGCGGTGGGCGAATGCGCCAGCGTCTCGGTGCATGGCGCGAACCGCCTCGGCACCAACTCGCTGCTCGATCTGGTCGTGTTCGGCCGGGCCGCCGGGCTGCGCTGCGCTGAGACCGTGACCCCCGGCGCGAGCCAGCCGGAGCTGGCGAAGGATGCTGCGGACATGGCGCTCGGCCGCCTGGACAAGTTCCGGCACGCCAAGGGCTCGACCGGGACGGCGGAGATCCGCGACTCGATGCAACGCTCGATGCAGTTGCATGCCGCGGTGTTCCGCGAGCAGCAGTCGATGGAAGAGGGCTGCCGCAAGATCGAGCAGGCCGCTGGCGCCATCGAAGACATCAGGGTCAACGACCGCTCGCTGATCTGGAACTCGGATCTGGTGGAAACGTTGGAGCTCGACAACCTGATGACGTGTTCGCAGGTCACCATGATCTCGGCAGAGGCTCGGAAGGAAAGCCGCGGCGCCCACGCCCGCGACGACATTCCGGACCGCAACGACGAGGAATGGATGAAGCACACGCTGGCCTGGTATTCCGAGGACCGCCGTGTTTCGCTGACCTACCGCCCGGTGCACGACTACACCCTGAACCCGGACGAGGTCGAATACATCGCACCTCAGGTTCGCGTGTACTAACCGGCTTTTCGATCATTCTAGGCACAAGAGACCAATCCTATGGCTGAATTTACGCTGCCGAAGAACTCCAAGATCAAGCCGGGCAAGAAGCACACCCCGGCGACTCCGCCGAAAAATCCGCGGACGTTCAAGGTCTATCGTTGGTCGCCGGACGACGACCAGAACCCGCAGTTGGACGAGTACGTCATCGACATGGCCGAATGCGGGCCGATGGTCCTGGACGCGCTGATCAAGATCAAGAACGAGGTCGATTCTACCCTGACCTTCCGCCGCTCCTGCCGTGAGGGTATTTGCGGCTCGTGCGCGATGAACATCGACGGCACCAACACGCTGGCCTGCACCAAGGCCATCGACGAGGTGAAGGGCGATGTCGCCATCTATCCGCTGCCGCATATGCCGGTGGTGAAGGACCTGGTGCCCGATCTGAAGCACATTTATGCCCAGCTGGCCTCGGTTGAGCCCTGGCTGAAGACCGAGACCAATCCGCCGAACCGCGAGCGCCTGCAATCGGTCGAGGAGCGCGAGAAGCTGGATGGCCTGTGGGAGTGCATTCTGTGCTTCTGCTGCTCCACCTCCTGCCCCAGCTATTGGTGGAACAGCGACCGTTATCTGGGCCCGGCTGTGCTGCTGCAGAGCTATCGCTGGCTGGCTGACAGCCGTGATGAGGCGACGGGTGAGCGACTGGACGATCTGGAAGATCCGTTCAAGCTCTATCGCTGCCACACCATCATGAACTGCACCAACACCTGCCCGAAAGGCCTGAACCCGGCCAAGGCGATTGCTGAAACCAAGAAGATGATGCTGGCACGACAGGGGTAGGCGTCTGCGTCTTTACCGTCGCCCGCGACGGTCCGCTCTGCTTTTCGAACCCGGCTTCCGGCACAATAGCCAGGAGCCGGTTTTTTTTAGACGACGGCGGTGGTCAGGCGCGCATCGCAACCGCCAAGGCCTGGTCCAGGTCGGCGATGATGTCGGCGGCGTCTTCGATGCCGATGGACAGGCGAACCACGTCCGGCCCTGCGCCGGAGGCGATCTGGGCTTTTTCATCCAACTGGCGGTGAGTCGTGCTGGCTGGGTGGATCACCAGCGAGCGGGTATCGCCGATATTGGCGACATGGCTGAACAATTCCAGCGCATCCACCAGTTTCAAGCCGGCCTCGTAGCCGCCCTTCAGGCTGACGGAAAACACCGAGCCCGCGCCCTTTGGCATGTATTTCTGATGCAGGTCATAGTACTTCGAGCTTTTGAGGCCGGGGTAGGAAACCCAGTTCACCGCGGGGTGCGCTTCCAGGTACTGCGCCACGGCCAGGGCATTTTCGCAATGCTTGGCGACGCGCAGGCCCAGGGTCTCGCAGCCGGTGATGGTCAGGTAGGCATTCATCGGCGCCATGGTCGCGCCTAAATCGCGCAGGCCGATGGCGTGGCCATGCACGGTCAGAGCCAGGTCGCCGAAGGTCTCATAGAAGGTGAGGCCGTGATAGGCGGGTTCCGGTCGGGTCAGCGATGGGAACTTGTCGTTCTGGCCCCAATCGAACTTGCCACTGTCCACTACCATGCCACCCATCGCATTGCCGTGGCCGGACAGGAACTTGGTCGTCGAGTGGGTGATGATGTCCGCCCCCCATTCGAACGGTCGGCAGAGATAGGGCGTTGCCGAGGTATTATCGACGATCAGTGGGATGCCGGCCTCGTGGGCGATGTCGGCGAACGCGGCAATGTCGGCGATGACGCCGGTAGGGTTGGCCAAGCTCTCGATGAAAATGGCCTTGGTTTCCGGCCGGATGTGCTGGCGGAAGTCGGCTGGGTTATCCGGGTCCAGTAAGGTTGCATCCCAGCCAAACTTCTTGAAGGTATTGGTGAACTGGGTCAGAGATCCGCCGTAGAGCTTGTTCGAGGCCAGAATATGCGCGCCGGGTTGCATCAATACAAAGCTGATCAGCATCTGTGCGGCATGGCCCGAAGCGGTGGCGATCGCGCCCTTACCATCCTCCAGCGCCGCGATCCGCTCCTCCAGAACGCTGACCGTCGGGTTGGTCAGCCGGGAATAGATGTAGCCATAGGTCTGGAGGTTGAACAGAGAGGCGGCATGGTCGGCGTCGTCGAACACATAGGCGGTGGTCTGATAGATCGGCGTCGCCCGCGCGCCGGTGGCTGGATCGGGCGAGGCGCCGGCATGGACGGCCAGCGTGTGGAAGCCGGGGCCTTGGTTCGGACGGTCGGTCATGACGGGCACTTTCGTGGAGACGGGCAGTCGGGAGCAGTTTGCCGCCCAGTGTATCGCCGAGTCTGTGTCTGCGCCAATGCCAAGCCAGCGACTTATGGCTCGTCGCAGTCCGGGCCGGGCTTGGCCGCCGCAATCTCCCACTCCTTGCGGGTTGCCACGCGCCGTTCTTCGATCCGCAATTGCTCGCGGAGGTGGCGTAGCAATTCGCCATGCTGCTCGACAGTCAGGCGCGCAGTTGCCGCTTTGATGGCCAGCCGGTCCGCGTGTTGCTGCGCTTCGGCCTGGCGATGCAACAGACCGCCGCGCCGGTGGTCCATCAGGTCGGCCCAGCGGCCCATAGCGGCGGCATCGCGGTAGTCGGCAAGCGCTGCGGCTTCGGCGGTCACACGGCGATCGAGGCCGGCGATCTGCTGTCCGATAGCCGTAGCGGCGGCCTGGGCCTGGGCGGCCTGCTGTTGCGCTGAAAGGGCTTGCAGGCGTTGCAAATAGTGCAGCTTGGTGAGAGCCTTTGTTTGTCGGTCATCCGGCACGGGCCTCTCCCTGGCCGCCGGCGGCCATGGCTGCGGCACGCTGTTGGCGTTGTACATGCATGGCAAAGCGGATAGCGACGGCAACAGCCTGATAGTGTTGTTCCTCTACTTCCTCGCCCACGTCCATGATGCTGTGCAGCAGGCGGGCGAGCGGCGGGTCGGGGAAGATCGGCACCTGGTGCGCCCGGGCGACCCTTCGCAGGGCCATTGCCATATGATCGACCCCTTTGGCGACGCAAATCGGCGCTCCGCCGCGCTCACGCTCCCATTTGAGCGCCACGGCATAGTGCTGCGGGTTGACGATTAGCACGCTGGCGGTGCGGGTATCGACCAGCATCCGGTTTGAGGCGATGGCGATTGCCCGGTCGCGGCGACGGCCTTTCACGTGCGGATCGCCCTCGGTCTGTTTTTGCTCATCCTCCAGCTCCTTGCGGGTCATGCGATGCTTATCCAGGTACAGATGGCGCTGCCAGAAATAATCCAGCAGGGCGATAACGGCATAGAGCCCCACCATTCCAAACATCATCGCCACCAGTTCGCGATGCAGGATGCTGCCGAGAAAGCCGATGGCGACGCCGGTATAGGCTGGGGCGTGCAGGATGAACGGCGTCAGCACCGCCGCCGTGATGGCGACAACGGCGGCCAGCTTGATCAGCGACTTGAAGAATTCCACCAGCCCCTTGACGCCGAATTTCTGCTTGATCCCATTCAAAGGAGAAATGCGGTTCAGCTTTGGCCGCACGTTGCTGCCGGCAAAGACAATGGCGCGTTGGCCGATCAGCGACAGCAGCGGCCCGATCATCAAAGCCGCCATCAGCGCCAGCCAATACGGGCCAAGCCCGGCCAGGATATTGCGGATCAGTGCGGCATAATCCGGGATGGTCCGCATCGCGTCGGCATGGCCGGCATGCCAGAGCGGTCCCATCACCGCGCGGCCGATCCCGTGTAACAACGGGCCGGCTGCGGCCAGCACCACGACCGCGACGACGCAGTACAGGGCGAAGGTGTGCAACTCTTTCGATTGGACGATATCGCCCTGCTCGCGCGCCTGCTCGAGCTTGCGCGGCGTCGGTTCATGGGTTTTCGGTTGGCTCTGGTCGCTTTGGCTGTCCGACATGGCTGCTTTCCTGGCCTAAAAATTGCTGAGCGCGGCGTCTAGGCCGCCGGCCCAATGGGTCAGGATCATCGGCAGGGCGATGAGGAACAGCACCAGGCCGGTGCCGGTGATGGCCGGGGCGGCGACGAAGAACACCATCAATTGCGGCATCGCCTTGTTGATGAAGCCCAGGGCCGCGTAGATCAGCGTGCCGACCACCAGAAAGGGCAAGGCGAGTTGAATGCCGGTGGCGAAGGTCGACCCGACGCCCTGCAGTATGCGAGAACTCAAAAGCTCTAACGGCAGCGCGCCGGCGCCGAGCGGCATGTCTTGCAGGTTCTTCGCCAGGGCCATCAGCGTGCTGCCGTGCAGATTGAGAGCGAAGAACAGGGTGATGCCGCTCAACATCAACAGGTTGCTGAGCGCCGAGGTGCCGATGTTTTCGGCGACCCCGTTGAAAATATGGTTCAAGGCCAATTGCTGGGCGATGACAGCGCCGGATATGAACAACGCATAGAGGAAAAGCCGCAGCCATAGGCCGATGGCGAGGCCGATCAGCAGTTCGGTCCCGACCTGCGCTGCCAGCGCCGCGGGTGACGGTACCATCGCGACCGCGCCGAACTGGCTGGGGGTCATCGCTAGGCTGGTCAGCAGGGCGATTCCCAAACGCAGGCGCGGCGAAACGAAGGATTCACCGAATCCTGGCATCAGAAAAAATGCGCCGCCGATCCGGCAGAACACCAGCAGGTAGGTGTACACCTGCAGCGACAGCAGGTCGGCTAGGTTGGCGCTCATGCGATGCCGATGATGGCAGGCCGGACGCGGGTGCCGATTTCCTCGAACGACAGCACCGGCGCTTTTACGCCTTTCGCCGCCAGCAAGGTGCGGACCAGACGCCGTCGGCGCGCCGGCGCTACGACGGCAGGATAACGGCCTTGCCCCGCCGCTTCGCCGATTTGCGCTGAGACGGCATCCGCCAGCCGGTTGATCTCCGACGGAGGCAATGCGATTTCCTGCGGCTGGTCTTCGCCTGGTGGCAACTCGTGGGCGCGGAACACGTCCTCCCACTCCGGCGCCAGCTGAATCAGGGGCAGCACGCCGTCCTCGCCCACCAGGGGCTGGGTGATCTGGCGGCCGAGTTTTTGCCGGACATGTTCGACGATCGGCTCTAAATGCTGGGTGACGGCCTGGGCTTCCGCCAGGGCTTCCAGCAGGGCAGCGAAGCTGCGGATGCTGACCTGTTCCGCCAGCAGGGCGCGCAGCACCTGTTGCAATCGCTCGCGGCTCACGCGCTCCGGCACGATTTCCGCCAACAGAGCCTTGTTCTCTCCGGCTTTGTTGGTGGCCGAAACATTGGTGAATTCCTTGAGGATGCGCTCCAGCGCCGGGCGGGTGACCAGGTCCTCGATATTGCCCTTGATCGCCTCCATCAGATGGGTGGCGATGACCTCATTTGCCGTGGCAACCGGGAAGCCCAGGATCATGGCCTCGTCACGGTCCCGTTCGGCAACCCATCGGGCAGGCGCGCCGTAGACCGGCTCGAGCACGTCGCGCCCCTCCAGCGGTAGGTCGGCCTCACCGCGGCGGATCACCAGGACGGCGTTTGGCTCTACTGCGCCTTCGCCAACCAAAACGCCCTGGATCCGGATGGCGTAGCGGTTGCCGTCCAGCGCCGGATTATCGGTCAGGCGCACATCCGGTATGACGAAGCCCAGGTCGATGGCGATCGTCCGGCGCATGCTGGCGACGCGGTTCACCAACCCGGAATGCTCGTCCATGATCAAGGGAATCAAACTCTTGGCAAATTCCACCCGGATTTCGTCAACTTCCATATAGTCACCCAGGGTTTTCCGCTTCTCGGGCAGAGCCGGTGCGGCCGGGTCGCTGGTCTTGGCCGCGGTCAACCGTGCGCGCTCGGCCTTGGTCGACGTCCACGCCCAAGCGCCAAAGACGATGGCGCCCGCGACGAAGGGGAGGGTCGGCAGGCCAGGGGCCAGAGCGAAGACCGCCATCAGACCGGCGACCGTGCCCAGCGCCAGCGGATAGCCGCCCAGCTGCGCCAGCAGCGCTTTGTCGGCAGAGCCTGTCGTACCGCCCTTGGCCACGAGGATGGCGGATGCGACGGAAATGATGACGGCCGGAATTTGCGTCACCAACCCGTCGCCGACCGTCAGCACGGTGTAGGTTTCAACCGCCGTGGCGAAGTCCATGCCGCGCCAGACCGTGCCCATCACGACGCCCATGATCAGGTTGAGTGCAGTGATCAGCAACCCGGCTACGGCGTCTCCTTTGACAAACTTGGACGCGCCGTCCAGCGAGCCGAAGAAAGTGGTCTCTTCCTGCTCAACCCGGCGGCGCTCGCGGGCCTCGTCGTGATCGATTGCGCCGGCTGCCATGTCGCTGTCGATGGCGAGTTGCTTGCCGGGCATGCCGTCGAGGGCGAAGCGCGCGCCGACTTCCGCCATGCGGCCGGCGCCCTTGGTGATCACCATGAAGTTGACGATCAGCAGCACGGCGAAGATGACGATGCCCAGGATCAGGTCGCCGCCCATGACGAACATGGCAAAGCCCTCGATCACGCCGCCGGCGGCATGGGTGCCGGTGTGGCCCTGGCCGATGATCAGCTTGGTTGAGGAGACGTTCAGCGACAGCCGCAGCAACAGCGAGGCGAGCAGCGCAGTCGGGAACGCGGAGAAGTCCAGGGGGCGCTCGATGAACAGCGTGGTGATGAAGATCAGGATGGCCAGCGCGAACGAGGCTGTAAGCCCGATATCGACCACCCAGTTCGGCACCGGCAGGATCATCATGACGATCACCGCCATCAGCGCCAGGCTGACCATGACCGTGGGATTGTAAAAGATGCGCACGGCCATGGATTGGCGCAGCGAGCCGTTCATCCGGCGGTCTCCACTCTGGCTATGGCATCCGTGATTGGGTGGGCGGCAGTGCAATGAATACGCGGCGGCGGTTGTCGAACAGCGCCTGCCGGGCCTGGCGCAGCAAGGGCCGAGCCGCTGTCAGCACCGACAGCAGGATACCGTTGCCGCTGACCTGCGCTGGGGCGGGATGTTCCCGGACGTTCGGAACCGACGCGCGCATCTGCGCCACCTTTTCCATATAAGGCTTGGCCAGCGCCGGCGTTGCCGAATGGTAGCGGCCGACGGCTTCGGGCCAGCTACCGGTTTCCTCGAACAGCGCCCGCAGGAATTGGGCGGCATAAGTCGCGTTGGTTTTGGGGTCGAATGCCATTTCGACCGACGCGAACGCCTGGCCATGCCAGCGCCAGTTGATCTGGAAACAACCGACATCCATCATGGTCTCGCCCTCCGTCAGGCGTCGTTTGACATGCCTGACGGCCTTTCGCTGGTCGTCGAACCAAATTCCTTTGCCCTTATCGTTCACGGTCCAGGGCCAGGCGGCATGGCCGTCGCCATCGCGCCGGCCGCTTTCCGCCAGTGCTATGGCTTGCATCCATGCAGGCGGGACGTTCGCCGCGATTGCGGCGGCTTCCGCAGCGGCGGCGCAACTATCATTGCTCCGGCCGGCATTGGCGCTGGGTGGCAGCAACAAAGCGACCGCCATCCAACCGAACCAGTGCTTAGATCGCCGATAGCGCATCCAGCACCTCCCCGCGGAAAAAGTCGCTGAGCTTGGTTGCCATGTAGTCACCCAGAATCCACAACGCTAGCAGGATTGCGACGATCTTGGGAACGAAGGTCAGGGTCATCTCCTGAATGGAGGTCAGCGCCTGGAACAGGCCGATGACCAGGCCGACCAGCAGCGCCACAGCCATCGCCGGCCCGCCGATGGCCAGCGCCACCAGAATGGTCGAGCGGGCCAGGTCCATAATCGCTTCTGCGGACATGTGCCGGGCGTCTCCTTGCGCTTGGGCGATGGCGGCGGACTAGATCGGCATGCGCAGGATATCGTGATAGGCCTCTACCACCTTGTCGCGGACGGCGACGACGGTGCGCATGGTCATTTCTGCGGCGGCCAGTGCCTCCACCACCGATTGCACGTCGGCTTCGCTGGCGACCCCGGCCAGTGATTTGGCCTCGCCCGTGCGCATGGTTTCCAGCGCCTCGCCGGCCAGTTCGCGGAAGACCGTGCTGAAATCCTTGCCGTCGCCGTTCGTCGAGCCGATTGCGGCGGGCGCGGTGGCCTTGTCGGCAACGGGACCGAGCGGCGGCGTATTTTTCTGGACAGCGGCGTACCCCGCCAGTGCCCGAGTGAGCGATAAATCCATAGTGCGGAGTTCTCCCCTTAACGGCGCAACAGATCGAGCGTGCGCATGAACATGTCCCGGGCCTGGTCGAAGGTGCGCAGCCCGGCGCTGAAGGAGCGTTCTGCTTCCTTCATATCCATCATTTCGATTATGGCGTTGACGTTGGAATACGTGACGTAGCCGTCGTCATTGGCCAGGGGATGCCCTGGCTCGTAGGCCTCCCGCAGCGGCGTGGGATCGCGCGATATGCGGCTGACCTCAACCATAGCCGCTCCGCTGGCGCGGTCGACCTGGTCGCGGAAATACACCTGCTTGCGGCGAAAGCCGGGGGAATCGACGTTGGCCAGGTTCTCAGCCGCTGCTTTCAGGCGCTTGCCCTGGGCGCGCATACCGGACGCGCTGACCGTCATGATCGAAGAAAAATCGTCCTGCATCGGGTTCTCCCCTCAGGCGATGGATTGGATAGGGAGCTGGCTAGCCCTGGGCGGTGACCGCCATGCGCATCAGTTCCAGGTTTTTTTCAAACGTCACCGCCGCCAGGGCGTGACCGCCGCGCAAACGAGCCGCCTGGATCATCTCGTCCTCCAGGGTGACGGTGTTGCCGTTCGGCGCTTCTTCCAGCACGTCGGCCGGTTCTGTCCGCAAACCGCCGTCTGAGGATCGGCCAGCGGCGGCGGTATGCCCCGCGCGGGTCGCCTTGGCGGAGAAATCGCCGCCATCCTGATGTTGCCGCCGCATGGTCTCTGCGAACGGCACGACGGCTGTACCGCGAAACCCGGGAGTATCCGCGTTGGCGATGTTGCGGGCGACGACCCGCAACCCGGCCGTCTCATACGACATTCGCGTCGATGCCAGCTGGAATACGCCGATCCCATTGAGCATGAATGGTCCTCCAAGTAACTCCTGCTGGCCGATGTTGTGCGCCGGCATGTGTTAAGATTCGGTGCAAACTGAATTGTTTTCCGCTAACCCGCTGTTAGCCATGCGTCGGCTAATCCGCAGGCATGACCACAGCAATTCAAGACCGCCTGGCCGGCTATGGCCGCCTGGTCCGCGCCCTGCAGGCGCTGGAGCCGCACCCTTTGACTGTTTTCGGAGAGGTGACCGCGGCGCGCAGCGGCGTGCTGGAGGTGGCGGGGCTGTTCGGGTTTGCGCCGGTCGGCACGCTCTGCCGCATTGAGACTGAACCAGCGGCGCGGGGCGAAGTGATCGGCTTTCGCGGCGGCGTTCACCTGGTCATGCTTTATGGTAGGGCGGATGGCGTTTCGCCCGCGACCCGCGTGACCGTTTTGCCGGATGCGCCGGTCCGTCCGTCGGATGCCTGGCTCGGGCGGATCGTCGATGGTTTCGGCCAGCCGCTGGATGCGTTTACGCACGGCAGGCTCGACCCCGGCGACGGGCCCATCAGCCTGCACGGCGCACCGCCACGGGCGACGGAAAGGCGGGCGGTGGGTGCGCGGCTGGAGACCGGGACACACGTCTTCAACACGTTCCTGCCCTTATGCCGGGGCCAGCGTCTTGGTCTATTCGCCGGGTCCGGCGTCGGCAAGTCCAGCCTGTTGGCAGCTTTGGCCGAGCGGGCAGGGGTGGACGTCGCCATCATCGGCCTGATCGGTGAGCGTGGCCGCGAAGTGGGTGAGTTCGTGCAGCGCACATTAGGGTCTGAAGGTCTGGCGCGCTCTATCGTTGTCGCCGCGACGGCTGACGATCCGCCTTTGTTAAAGCGCCGGGCGCTGTTTTTGGCGACCGCGCTGGCCGAGTATTTCCGCGACCGGGGCCGTCAGGTGCTGTTGATGGTCGACAGCCTGACCCGGTTTGCCGAGGCCCACCGCGACATCGCCATGACCGCCGGCGAACCGCCGAGCGCGCGCAGCTTTCCGCCATCGACCTTCGCTCAGCTCTCGCATCTGCTGGAGCGCGCCGGCCCCGGGCCGGACCGGGATGGCAGCGGCGACATCACCGCGCTCTATACGGTGTTGGTCCAGGGCAGCGACCAGGAGGAGCCGTTGGCGGACGCCGTGCGCGGCATGTTGGATGGCCATGTGGTGCTGGACCGCGACATTGCCGAGCGTGGACGCTATCCGGCGATTGACGTGCTGCGCAGCGTCTCGCGCTCGTTGCCGCATTGTGCGACTGCGGCAGAGAACGCGTTGCTACTCGACGCGCGCAAGCGGATGACCCTGTACCGTGAGATGGAGCCGATGCTGCGGCTTGGCGCCTATCGCAAGGGCACGGACGCAGAAACCGACGCGGCGATTGCGGCGCATCCGCCGTTGGAGGGATTTCTCGGCAATGGCTTGGCGCGCCCGTCAATCGACGAAAGTTTTGGCCTACTTAGGTCAATTGTGAGTCAAAGCAACGTTCCCGCGGCTGCACCGATGCGCCGTCCCCGGCCTGCCGCTGTTGCACCATAGGCCTGGCAGGCTGCGGCCGCAGCCCCAGTTCGGGCAAATACCGTCGGGCGCGGCTGCGGACCGGGACCGCGCCAGCCGTGCTTTTCTCCGCTTCGACGATGACGACGCCGCCGAAACGCCGGAACCAACGCGCCGTTAGTGGCTCCAGCGGCGCAGCCAGCCGCGACAGGGTGCGGCCATGAAACGGCGCCAGATGCAGGGCGCGCTCCGTCTCTAATGGCTCGAACATGTTATCGCTCAGCAAGCGGCGCAATTGCTGGCCGGTAAAGGGGCGGCCATGACCGAACGGCAGAGTATCGCGCAATGCCCAAAGTCCGCTGCGGTTGGGCACGATTGCCAGCAACCGCCCACCAGGGGCGAGGACGCGCCAGCACTCGCGCAGAAATGGCCGGACCTCTTCGGCGGTTTCCAGGGCGTGCAGCAGGACCAGGCGGTCAATCATCGCATCGGGCAGCGGCCAATCCACCTCCTCCACCTGGGTGGCGATGTTGGGGATGGAGCGTGGCCACCGGACGACGCCCTGCGTTGCGGGCATCAGCGCCGCCACACGCTCCGCCTCTTCCAGGAATGGGCGCAGTACCGGCACGGGATAGCCGACGCCGGCAAGCCGCAAACCACGCACATCGCGCCAGCGCTCACGCACGCATAGGGCCAGCCGCCGGCGGACGGTCTGGCCTAGTGGTGAGCGATAGAAATCGCGCAGGTGTTGAACGTCGGTTCGCATCCAGCCTCCGATAATGGTACAACGTGCCAGAAGTTTGTTTTTCACACCACATATGGGAGGGAAGGCATGGCCGCCCTAGAGATCGTTCTGGTACCCGCGCTCAGCGACAACTACGTGTATCTGGCGCACGACGCCGACACCGGCGACACCGCGGTTGTCGATCCGGCTGAAGCAGAGCCGGTGCTGGCGGCACTGAAGGGCCGCGGCTGGACCCTGACCCACATCCTGAACACGCATCATCATATGGATCATGTCGGCGGCAATCAGGAACTTAAGGCGGTGTATGGATGCCCGATTATCGGTCCGCGCGCCGAAACGGGCCGAATTGCTGGGATGGACGTGCTGGTGTCCGAGGGCGATAGCTATGCGGTCGGAACCCAGACCGCCAAAGTGATCGAGGTGCCGGGCCACACCACCGGCCATATCGCCTTCCATTTCGCTACCTCCGATGCGTTGTTCTGCGGCGATACGCTGTTCGTGCTGGGTTGTGGCCGTATGTTCGAGGGCAACCCGCCCGGTTTCTGGGATTCGCTGTGCAAGCTGCGGGCACTGCCGGATTCAACCAGGATCTATTGCGGCCACGAATATACCCAATCCAACGCGCGGTTCGCCCTGTCCGTCGATCCGGATAACGCAGCGCTCAAGGCGCAGTCGGCGGAAATCGACCGGTTGCGTGCTGCGGGCAAGCCGACAATTCCGGGCCTGCTGGGGCCGGAAAAGGCCACCAACCCCTTCCTGCGGGCCGACGATCCGGCGATGCAGGCGGCGATAGGCATGACCGGGGCCAATCCGTCCGACGTGTTCGCGGAAATCCGCAAGCGCAAGGACAACTTCTGAGGTCGCGGCATGCCCGCGCGAATGTCCGTTGAGGCCGTCGTCGCTGCTCTGGGCCTGGAGCCGCATCCGGAAGGCGGCTATTTCCGCGAGATCTTCCGGAATAACCCGGGCGACGGCAGCCGCGGCAGCATGACGGCGATCTACTATATGCCGCCGGTGGATCGACCGTCGCGCTGGCGCGTCATCGATGCGGATGAGGTGTGGACCTTCCACGCCGGCGCGCCGCTGACGCTGTCGCTATCGCACGATGGCCGGACCGTCGAGACCCATCGGCTCGGCACGGATTTCGCGAATGGGGAAAAGCCGCAGGCCGTTGTGCCCAAGGGCGTCTGGGCCTCGGCCGCCAGCCACGGCGGCTGGAGCCTGGTCGGCGGTATCTGTGCGCCGGCGTTTCTGTATGAGGGATTTCGTATGGCGCCGCCGGACTGGCAGCCGGGAGGCTTGCTGCCCTA
Source organism: Alphaproteobacteria bacterium (assembly GCA_029978325.1). GTDB lineage: Bacteria > Pseudomonadota > Alphaproteobacteria > Bin95 > Bin95 > JACKII01. Next base: position 29,740 of record JAPOJR010000001.1, on the reverse strand, counting down.
GGCCGAGGGCACTAGGTTCGCGCATCCGTGACCTTCAGGAGGCTAACCCATGAAACTCTGGTTTCATCACCTCAATATCAATCATCACGATGTGCCGGAGTTGGACGCGTTTTACGGTGACGTGCTGTTGCAGGACGATATTCCGGAGATGCGCGCCGTGCCGTCGATCCCCGGCGCGCTGTATGCTGGCCAGCTGGCCTTCCGGGTCAGCGAGAATGGCTCACAGTTTCACCTGACTGAAACCGATACCAATGTGGGTATCCGCGCCGGCAAGCAGATCAATCCGTTGGAGCGCGGCCACGTCGCTTTTCGCACCGACGATATCGAAGCGTTTAAGAAGCATTTGGAAGACCGCGGTGTGCCCTATGTCGACTATGGCACCACCTTCACCAAGCTATGGCACCAGGTGTATTTCCACGACCCGGCCGGCACGATCATCGAAGTGCACCAGGTATTGGCGGACTAGGCGGGAAATCCCGGCATGATGCGGTTCCTGGCATCGCGGCTGGCGCAATCGCTGTTGGTGCTGGCGATGATGTCGGTGGCGATTTATGGCCTGATCGGTCTGATGCCGGGCGACCCCATCGATTTGGCGCTGTCTGCCGACCCGAGGCTGACCGCGGCGGACATTGCCCGGCTGCGGCTGCTGTATGGCTTGGATGAGCCGTGGCTGCAACGCTACCTCGCCTGGGCCTTGCAGGCGGTGCAGGGTGAATTCGGCTATTCCCGGCTTTTCGCCCAGCCGGTTGCGGACGCGCTGGCGGAGCCCTTGCGGCGCACTTTGCTGCTAATGGGCGGCAGCTTCGCCGTTGCGCTGCTGATTGGCTTGCCTGCCGGCATGGCGGCCGGCGCGAGGCCGCATTCGCGCCTGGACTATGCCGTCAACCTTATCTGCTTTGCCGGCGTCGCCATGCCGGCTTTCTGGTTGGCGCTGTTGCTGATCCTGCTGTTTGCGGTGCATTGGCAGGTGTTCCCCGCCAGCGCTGTGGCGCTTGAGCCTGGCCTGGCGGCGCAGTTGCGCCATCTGGCGCTGCCGGTGCTGACGCTCGGCCTGCTGCAAGCGGGCGGCATCACCCGCTATATGCGGGCCGCCATGCGCGAGGCTCTGGCCGCCGATCACATCCGCACCGCCCGCGCCAAGGGCCTGAGCGATGCCGGCATCGTGTGGCGGCACGCGCTCCGCAACGCCATGATTCCGGTGATCTCGATCCTGGCGCTGGATGTCGGCGGCCTGTTCAGCGGTGCGCTGATTGTCGAGATGATGTTTGGCTACCCCGGCATGGGCAAGCTGCTGTTCGATGCGGTGATGGGCAACGACTATAACCTGGCGCTGGTGGCGCTGTTGTTCGGCACCGGCGTCACCTTGGCGGCTAACCTGACCGCTGACATTGCCTACGCCGCCGTCGATCCGCGCGTATCCTTTTCGCACCTGAGGGACGCTTGAGGCCGACAATGGGAACCACCGCCCGGGCCTGGCAACGATTTCGGCAGCACCGCTTTGGCCTGGCGGGACTAGTGGTGCTGGTTTTGCTGGTCGTGGCCTGCCTCAGCGCTGGCTGGCTTGCGGCGGTACTGGGCATCGACCCGAATGCCGTCGACCTGTTCGGTCAATACGGCGCTCCAAGCGGCAGCCATCCGTTGGGACAGGACGACCTTGGCCGAGATGTGCTGTTGCGGTTGCTGGCCGGCGGGCAGGTCTCTTTGAGTGTTGCATTGGTGGCAGCGGTGGCGGCCGCCAGCATCGGCACAGTCGTTGGACTGGCTGCGGGATATATGGGCGGTTGGCTCGACGCCATGCTGATGCGCCTGGTCGACAGCGTCATCGCGCTGCCGTTGCTGCCGTTGCTGATCGTGCTGGCCGCCATCGATCCTACAAAGCTGGGGTTCGGCGCCTGGGCCGAGGAGCAAAGCTTCGGCCTGATCCGCATCGTCCTCATCGTTGCCGCCGTCGGCTGGACCACCCCCGCGCGATTGGTGCGGGGCGCGACTCTGGCGGCGCGGGAGCAAGGGTATGTCTTGGCGGCGCGGGCGCTTGGGGTTGCACCGGCGGTCGTGGCAATCCGCCATATCCTGCCGAATGTCAGCGGGCCGTTGATTGTGGCGACGACATTGGCGATGGGCCAGGTGATCCTGTTCGAAAGCGCGCTGAGCTTCCTCGGCCTTGGTATTCAACCGCCGACGCCCAGTTGGGGGAACATGTTGACCGGCGCTCAGGAGTTGATCTGGCAGGCGCCGATGCTGGCGGTCTATCCCGGACTTGCGATCTTTCTCACGGTGGTTAGCGTGAACTTCCTGGGCGATGCGCTCCAGGATGCGCTGGCGCCGCGTTCATCCGAACGAGCCGACAGGGGCTCGACCTGACCTGATACGGAGTTGCTTGGTATGCTCGATATTGTCCAGGTTTCGGACATTCACCTGTCGCCGACGCACGCGTGGTTCCAGGACAATTACGACGTTTTTGTTGATGAGATGCATGCCGACCCGCCGGATTACATCTTTGTCACCGGCGATGTTTGCGTTAATGGACCGGATCGGGATTGGGAATTTGCTTATGCACGCCAGCAACTCGACCGTTTGCCGGTGCCGTGGCGTGCCATTCCTGGCAATCATGATGCCGGCGACACGCCGCCGGACGAGCGCAACAATCACCCGTTGACAGAACCGTTGCGCGCGACGTTCCGCCAGCATGTCGATGCCGATTGGTGGGTCCAGGACCTGGACAACTGGCGGTTCATCGGCCTGAACGCGCAGTTGATCGACAGCGGCTTGCCGAGCGAACCGGAGCAATGGTCCTTTCTGGAGGTGGCTTTGGCCGATGCTGGCGAGCGGCGGCTGGCGATCTGGCTGCACAAACCTTTGTTCGTGCGTGACCCGGAAGCCCAAGGCCGTATGCTGACGGCATTGTTTCCGGAGGGCCGCGCCCGGATGATGGAGTTGTGCGCCCGCCACGGCGTCGCTCTGGTCGGCAGCGGCCATCTGCACCGCTTTCGCCGCGTGACAATGGGCGGGACAAAGCTAGTCTGGGCACCGGCGACGTCGTTTCTGATGGGCGCGCGCAAGGTGGTGCCGGGCGTGGCGCGGCTCGGCTATATGCGCTATCGCTTTGGCCGCAGCGGCTTCACCACGCGGTTTGTCGAGCCGCCGCTGTTTCTCAACCTGGATGTGCGCAATTGGAATAAGTTCAAGGGCTCGACCATTCACCTGCCTGAGCGGCGGCCCCGCGGCTGAGCCATAAACCAAAAAAGGCCGCCGGCGTTTATTCGCCGGCAGCCGTTTCCGTAATCAGCGGTCAATCAAAAATACGCGAAGATTCGCTTATTTCATCTTTTGCTCTTTGAACACCACGTGCTTACGCGCGACCGGATCGAATTTCTTGAATTCCATCTTTTCCGGCTTGGTGCGCGGGTTTTTCTTGGCGACGTAGTAAAAGCCGGTATCCGCAGTGCTTACCAGCTTGACCAGAACGGTGGCGGGCTTTGCCATGACCGTGCATCCTTATCCACTGAAAATCAGGCAGGCTTGATAGCGATTTGTGGCCTTCAGGTCAAGTCGCCCGTTGATCGTTGCCTGCCGATCACGATTGGCCAGCGCCATATGCTGACCCTGCTGCAGCGCTTTCGACGGTAGGCGCCAGGGCCCGCTGGTACAGGGCTGGGTCGTGCAATAACCGCTTAGCTAACGCCATGTCGCTGTCGGACACATTCAGCGCAGCGGGACAAAATTGCCGAAGGGCCGCTGCTTTCTCCGCATTCGCGTTGCGGAAGTCGTGCCATGCTGCGGCGTGCCGGGTATAGGCTTCGACCTTGGCGTAAACCTGGGCCGCGTTTAGCACGGGCTCTCGGTCCGCAGTGCATATATTGGGCAATACGCCTAGTCCGTCCAAGACATAGCCGGATGGAGCGTGCATGCGTGACCAGGTCAGCACCAGTTCGCCACCGTTCAGCATCTCCACCAGGTTCTGCACGGTCCCTTTTCCATGTGTGGCGGTGCCGACCACGACGGCACGGCCCCTGTCCTGAAGAGCTGCCGCCAACAATTCCGACGCCGAAGCCGAGTCGCCATTGGTCAGGATCACGATCGGAATTTCGGCCGCAATTTGCTGGCTGTCAGCTGTGAAGGAGCTGTTGGAAGCCGGGTGCCGGCCCAATGTACTGACCATCAAACCGTGATCCAGGAATAGATCGGCTACCTGCACAGCCTGGCCAAGCAATCCACCCGGGTTGCCCCTAAGATCGAGGACAATGCCGGCCAGCCTGCTGCGGGCCGATTCCAGCCGCATATACTCTTTTTTGACCTCGGCAGCGGTGTTGACGTTGAAGCCGGTCAGCGGCAGCACGATGACATTATCTTCCCGGCGACCTTCCACCGTGGCCGGGATGATGAAGTCCCGCCGCAGCGTGAATGCGAGAGTTCGCGGGGGTACGCCCCGTTGCAAAGTGAGGTCGACAGAGCTGCCGATGGGGCCGCGCAAGTGATCGACAACGCCATTGCCGTCCATATCTTTCAGCGGTACGCCGTCGGCAGATGTCAGCAAATCTCCGACTGCGAGGCCGGCCGTCGCCGCCGGCGTATCCTTAAGAACTTCAACGACATGGGTAAGGCCAGATTCGGTTTTGATGGTGACGCCAATGCCGACAAATCCCTCACGCGATGCCTTTTGGTTTGCGGCCATGCGCGCGTTCTCATACCGCGAAAACGGATCGAGTTGCTTGACAACGCCATCCATGACCATCTTGTATAGCTGTTCGGCCGGCATCGCATGCAGCGTGGCTTCGGCCTGGCTGGCTTGCAGCAGGACATCGGCGGTAAGCTTCGCCCATCCGGTAGCATCGTCCGGCGTTGGCCGATTGTACCGTGCGAGTAAAACGGCCTGGCGTTGCAAGGTGATGGAATCGCCATCCTCAATAATTTGCAGACTGCCTACATTGCCATTCTGCATGAGCGCACGCACCCCATGCAAAGCCAGCGGCGCGATCGACACAGGCTCGACATAGCGGCGCTGGATGTGAGTGAACGCATCCTCGAACAGTAACAGAGCGTCCGACTTGGAGTATGTTGGGGAAAATTGTTGGGGTGTCGGTGTGGCGCACGCCGTCAGGGCCACGATAGCAGTCGCGAATGCGACAACAAGAGCAAGCCGGCGCGCCACAAATGAACGCTGGTCCATCAGGTTTGTCAGAGGAGAACGATCTGCCAGCATAGCCCGAGCCTAGATCATCGTTCGCGTAATGGAAATGAATTGATCGTGTGGCGCAGTTTTGTTTGCGGCCGGCGCCGGCTCTAGCGGCGCTTGCCGCGGCGTACGCCTTTCGGCACGCCGCCGCGAGGCTTCGATGTCGACCGTCGATGTGGCCGGGCTCCGGCAGGATTCGCGGCGCCATCGACCTCCGCGCTGAAAATCAGACCGCCGTTGATGGGCTCTGCTTCGCGCAAGGTGACCTGGAGGGTGTCGCCGAGCCGGAATTCCAGCCCAGTTCGCCGACCGATCAACAGATGTCGGCCGGGGTCGACGTCCCAGAAATCATCGGGAAGTAGCGCTCGCGGCACCAGGCCTTCGGCCCCAACGGCCTCGATGCGGACGAAAATGCCGGCCTTATGCACCCCTGTAATGCGGCCTTGAAAGGTTTCGCCTATGTGGTCGGCCAGATAGGCGGCGGCAAAGCGCTCATGCACCTGGCGTTCGGCCGCCGCGGCCCGGCGCTCCGTCATGGAAATATGTTCTGCGACTTTGTCGAGCCGCAGGTGTTGTTCCGGCGGCAGCCCGCCTTCGCCAAGGCCGAGGCTGGCGATCAGCGAGCGATGGACGATCAGGTCGGAATAGCGGCGAATCGGCGAGGTAAAGTGGGCGTAACGGGCCAGTGCAAGGCCAAAATGCCCAATGTTCTCCTGATGATAGATCGCCTGCGCCTGCGCCCGCAGCACCAGGTCGCTGACCAAAGCGGCATAGGGGGTGTCGGCGGCCTTGCGCACCAGGTCGGTAAATTGGCGCGGCTGCGATATTGCGCTGGCGCTGGCCTTGATCCCCATTTCGCCCAGGACCCCGGCCAGCGATTCGATGCGCAGCGGGTCCGGCTTGTCATGGACCCGGAACAGGCATGGCGCGCGCCGGTCGACCAGGGTTTCGGCGGCGGCGACGTTGGCGGCGATCATGAAGTCTTCGATCAGGCGATGGCTATCCAGACGCGGGCGCGGCCGGACCGATTGCAATTGCCGCCGCTCCTCGTCCATCTCGAAGATCTGCTCGGCCATGTCGAGTTCCAACGGCCCCCGCTTGGCCCGCGCTTTGGCGAGCAAGGCATAGGCCGCATAGAGCGGCTTGATCACCGGCTCCAGCAACGGCGCAGTCTTTTCGTTCGGCTGGCCGTCGAAAGCTGCCTGCACCTCTTCATAGATCAGCCGGGCTGTCGATCGCATCAGACCCCGGACAAAGCGATGGCTGCGTTTGATGCCTTCGGCGTCGAAATCCATGATCGCCGCCATGCAGGCGCGGTCGCCATCCGGGCGCAGCGAGCAAAGGTCGTTGGAAAGCGCCTCCGGCAACATCGGCACAACCCGGTCGGGGAAATAGACGGAGTTGCCGCGGGTTTCCGCCTCCTCGTCCAGAGCGGACCCTGGCCGCACGTACCAGGCGACATCGGCGATGGCCACGGTGATGCGCCAGCCGCCGTTCGCCAGCGGCTCGGCATGGACCGCGTCGTCGAAGTCGCGCGCGTCCGAGCCGTCGATGGTGACCAGCGGGATATGGCGCAGGTCGACCCTATGAGAATCCAGGCCCACCGGCTCTGCGGCCTCCGCCTCTGTAACGGCTTCGTCCGGAAAGTCGCAGGGGATTTCATGTTCGGCGATGGCCAGGGCGCTGATGGCGTTCGGCGCATCAAGGTGGCCCAGCACTTCCGAGATGGTCGCAGCCGGTTGGGTCCGCCGTCCTGGCTTGGCTATGGCCCATACGATGGAGCCCACAGCCGGCGGCGTGCGGCCGCCGTCGATGCGATAGTCGTTGCGGTCGCGTTTGTCAGCGGCGCGAAGGAACCTTGCGCCTTCCTGCTCTGCGACCACCGCTAGGAAGCGTTGCGGCCCGGCTTTCAGGTGGCGGATCACGTCGCCCTTGTAGCTGGCCTCGCCGCGTTTGGTCAGCCGCGCCAGCACCTGCGAGCCGACGGCCAGATCCCGCGCGTTGCGGTCGCGGGCGTAGAACAGGATTTCCGGCATTTCGCCGTCGCTGCGGTGGCCGTGCGGTTCCGCCACCAGGTCGCCGTCGCTGTTGATGCGGACGACGTTGACCACGGTTACGCTAGGCAGTGCCCCCGGTACGCCGACCGACTTGCCAGGGCCGCGGTCGATCAGGCCTTCGGCCTCCAACTCGCGCAGGGTTTGCTTCAGGTCGGCGCGAGCGCCGCCTTTGACCCGGAAAGCCCGAGCGAGTTCGCGCCGGTCCATGACCCGGCCGCTCTCCTGTATGAAGGCGAGCAGCTCCTCGCGCGAAGGGGCGTCGGCTGGCGGCTTCACGCCTCGTCAGCTTTCGCGGGTTTAGTTTTTTTCGCTGGAGTTTTTTTTGTGGCCGGTTTCTTAGCGGCTGGCTTTTTGGCGGCCTTTTTCGGTGCCGCCTTCTCGGCCGGCGCCTTTTTCGTCGCTGCTTCCCCGCTGTCAGCCGTCTTTTCAGCCGCTTTTTTAGCCGGCGCCTTCTTGGCCGAAGCAGCCTTACCCTTGCCTTTGGCTGCGTCGCGCTCTTCCTTGGCCTGGATCAGAACCATGGCCTCGTCCAGGGTCATGGTTTCCGGGTCATTGGCCTTGCGCAGGCTGGCCATGATCTTGCCGTGCTTGACGTAGGGGCCAAAGCGGCCGCGGTTCAGCGTCACCGGCTCGCCGGTGGTCGGATGGTTGCCCAATTCGCGCAATAGCCCCTGGCCGCCGCCTTTCTCTGCCGCTTCCGCCAGCAGCGTGACCGCCCGGTTCAGGCCGATGCTCAGCACGTCGTCGTCGCCCTTCAGCGACACGAACTTTTTGTCATGGGCGATATAGGGGCCGAAGCGACCGATGGCGGCGGTGATGGGCTGGCCGCTCTCGGGATGCAATCCAACCTCCCGCGGCAGCGCCAACAGCGCCAGCGCCATCTGCAGGTCGACATCGTCCGGCGGCGTGCCGCGCAGCAAGGATGCGCGTTTTGGTTTTTTGTTATCCTCCGAGGCTTCGCCCAATTGCACATAAAGCCCGTAAGGCCCCTTGCGCAGCGAGACTTCGAAGCCGCTTTCGGGATCGATGCCCAAGGCTTTCGGCAGGCTGATCTCGTCATTCTCGCCCGGCATTGCCAGCGCCCGGGTGTAGGAACATTCCGGGTAGTTTGAGCAGCCGATAAATGCGCCCGTCCGCGACAGCCGCAAGCCCAGCCGGCCACCGCCGCAGGCCGGGCATTGCCTCGGGTCGCTGCCGGCGTCGCCATTCGGCGGGAAGAAGTGGCGGCCCAGGTCCTCGTCCAGCACATCGATGACCTGCCGGATCGTCAGGTCCTTCGTGTCCTCGATGCGATTGAAAAACGCATCCCAGAATTCGCGCAGCAACTGCCGCCAGTCGCGGTCGCCATTCGAAACGTCGTCCAGCGATTGTTCCAGGTCGGCGGTAAAATCGTATTCGACATAGCGCTGGAAATAGTTTTCCAGGAATGCCGTCACCAGGCGGCCGCGATCCTCGGCCTTGAAGCGGCGGCGATCCAGGGTGACGTATTGCCGGTCCTGCAACACCTGCAGGATGCTGGCGTAGGTGGATGGGCGGCCGATTCCGAGTTCTTCCAGCCGTTTGACCAAACTTGCCTCGGTAAAGCGCGGCGGCGGTTGGGTGAAGTGCTGTTCCGGCGTGATCTTGTTCGCGGTGACCGGCTCGCCCTCGGCCATTGGTGGCAGCAACCGTCCCTCGCCGTCCCGGTCTTCGGTCGGGTCGTCCACGTCTTCCTGGTACAGGGTCAGGAAGCCGTCGAAGCGGATGGTGGTGCCGACGGCGCGGAGGCCGACCTGCCGGTCGGTCGTTTCGATATCGACGGTCACCTGGTCTAGCACCGCATTGGCCATCTGGCTGGCAAGCGTGCGTTTCCACACCAGTTCATAGAGCGCCAGTTGTTGCGGCTCCAGAATGTCGCGCAGGCTCGCCGGGTCGCGGGACATGTCGGTCGGGCGGATGGCCTCGTGCGCCTCTTGCGCGTTTTTCGCCTTGTTCTGAAAGACCCGCGGCGCGTCCGGCAGGTAAGGCGCGGCGTAGCGCTGGCCGATCAAGGAGCGGGCCTGGTCCAGCGCCTCGTTCGAGAGATTGACGCTATCGGTCCGCATATAGGTGACGAGGCCGGTTGTTTCGCCGCCGATATCGACGCCTTCGTACAGGCGCTGGGCGATGCGCATGGTTTGGCTGGCGGAGAACCGCAGCTTGCGGCTGGCCTCCTGCTGCAAGGTCGAGGTGGTGAACGGCGGCGGCGGGTTGCGGCGCACTTGGCGTTTTTCCACCGACGCGATGGTCAGCGCCGCGCCATCCAACGCACCGACAATTTCATCCGCCATGGCCTTGTTGGTTATACCGAGCCGGTCCAGGCGCTTGCCTTGCCACGCGTTGACGCGGGCACTGAATGCTTTGCTGTCGGCGGTCAGGCACGCGGCTTCGATCGACCAATATTCCTGCGGAACGAAGCGTTCGATCTCGCTTTCCCGTTGGCAGATGAGGCGCAGCGCCACCGACTGCACCCTCCCGGCCGAACGCGAGCCCGGCAGCTTGCGCCAAAGAATAGGCGATAGCGTGAAGCCAACGAGATAATCCAAAGCCCGGCGCGCCAGATAAGCCTCAACCAGTTCCTGGTTCAGTTCGCGCGGGTTGGCGATGGCGTCCAGCACGGCCGACTTGGTAATTTCATGGAATACGACGCGCTCCACATGGCGCGTGCCCAAGGCACGGCGGCGGGCCAACTCCTCTTTCACATGCCAGGAGATCGCCTCGCCCTCCCGGTCGGGGTCGGTGGCGAGGATCAGGCCGTCGGCACCCTTCAGCGCCCGCGCGATTTCCTTGATCCGCTTGTCGCCATCCGGGTTCACATCCCAATCCATGGCGAAGTCTTCGTCCGGCCGGACCGAGCCGTCTTTCGGCGGCAGGTCGCGGACATGGCCATAGGAAGCCAGCACGGTGTACTCGCTACCCAAGTATTTGTTGATGGTCTTCGCTTTGGCGGGCGATTCGACGACAACGACTTTCACAGGATATCCTAAATCGACGCGTACGGCCGCTCAACGCAGCGAAACGTATTGACCGGGATGGCGTTCCAGCCGGCCGTCCAGTTCCAATTCTGCGAGGAGTCGTGCCACCTCTGTGCTGGACAAGTGACATTGCCGGCACAGTTCGTCAACGGTAACCGGTGTAGCGCCTAACGAACCCAGCACCTTGGCGATGGGATCGTCCCCTGCTTCCAGGGGATCGTCGGCGAGGTCTTCGGGCCGCTTCGGCAATTGGTTGGCATAGCCGTAGAGCGGGGGACGCTCGGTGGCGACCTGCATCTGCCGAGGCAGCGTCGCCAGCACATCTTCCGCTGTTTCAACGAAGGTCGCGCCGGCGCGCAGCAATTGGTTGGGCCCGGCGGTCCGCGGGTCGATCGGCGAGCCCGGAACGGCGCATAGTTCCCGCCCTTCCTCCAGGGCATAACGTGCTGTAATCAACGAGCCGGACCGCTGCGCTGCTTCGATGACCACGACGGCCAAAGACAGCCCGGCGACGATGCGGTTGCGGCGTGGAAACAGTTCTGCCCGGGTTTCCGTTCCCAGCGGCATTTCGCTGATCACCGCCCCTGAGGCTGCGATAGTCTCAGCCAGTTGCGCGTGTTCCGCCGGATAGATTTTGTCGAGTCCACCGGCCATGACCGCAACCGTGCCGCTGTTCAGCGCGCCGCGGTGGGCGCCGCCATCGATGCCACGGGCTAGGCCGGACACGATCACAAGGCCGTGAACACCCAAGGCCCCTGCCAGATTTTCAGCCATGCGGACGCCCGCAGCCGAAGCGTTTCGGGCGCCAACGATCGCGACGGCGCGTTTTTGCAGGATGCCCACCTGGCCGAGAACGGAGATGACGGGCGGCGGCGAACCGGTATGGGCAAGCAGATGCGGGTACTCGGGGTCACCCAGCAACAGGAACCGGCCGCCCATGGCCTTCAGTGCTTTTCCTTCGGCGATGATCTGGTCCAGCGAAGCGGCCTTCCAGTCCTGGCCGAGGCGCTGTCGGATATAGCTGGTCCGTTTCAGCGCCTCGACAGCCGAACCGAACCGGTCGATCAAGCTGCGGAAGCGTTGGGGGCCAATGCCATGGCTACGCGCCAATTGCAGGCGGGCCCGCCGCTCGCCAACGTCGGATGCGTATTCGATGGAACCCTCCATCCCGCCCAGGGTGTTTCAGGGGGCGTCTGACGATACGATCCGGCAAAATTGGTTAACGAAGCGCTAACGCAGGTTCGGGCGTTACTTTTTGCCGATCCGTGGCTCTTCGCGTTTCAGCAGGCGGCGTATATTCGCGTGATGTCGCGCGATGACCAACGCAGCGATCAGTACGGCAACATCTCGGATATGCGGTAAGCTGAGCACGTGGGCTGCGATCGGTGCCGCCATCATTGCCAGTAAGGCGGCCAGCGAAGAAATCCGGAACAGCAATGCGGCGGCAAGCCAGGTCAGGCAGGCGGCAGCGCCGACCCATAGGTTCAGCGCCAGCAATACGCCCAGCGTCGTCGCAACTCCCTTGCCGCCCTTAAAGCGCAACCATACGGGAAAGCAATGGCCCAGCACCGCGCCAGCAGCGGCGAAAACCGCCATATCCGGGCCGAATCGCCAGGCCAGGGCCACCGCGGCCGCGCCCTTGCCGCCATCCAGCAGCAACACGGCTAGCGCCAAGGGCTTGTTGCCGGTGCGCAGTACGTTGGTCGCGCCGATATTGCCGCTGCCGACCTTACGGATGTCGCCCAGCCCGGCCAGGCGTGTCAGTATGAGGCCGAATGGCACTGATCCCAGCAGATAGGCCAGAACCAACCCTGCGTAGAACGGCCATTGATAGAAGGCGTCGCCCAGCAGGTCTGGCATCGGTCAGTTCTCCGGCACCTGATAAACGATGCGTCCGTCCACCACGGTCATCCGTACCTGGCCTTGAACCGGGCGGCCGTCGTACGGGGCATTCTTCGATTTGCCGACCCCGCCCTTGACATCCAGCCGCCAAGGCCGGTCCAGGTCGAACAGCACCAGGTCTGCCGGCTTGCCGACCCCTAGTGTGCCTAGCGGCAGGCCCAGCAGCGCGGCTGGTGCCACCGTCATCTTGCGCAACAGGTCCAGCAGCGGCAGTTGGCCCTTGTGATACAGTTCCAGGGCCAGCGGCAGCAGCGTCTCAACGCCAACCATGCCCGGCTCGGCCTGGGCGAACGGAATACGCTTCGATTCCTGGTCATGCGGTGCGTGGTCCGAGGCGATGACGTCGATGGTGCCGTCCTGCAATGCCTCGACTACCGCCAGCCGGTCGTCCTCGGAGCGCAGCGGCGGCGAGACCTTGGCGAAGGTGCGATAGCCCTGCACCTCCAGGTCGTTCAGCGCGAAATAGGGCGGGGCGGTATCCGCCGTCATGCGCAGGCCCTCGGCCTTGGCCCGGCGGATCACCGCCAATCCTTCCGCCGACGAGACGTGGGCGGCGTGATAGCGGCCGCCGGTCAGAGCTACCAGCCGACGGTCGCGCTCTAGCAGAACCGACTCAGCCGCAGTCGGGATGCCGGCCAGGCCCAGGCGGGTCGCCAACTCGCCCTCGTTCATGTGGCCGCCATCGGCCAGGTCCGGGTCTTCCGGATGTTGGATGATCAGCGCGTCGAACGCCTTGGCATAGGACAGCGCGTTGCGCATCACCTGGGCGTTGCGCACCGCATGCAGACCATCGGTAAAGGCCAGCGCACCCGCCTCGCGCAACAGGCCCATCTCCACCAATTGCTTGCCGTCCAGGCCCTTGGTAACGCCGCCATAGACGAAGATCTTGACCAGCTTCACCTCGCGCGCGCGGCGGGCCACGAACTCGACCACGGCCACATCGTCGATAACCGGCCGAGTGTTCGGCAGGCCGACCAGGGCGGTGATGCCGCCGGCTGCTGCAGCGCGAGAGATGCTGTCCAGCGTCTCCTTATGCTCTTCGCCCGGCTCGCGGAACTGGGTGCGCATGTCGACCAGGCCGGGCGCCAGGCAATGGCCATGGCAATCGACCCATTCGATGTCCGGTGCTAACTGGCCCGGCCGGATGTGCGGGCCGATATCGGCGATGGATTCACCTAGAACCAGCAGGCCGCCTTTCTGGTCCAGGCCGGAAGCCGGGTCGAGCAGACGGGCATTGACGAAGGCGCGGCGCATCAGGCGGCTCCCCCCTTGCTGCTGTCGTCGTCGAAATTGGCGATCACGTTGCGGGTCAGAAGGTCGAGGCAGGCCATGCGCACCGCCACGCCCATTTCCACTTGCTCCGGGATGACCGAGCGGTTGATATCGTCCGCCACGTCGGAGTCGATCTCGATGCCGCGGTTCATCGGGCCCGGGTGCATGATCAACGCGTCGGGCTTGGCCGCTTTCAGCTTTTCGGCATCCAATCCGAAATAGCGGAAATATTCCCGTTGCGACGGGAACAGCGAGCCACGCATGCGCTCGGTCTGGATGCGCAGCATCATGACGATGTCCGCATCTTTCAGGCCCTCCGCCATGTCATGATAGACATCGACCCCCAGCTTGGCCGCATCGGCCGGCACCAGGGTTGGCGGCGCAACGATGCGCACGAATGCCCCCATGGTGTGCAGCAACAGAATGTTGGAGCGGGCGACCCGGCTGTGTGCGACATCGCCGCAGATCGCCACATTCAGCCCGGCCAGCTTGCCGACCCGCCGCCGGATTGTAAGCGCGTCCAGCAAAGCCTGGGTAGGATGCTCGTGCCAGCCATCGCCGGCATTGACCACCGCACATTCCACCTTTTCAGAGATCAGCTGGACTGCGCCGGAATAGGGATGGCGCACCACCAACACGTCCGGATGCATGGCGTTCAGCGTCATGGCGGTGTCCAGCAGCGTCTCGCCCTTGTTGATGGCGCTGGCCTCTACCGCGATGTTGATCACGTCCGCCCCTAGCCGCTTGCCGGCCAGTTCGAACGAGGTGCGCGTGCGGGTCGAGCTTTCGAAGAACACGTTGATCACCGTGCGGCCGCGCAGGTCGCTGCGCTTCTTGTCCCGCTGCCGGTTCAGATCGACGTAACTCTCGGAAAGATCGAGAATCGTGGAGATGGCATCGGGACCCATGCCCTCGATGCCAAGGATGTGCTGGTGCGGGAAGATGATATCGGCCATAGGGCTGGATTTACGCCGGACGCGAGACGGGCGCAAGCGCGCCTAAAGCGTCAGCATCCAGCCAGCCACCAGCGCCACGCTCATCATTCCCACCACGTGCTGCAACGTGATGGTGCTGGCCATTGTCCTGCCGTCGCCGCCCATCTGGCTGGCCAGCACATAACTGCTGGGCGAACACGGCAGCGCCGATGAGATCACCATCACTTGGGTGATCAGCAGCGACAGGCCCAGAGCATCGCAGATCACCCACATCAACGCCGGCATCGCGGCAAGCTTCAACACAGTAGCCAAAAGAGTGGGCGGGCCGGAGGACCGGAGGCTGGCGAATTCCAGTGCCGCGCCCGCCGCCAGCAAGCCCACCGGCAACGCCGCGTTCCCTAACAGCTTGAACACTCCCAGCGCCGCGATGAACGGGCCCAGCCCGGCCATGTTGAATGCCGTCCCAAGCGCGACCGCGATCACCACCGGGTTCTTGATAATGGCCAGGGCCATCTTGCGCGGCGAGCGGTTCAAGCCTGCGGCATTGGCGAAAACGATGATCGAGGTGGTGTTGGAGAGCGCTGGCCAAACAGAGGTCATCACGACGATATAGGGCCAGACCGCCTCGCCCAGCAGCGCTGGCACCAGCGCGATCATGACAACGCCATTCAACCGGATCGAGCCCTGATGCACCGACGCTGCGGTGGGTGGCGGGCTACGGGTGAGCCAGCGGGCACTCCAATAGCCGATAACCCCCAGGCCGATGATAATGCCGCAAATCGGCAGCAGCATCGCCAGCACCTCGGCGACGGCGACATCGCGCACCGAGACGTGGTGCACCATCAATGCCGGCAAAAAGACATAGAACACGCTCTTTTCCGCAGCGGCCCAGGCCGCGGCCGGGACACCGCGCACCTTCAGGACATAGCCGACAGCGATGGCGATGATGATCGGCAGAATAGCCAGTGCGACGCTCAGCACGTTTCGCCGGGCTCCGCGCCTGGGCCGCCCTCGGTGTCCTCGTCCTCGATCTCCTGCACCAGCGGCTTCATCAGAAAGTCGAGGCAGCCTTGCAGGATGAATGCCGCCGCGGTCTGGTCCACCAGTTCCTGGCGGCGCGTGCGCGACAGGTCGGCCTCCTCCAGCAGCAGCCGTTCTGCTGCGACAGAGGAAAAGCGCTCGTCCCAGAGCGCTACGGGCAGGCCGAAATGTTCGGCCAGGTTATGGGCGAACTGGCGGCTGGACTGGGCGCGCGGGCCCTGGCTGCCATCCTGGTTCAACGGCATGCCGACCACGATGCCGGCAACGGCCTCGCCCTTCCAGAATTCAGCCAGACGCTCGGCCGTTTCGAAGAATCGTTTGGCGCGGCGGACCACGCCGGCAGGCGAGGCGATGCGGCGGCCGGGGTCGGACAAAGCGACGCCGATCTTGTGGCTGCCGACATCCAGCCCCACAATTCGCGTGTGACGTGGCAGCCCGGCCAGGTCGGCGGGCTTGCAAATCCGGGTTTGGCGGCTAGAGATGGGCGGGGCCCTCCCAAGTGAATCACAGTTACAGACGATAAGGAACGCAGCATGGCGTTGGATCAGGCGACGGTGGCACGCATCGCCAATCTGGCTCGCATTAAGGTTACAGACGACGAACTGCAAGCCTGGGCGACAGACCTGTCCGCTATTATCACATTCGTCGAGCATTTGGACGAGGTGAATGTCGATGGCGTCGAGCCGATGACCGGAGTCGGCGACTTCCCATTGCCGCTGCGCGCGGACAAGGTGAGCGATGGCGGCTATGCCGAGGTTGTTACCTCGAACGCGCCGGAAGGCGCGTTGGGCTTCTACACCGTGCCGAAGGTGGTTGAGTGATGAGTGGTCTGACCGATCTCACGATTGCCGGGGCTCGCGCCGGCTTGGACTCCGGTGACTTCTCCGCCCGGGAGCTGGCGCAAGCGCATATCGACGCAATGGCCCAGCACAAGGCCCTGAACGCTTTCATCACCGAGACGCCGGAGCGCGCCTTGGCCGATGCCGACGCCAGCGACGCACGCCGCGCCAAGGGCGAGAGCGCCGGGCCGATGGACGGCGTGCCCATCGCCATGAAGGATCTGTTCTGCACCGAAGGCGTGCGGTCGACCGCGGGCAGTCACATCCTGGAGCCGTTCGTGCCGCCCTATGAGAGCACGGTGTCCGGCAAGCTCAAGGCCGGCGGCTCGGTCATGCTGGGCAAGGCGAACCTGGACGAGTTCGCGATGGGCTCGGCCAATATCACCAGCTATTTTGGCCCGGTGACCAACCCCTGGGTCGCGGGCGGCGGCGACAACCGCCAGCGCGTGCCGGGCGGCTCGTCCGGCGGGTCGGCAGCAGCAGTGGCTGCCCGCATCGCCATTGCCGCAACGGGAACCGACACTGGCGGCTCCATCCGCCAGCCGGCCAGTTTCTGCGGCATCGTTGGCCTGAAGCCGACCTATGGCCGTTGCTCGCGCTGGGGTATCGTCGCCTTCGCCTCGTCTTTGGACCAGGCCGGCCCGATGACCCGCACGGTCGAAGACGCAGCGACGATGCTGCAGGTCATGGCTGGGCACGATCCAAAGGATTCGACCAGCGCCCCTTATGACACCCCGAACTTTGCGGAAAAACTGCGCGCCGGCGTTAAGGGCCTGAAGATTGGCGTGCCGAAGGAATACCGGGTGGACGGCATGCCCGCGGAAATCGACCGCATCTGGCACCAAGGCGCCGACTGGCTGCGCGCCCAGGGCGCCGACGTGGTCGAGATCAGCCTGCCGCACACCAAATACGCCTTGCCGACCTACTACATCATCGCCCCGGCCGAGGCGTCCTCGAACTTGGCGCGGTATGACGGCGTGCGCTATGGCCTGCGCGTACCGGGCAAAGACCTGAAAGAGATGTATGAGAACACCCGCGCCGAGGGTTTCGGCGCCGAGGTGAAGCGCCGCATCATGATCGGCACCTACGTGCTGAGCGCCGGCTACTACGATGCTTACTACCTGAAGGCGCAGAAGGTCCGCTCGCTGATCCTGCGCGACTTCACGCAGGCATTCGAGCAGGTCGACGCCATCCTGACGCCGACTGCCCCCAGCGCGGCGTTCGCCCTGGGCGAAAAGCAGGACGATCCGGTGCAGATGTACCTGAACGACGTGTTCACCGTCCCCGCCAGCATGGCCGGCCTGCCCGCGATCTCGGTGCCGGGCGGCCTGAGCGACGAGGGGCTGCCCTTGGGCCTGCATCTGATTGGCAAGCCGTTCGACGAGGTCACCTTGGTCCAGGTCGCTCAGGCGCTGGAAGAGGCAGCGGGCTTCTCCGCCCGTCCGGCCGGGTATTAACCTCCCTCGTCATTGCGAGGCGCGCAGCAACGAAGCAACCCAGAGTGGCGCAGAATTGGCATACGATCGGCCATGGGCTGGCAAACGACGGACTGAATGAGAATGAACAATGGCTGAACTATTAGAACACCCCAAATTGCTCAAAGGTGACTCCGGCGAATGGGAGATCGTGATCGGGCTGGAGGTGCATGCCCAGGTCATCTCGAACGCCAAGCTGTTTTCCGGCGCGCCTGTCGCCTTCGGCGCGGAGCCGAACACGCAGGTTTCGCTGGTCGATGCCGCCTTCCCTGGCATGTTACCGGTCCTGAATGAGCATTGCGTTGAGCAGGCGGTGCTGACTGGGCTGGGTATCAACGGCACGGTCAACAAATACTCGCGCTTCGACCGCAAAAATTACTTCTACGCGGACCTGCCGCAGGGTTATCAGATCAGCCAGTTTGAGCACCCCATCGTCACCGGCGGCTATATCGATATCGAGCCGGAAGGCGAAGTGCCAAAGCGGATCGGCGTCACCCGCCTGCATGTGGAGCAGGACGCCGGCAAGTCGATCCACGACCAGCATCCGACCCAGTCCTATATCGACCTGAACCGGTCGGGCACCGCGTTGATGGAAATCGTGTCCGAACCCGACATGCGCTCCGGTGAGCAGGCGACCGCCTACCTGTCCAAGCTGCGACAGGTGTTGCGCTATCTCGGCACCTGTGACGGCAACATGGATCAGGGCTCGATGCGCTGCGATATCAACGTCTCGGTGCGGCATCCGGGCGATGAGTTGGGCACGCGTTGCGAGGTGAAGAACGTCAACTCCATCCGCTTTGTCCGCCAGGCCATCGAGTATGAGGCGCGCCGTCAGATCCGCCTGATCGAGAATGGCGGCGAGGTGGTGCAGGAGACCCGCCTCTATGACCCGAACAAGGGCGAGACGCGGTCGATGCGGTCGAAGGAAGACGCCCACGATTACCGCTATTTCCCGGATCCGGACCTGCTGCCGCTTCGTCTTGAGGATGAATTCATCGAGCGCATCCGCGCCGGCATGCCGGAATTGCCCGACGCCAAGCGCGCCCGCTTTGTCAAAGACTATGGCATCGCCGACTACGACGCCTGGGTGATGACCGCGGACCAGGCCACCGCCGATTTCTTTGAAACGGTGGTGAAAGGCCGCGATGCCAAGCTGGCGACCAACTGGATCACCGGCGATTACTTCGCCTACCTCAATCGGGAAGGCTTCGATGTCACCAACGCGCCCATCGGTGCCGAGAAGCTGGGCGGGCTGGTCGACCTGATCTCCGACAACACCATCTCCGGCCGCATCGCCAAGGACGTGTTCGAGGCGATGATCGAGAGCGGTAAGGACGCAGCCGCCATCGTCGAGGAAAAGGGCCTGGTCCAGATCACCGACACCGGCGCGATCGAGGCGATCATTGACGAGGTGATGGCGAAGAACGCAGACAAGGTGGCCGACTACCGCGGCGGCAAGGACAAGCTGTTCGGCTTCTTTGTCGGTCAGGTGATGAAGGCGACCCAGGGCAAGGCCAACCCGGCCCTGGTAAACCAGTTGTTGAAGCCGAAACTCGACGGTTAGTCAGGCCGGCACCCGGTCTCGCAGGGGGAGGGCGGCAGATGTTGCCCTCTGGGTGCCGATGCCTAGCATGCCATTCAACTGGTCGCGGGTCTTTTCCAGTTGCTTCAGCTCCCGCGCGTCTTCGCGGTCGTATACTTCCACGCACCCCAGCCGGATTTCGACCAGGTCGAGAAGGGTTTCCAGCGCCTCGCGGGAGAGCGCGGAATTCGGGTCCAGTTTCCGATGGCGGGCCATAGTCGATTCCTTTTTGGCCAAAGAGGTCCCCAGGCTACAAAGTTTATGCTTAACGGGGCTCTAACGCGGATGTGCCGGGGGCATTTCCTGCTGCGCGCCGGGCGGTTATGATCGGCGATGCGCACCGCCGGAGACTGCGGTAAAATCAGGTAACAGGAGGAATGCGCGATGGCGCGGCTCAGCAAGCTTTCCCGTTCGATCGCCGGCAAGGTGGCGATGGTCACGGGCGCCGGTTCCGGCATGGGCCGGGCGACGTCCTATCTGTTTGCCGACGAAGGGGCGCATGTCGCCTGTTGCGATATCAATGGCGATACGGCGGAGGCCACCGCGCAGGCGATCCGGGCTGCCGGCGGCTCGGCGCAGGCCTGGGCGCTGGACGTGGCGGACAAGGCCGCGGTGCATCAGGTGGTGGCGGCGGTCGCCGGGCGGTTCGGCGGGTTGGATATCCTGGTGAACAATGCCGGCATTTCCGTCCGCGCGCCTATCGACTCCGATGACTACGATGCGCAATGGACGCGCGCGGTGGCGGTGAACATCACCGCTCACACCTATACCATCCGGGCGGCATTGCCATGGCTGCGCCGGTGCGAGACAGGCGGCCGGGTGGTGAACATCGCCTCGACCGAGGGCCTGGGCGCGACGCCGTCCATCAGTCCTTACACCTCGACCAAGCACGCGGTGATCGGCCTGACGCGCTCGCTGGCGGTGGAGTTGGGCAAGGAAGGCATTACGGTCAATTGCATCTGCCCCGGCGCGATCCGCACCGGCATGACCGAAAAGTATCCAGAAGACGCCAAGCAGAAATTCGCCCGTCGTCGCATCCCGATTGCCCGCTATGCCGACCCGGAAGAGGTGGCGCACGGCACGCTGAGCCTAGTCCTGCCGGCTGCCAGCTATATCAACGGCGTGGCCTTGCCCGTGGATGCCGGGCTGACCATCAAGAACGCCTGATGCCTGTACCGCCCGCCAGCGTTTGGTTGGCGGGCGGCGCTTTGCCCACGTTCAGCCCTCGCCGCGCAACTCCACCCGGCGGATTTTGCCGCTGATGGTCTTGGGCAGTTCTGTCACGAAATACACCCGGCGCGGGTATTTGTAGGGGGCGGTCAGGTCCTTGCAGAATTCCTGGATTTCCTGGGCCAGTTCCGGCGAGCCAACGTAGCCTTTGGCGAGGATGATATAGGCCGCCACGATCTGGCCGCGCATCTGGTCCGGCTCGCCGATGACGGCGCTTTCGGCGACGGCGGGGTGCTCCAGCAGGGCGCTTTCAACCTCGAACGGGCTGATGCGGTAGCCGGCAGAGCCGATCAGGTCGTCCGCGCGGCCGACGAACCAGAAATAGCCATCCTCGTCCCGCGTGGCGGTGTCGCCGGTGTAGTAATAGCCGTTGCGGAACGCCTTCCGGTCCGGCTCGCCGCCGGTGTAGTAGCCCTCGAACAGGCCGGGCGGGTAGGGGTCGGTGATTTTGCAGGCGATATGGCCGATCTCGCCGGGCGGCAGTTCCTTGCCCTCGTCATCGACCACGCGCATGTCGATGCCCGGCACCGGCTGGCCCATGGAGCCGGGCTTGACCGGCTGGTCCGGGAAGTTGGCGATGATGTTGATGGTCTCGGTCTGGCCATAGCCATCCGCAATCGTGGTGCCGGTCTGGTCGCGCCAGTAGCGGATGACCTCCGGGTTCAGCGGCTCGCCGGCGCCCATGGAGCGGCGCACGGACGAGAGGTCGAACTGGGTCAGGTCCATCTGCGCGAACATGCGGTAGGCCGTCGGCGGCGCGCAGAAGGTGGAGACGCGCAGCTTCTTTATGATCTCCAGATGCAGCACCGGATCGAAGCCGGCGCCGTCGAACAACACGACGGAGCAGCCGATCAGGAATTGCGGGAACAGCATGCCCCAGGCGGCCTTGGCCCAGCCGGTATCGGTCAGCGTCCAGTGCACGTCGTCGCGGCGGAGGTCCATCCAGAACAGCGCGGTCGAGGCGTGGGCCAGGCCATAGGCGAAGTCGCGCGGCACCATCTTCGGCAGCGCCGTGGTGCCGCTGGTGAAATAGGCCATCATCATGTCGGAGGATTTCACCGCCACACGTTTCTCCATCACCGGAGAGGCCGCCGCGCACATCTCGTAGGACGAGGTCCAGCCGGGCCCGTTTGGATTGGAGGGGGCCGGGCCGATGACGACGAAGTATTTCAGCGTTGGACATTCGGCGCGGATGGCGTCCACCTTCTCGCAATGCTCCGGCGTCACGATCACGCCGGTCGCGCCCGAGTGGTTGACCCGGTAGGCGATGTCCTTGGCGGTCAGCAGCGTCGTGCCCGGCATGGAGACCGCGCCGATCTTCATGGCGCCGAACAGCGCGTCGTACCACTCCGGGATACGGCTGCCGATCAGGCAGACAAAGTCCCCCTGTTGCATGCCGAGGCCGGCGAGGCCGTTGGCGAAGCGGGACGAATTCTCCGACATCTGGGAATAGGAGACCTCGCGCACGGTCTGGCCATCGCCGGAAATGGCGATGACGGCGGTCTTGTCGTGGTCGCGGCCCTGGCGGTCGATCACGTCATAGGCGAAGTTGAAATCCGCCGGGATTTGCGGGCGGTAGCTGGCGACGGCGCTCTTGTAGGCGCGGTCCACGTTCATGAAGTCGTAGAGATAGGGCTCGGACATAAGAGGCGGCTCCCGGACGGATAAGGCGGCGCTTGCAATGTTGGCGTAACCTTTAATCAGGCCACCAGTGTTGTAAACCGGAACGATGGATCTGCGCCGGGTAGCGGTGCGGTCGCAGTGCGGCTATGCTTTGCGCTGAAGCGCTCAAGCTCTGGGGAACGCCCTTTGTCCGACGGACCCGCTAGTCCACAAATTATGGCCGCTGACGATGGCCCCGCCACGCTGCGCGCCTACACGGACGCAACGCGCGAAATCATGCGCGTTGTCGCCCGGTCACGACATGACGAGCAGCCGGTGTTTGAGGCAATCCTGAAGGCTGCGGCAACACTTTGCGGTTCGCCAAACGCTGCGCTCGTGCTTGTTGATGAATCTCAGGAAAATCTCATCTACACGGCGGGTTGGGGGGAACAATACAAAGAGATCGAGATCGGCACGAAATTCCCGCTCTCCGCCCCAAACGTAGTGCATACCTCAGTGCGTGAGGCCCGCGTTGTCCAAGAGGCGGACCTGCCGAACACCGACCTTTACAGGCAAGGTGATCCGTTACGGCGGCAGTTGGTGGATAGAGAGGGGATCAGAACGCTGCTAGGCGTGCCGCTGATTTCCGGTGGGCGGGCAATCGGCGCGATCTCTTTGCGCAAAGCCGAGCCAGTACCTTTCGCACCGAACCAAGTTGCACTGCTGGAAACCTTCGCCGACCAGGCCGTCATCGCCATCGAGAACGCCCGCCAGTTCCGCGAACTCCAGACAAGGCTGGAGCATGAGGCGGCCACGCGGGAACTTCTCTCGGTCATCAGCCAAAGCCGCGATGACGAGACTCCGGTGTTCGATTTCATTCTGGAGAATGCCGCTCGCCTGTGCCCGTCTCCGATGGCCCGCTTGTATTTGGTCGAAGCTGAACGCACGCACTTTGCGGTGGCCGCCAATTGGGGAGAGAATGTACCTTCCATAGAGCCTAGCTTCCGCATGCCGCTCGATTCAACCTCGAACCTTGCAAAAGCCATCAACCAAGGCTCCACGGTGCATATCGCCGATATCAGGGAGAATGCGGCCAGTCCTGTTCAGGTCCAATTGGCTCAGCGGGAAGGCCTGCGCACTCAGTTGACCGTGCCGCTCTTGAAGGATGGTATCGCAATCGGCTGCCTCACGCTCAGCCGGCGGGAAGTACTTCCCTATGAAGATGAACACATCGCCCTCCTCGAAACCTTCGCCGCCCAAGCCGTCATCGCCATTGAGAACGTGCGCCAGTTCCGTGAACTCCAGACCCGGTTGGAGCGGGAGGCGGCAACGCGGGAAATCCTGTCCGTCATCAGCCAGAGCCGGGATGATGAAACACCTGTCTTTGACGTAATCGTCGAGCATGCGGCGCGCCTGTGCCATGCCTCCCGCGGGGACCTGCTGATCGCAAGCGAGGACAAGACCCAATATGCGCTCGCTGCCAGCTACGGTGATGAATTTGGGGGCGCTAGCTTCACCGAAATGAGACCGCTTGACCCGGAGCGTTTGTCGGCGCGGGCTCTATTGGAGAACCGGATTTACCATCTGCATGATGTGCGGGAAGGCGAGGCCTATAAAGCGGGCCACCCAATTGCCCGCACCATCGCGGATGTTGGCGGCATCCGGACGATCCTGTTCGTTCCGCTTACCGTCGGCGGTGAAGCGGTTGGCACCATCGGCCTGAGCCGCAAGGAAGTCGCTCCCTTCAGCGACGACGAGATCGCCCTTGTGCAGAGTTTCGCCGCCCAAGCCGTCATCGCCATCGAGAACGCCCGCCAGTTCCGCGAACTCCAGACACGGCTGGAGCGGGAGGCGGCGTCCAAGGAAATCCTCCACGTCATCTCACGCTCGCGCGACGACGAGCAGCCGGTATTCGATACGATACTGGAACGGGCAGCCCGGCTCTGCGGTGCGCCAATGGCTTGGCTCGTGCTGGTTGACGAGTCCAGAAGCGTCTTCATCGATACCGCCTTCCATGGCGAGGAGGTGCGTTCTTGGACGCTCGGCCAGCAGCACGCGCTGGAGCCGCCGTCGCTGATCGCGCAAACCATCCTTGACGCCCGCACCGCCAACATAGCCGACTTGGCGGAGACCGATCAGTACAGGCAAGGGCTGCCGAACACGGTGCGCCTGGTGGAGGAGGAAGGACTGCGCAGCCGCCTCTACGTGCCGCTGCTCAATGGCGAGGAAGCCATCGGCTGCATCCTGCTGAGCCGCCGCGAGGTCCGGCCATTCACCATTGCCGATGCCGCCTTGGTGGAGACCTTCGCCGCGCAAGCCGTCATCGCGATTGAGAACGTCCGCCAGTTCCGCGAACTCCAGACCCGGCTGGAGCGGGAAGCGGCGACGCGGGAAATCCTGTCCGTTATCAGTCAGCACCAGGATGATGAACAGCCGGTGTTCGACGTATTGCTCGAGAGTGCTGCGAAGCTGTGTGGTTCGCCAAATGCGCTGTTAAGTTTGGTCGATGACGCGAGAGAATACTACGTTCCCCGAGCGATCTCGGGCGACCCGTATAAGACTTTCAGGATCGGCACCAAAATCTCGCTTAGCCGCGATAGTGTGGGCGCGGTGGCAATCCGAGAAGTGCGCGTTGTTCATGAGAATTTAACAAATACCGACCTCTACGCCGAACGCGACGACTATTATCACCGCTTGTATGATGGCGAGGGCGTCCGGATTTTGTTGGCTGTACCGTTGGTGTCGGGCGGACGGGCAATCGGGGCAATTTCGTTGCGTCGGTTCGAAGAAAAGCCAT
The DNA here is from genome assembly GCA_029978325.1 of Alphaproteobacteria bacterium. GTDB lineage: Bacteria > Pseudomonadota > Alphaproteobacteria > Bin95 > Bin95 > JACKII01. Next base: position 4,842 of record JAPOJR010000001.1, on the reverse strand, counting down.
TTAGCTCTGACCAGATCGCCCTGCTGGAAACCTTCGCCGCCCAAGCCGTCATCGCTATCGAAAACGTCCGACAATTCCGCGAACTCCAGACCCGCCTGGAGCGGGAGGCGGCAAACCGTGAAATCCTGCAAGTGATTTCCGGCTCACGCGCCGACGAACGCCCGGTGTTCGATACAATTCTGGAAAGCTCGCGCAGGCTTTGCCGTGTGGACATGTGCCTTTTGGCCATGATGCAGGAAGACTCGGACACCATGGTCCTCGCAGCCTACGCGGGGAAGAAGCTGAGCGTGTTTGAGGTGGGTGTTTCCTCGGTCCCACTCGACTCCCAACAAAACACCGCGCTAGCAGTCCGCGAAAACAGAACCATTCACACGGAAGACATGCGAGAGGAGGAGCTATACCGCGCCGGCGATAGCATCCGGCGCATAGTCGTCGATGATGAAGGAATGCGCACCCAACTGGTCATTCCCCTTCGCAGCGGCGACACCGCCATTGGCTCTTTCGTGCTGTACCGGCAACGGGTTGAGCGGTTTGCCGAGCGGGAGATCACGCTGCTGGAGACCTTCGCCGCCCAGGCCGTCATCGCCATTGAGAACGTCCGCCAGTTCCGCGCCCTAGAAGCCCTCAACACTGAACTCGGCGACCGGGTGGAGGAGCAGGTGGGCGAGATCGAGCGGATGGGGCGCCTGAAGCGCTTTCTCTCGCCGGCGGTGGCGGATGCGGTGGTCTCGTCCGGCGATGAGAACATTCTCTCCAGCCACCGGGCGCTGATCGGCATTCTGTTCTGCGATATCCGCGGCTTCACCGCCTTCTGCGAGACGGCGGAGCCGGAGGAGACCATCGAATTCCTCCAGACCTATCACGAAGAGATGGGCAAGCTGATCAACGCACATGGCGCGGGCGTCGATCATCGCTGGGGCGACGGCATCATGGTGATTTTCAACGATCCCTTCCCCTGCGACGACCCGGCGGGCGACGCGCTCCGCCTCGCCCTCGCCATGCGGGAGAAGATGGCGGAGATCTGCCAGCGCTGGAAACGGCTCGGCCACCGCCTGGGCTTCGGCGTCGGCGTCTCGCTCGGCTACGCCACGGTCGGCATGGTGGGGTCGGAGGGCCGCTTCGACTACACCGCCAATGGCTCGGCAGTGAACATGGCCGCCCGCCTCTGCGATCATGCCGAGGACGGCGAAATCCTGCTCAGCCCCCGCGCCTATACGGCGGTGGAGGACGACTTCGAAGCCGAATCCACCGGCGAAATGACCTTCAAAGGCATCCGCCAGCCGACCGAGGTGTTCCGGGTGGTGGGGCCGCGGGGCGGCTGAGCCCCCTCACTCCGCCGCGGTCGCTGCCTTTCTAAGCGCGATATCGCCCGGCCCGCCGTCTTCCGGCGTCAGCGGTGCCGTCAGCGTTACGCCCGGCATCAGGTAGCCGTTCGGGCGGCCGGACGCCGTCTTGCCCATGAACTCGTAATAGGCATCGGCGAGCGGCGGCCCGGCGTCGGCGGCCAGCCAGAGGCGCAGCAGGTGGCGGCGCTTCTCCGGCTCCTCATAGTCCTGATAGGCCGTGCGCGAGTGCATGATGTAGTGGTCGTTCAGGAACTGGATGTCGCCGGGCTCGAACGCGATGCTCAGCACCATGCGCGGGTCGGCGGCGATTTCCTCCAGCAGGGCAAAGGCCTCGCGCTGCGTTTCCGTCAGGCGAGGCACCTCCTCGAAGCGCTGGGCTTTCTCGATGGTGCTGCGCACATAGTTGGTGGTCATGTTGCCGTCGCGGAAGTTGAACACCGGCAGGCGGTACCACGGCTCGCAGCCGTCCGGGATTTCACCGCGGCGGTCGCGGTAGAGCGTCTCCGTCAGCACCTGCACCAGGTCCGGCCGCCGCTCCAGCATGGCGTTGAACACTGCGCCGGAGCTGACAATGCTGCTGAGCCCGCCGGCCTTCGCCTTTTTCAGGCAGAGCAGGCCGACAATGTCGGCGGGGTCCGTGTGGAAGTTCAGCTTTTGCGAGGTCTGGTAGCCGCGGCCGAGCGGCAGGGTGGCGTCCACCCCCAGGTCATAGACATGGCCGAGCGCATGGCCCCGCGCGTTCTGCGAGACCGCCTCGCCCAGATACGTGCCGATGCCGAAATAGGCGATGGCCGCCTGCTTCCGGTTGTACCGCTCCACCGGCACGCCGCGGATCATGGCGAAGCCGACGCCATGCTGCAGGTCGTCCTGAATTTGCCCGAGTTTCTGGCCGAGGGTCGGCAGCGGGAAGCCCTCCCGCCGGATGTCGAGCACGTCCAGCCCCTGCGCATCGACCGTGGCGACCGCCGCGTCCAGTTCGGCAATCTCGGACGGCGACAGGGTATAGGTCCACTCGCCGCTCCGCGCCGCCATGTCTTCGCCGCGCCACACGCGGGGGCCGGTCACCGGCTTCAGGTCGCGTTGGTCCATGGCATTTCCTCCGTTCCGGGAAACTCAGTCTCGGGCAGGAGAGTATGGGCTGCGCGCGCCGATCTCAAGCCGATTTCGGGCGCGGGGTGGCGGACGTCAGGCTTTAGCCGCCGCAACCGCCTCAATCTCGATCAGCAGGCTCGGCACGACGAGCGCGCTGACGATGACGGTGGAGGACGTCGGCCGCGCATCGCCCAGATGGGCCGCGCGGGCTTTGCCAGCCGCCGGCAGGTCCTCGGGCCGGACGACGAATGTGGTAATCTTGACCAGGTCCGCAACGCTCATGCCCGCATCGGCGAGACAGGCCTCGATATTGGCCCAGGTGGCCTCTGCCTGCTCCTCAATGCTCTCCGGGATGGAGCCATCCGGCTTCATGCCGACCTGCCCGGAAATGTAGAGAATGCGGGAGCCCGCCGGCACTTCCGAGGTATGGCAGAATGGACCGATGGGGGCGGCCATGGTGGCGGGATTGCGTTGCTTGTTCATGGGACCAATTCCTGATTTGGAAAAATCGCGCCCCGGATCCTGCCGGATGAGCGGGCGGGCCGAGGACCACCATGGCAAATGCTAATGCGGCTCGCCGCTTCCGCCTAGCCCATTGGACAGAGCCGGGCTAGGCTCTGTCCAAACCTTAAGGAGAAAATCCCCATGCCTTTCTACGAACACGGCCAAACCCGCGTCTATTACGAAGAAGCCGGCTCAGGCTTCCCGTTGCTGATCGTTCCCGGCGGCGGCCTGAACGGTACGGTGGCCGGGCTAAGCGCCAGCCATCCGTTCAATCCCCTCAAAGAGTTCTCGAACGAATTCCGGGTAATTGCGCTTGACCACCGTAATGCCAACACCGGCAAGTCCACCGGCCCCCTGGAGATCGATCGCCCATGGGATGCCCACACCGACGACCAGATCGGCCTGATGGACCACCTGGGTATCGACAAATTCCTGTTGTTGGGCTTTTGCATCGGCGGCCCGATGAACTGGAACATGCTGCGCCGGCATGGAGACCGGGTCGTCGCTGCCGTGATGACCCAACCGAGCGGCCACCGCGCCTCGATCCCCGATCAGTTCTTCCAGCGCAATATCACGGGATGGGCGCCCGAGCTGCTGAAACAGCGGCCTGATCTGAGCCAGGCCGACGTTGAGGCCTTCCTGTCCACCATGTACCGCAAAAACCCGGATTTTGTTTATACGGTCTCCCGAGATTTCGTGCGTGGTTGCCAGACGCCGATCCTGGTGCTGCCGGACGATATCGACCCGCACCCGTATGAGGTGGCGATGGAGGTAGCGATGCTGGCGCCGAACGCCCAGGTCAGCATGTATCCCTGGAAAGACCCGGTGGAGCGCATTCCAATGGCCGTTCGCCATATCCGCAGTTTCCTGCAGGCGAACCGTCCGGCCTAGGAGCCGGCTTGCCAAATCGCGCCATTGCTGCGGCTGCTGCCGGTTGGTAATCTTGCGGCCCGCATTTTGATACAGGAAAGCGTTTTGAGCGCATCCGTTCCGATTGTCCGAACCGTCGCCGACCTGCGCGCGCAGGTCGGCGCCTGGCATGGTGCTGGCCTGACTGTCGGCCTGATCCCGACCATGGGCGCGCTGCACGCCGGGCATCTTAGCCTGGTTGCGGCGGCGCTGGCGCGGTATGACCGTGCCGTGGCGACGCTATTCGTGAACCCGAAGCAGTTCAACGACCCGGCCGATTATGCCAAATACCCGCGGACGGAGGAAAGCGACGCAGCAAAGCTGGCATCTGCGGATGCTCATCTGTTGTATTGTCCCTACCCGGAAGAAATGTACCCCGAGGGGTATGCAACCAATGTCAGCGTTTCGGGCGTCAGCGCGGGGCTTTGCGGTGGCGCGCGGCCGGGTCATTTCGATGGCGTTGCGACCGTCTGCTCGAAATTGTTCCTGCAATCCGGCGCGGACGGGGCATTCTTCGGCGAAAAAGATTATCAGCAGCTGAAGGTGGTGCAGCGATTCGTTGCCGACCTGAACATTCCGATTGAGATTCACCCCTGCGCCACGGTGCGCGATGCCGATGGATTGGCGCTATCTTCACGCAATCAGCACCTTTCGGCTGGACAAAGGGCCATAGCGCCGGCGATGCATCGCGCCATGACCGCGGCTGCCTCGGCCATCGGTGGCGGCCAGGACCGGGCTCTGGCGCTGGAGGCGGCCAAGTCAGCCATTCTCGCCGCCGGATTTGACCGCATCGACTATCTGGAGGCGCGGCGCGAGGCCGACCTGAGCCCAGACTTTGCGTCCGGCGAAACCGCCCGGATATTCGCTGCCGCCTTTTTGGGCGACACTCGGTTGATTGATAATATCCCGATTGGCTAGAGTAACGCCCGATCAAATGGAGTCATTTGATCGGGGGAAGTTGCTCGCCATTCATAGAGTTAGAGCAGATCCC